>CAZKPE010000013.1:0-38647 GCA_964554545.1 uncultured Lewinella sp.
CGGCGCGCAGGGTGCTGGCGGACTGGCCGCGACCAATTACCCTGAGTCCCTTCGAGCTGGGCGTCCAGGTAAGGACGGGCATCTCGCTGACCGAGCGTGACGACCTGGGAAAACACCCGGTACAGGACGCTTACCGCGTTGCCCTGGCGGCTGACAACAATGACCGGGGCCGGATGAGCTGGGATCAGACGGCCCTGCTCGCCGCCGTACGGGGGGAGCACCCCTATTTTTCATCCCGGATGCTGGACCTGGTTATCGAAGATGATGGTAGCAACCGCCTCGTTACGGGTGAGCGGCTGCGGTACCTATCGTTGGCCCAATCCCCCGAGCAGGTTGCGGCCGTGATCGAAGCATTGATGGCCCATACGCCGACCACACGATAAACAGATTGCATGCGCTTTTCTTTACAGGATAAAATCGCCATCGTCACCGGGGGCAGCAGCGGCATCGGCCGGGCCATCACCTCAGCGCTGCGGGAGCAGGGGGCTACCGTCCATATTCTCGATCTGAAGGGGGAGCCGGCGAACGTTCACCGCTGCGACGTGACCGTACAAGGGGAGGTTAAGGAGACCATTGACCGCATTGCGGAGGCTGGTCCGATCGATATACTGGTCAACAACGCCGGCATCGGCTTCGTCGGCAATTTGGAGCAGACCACGGAGGCGGATTTGGACCGGCTCTACGCGGTCAACATCAAGGGAGTCTACAACTGCGCCCTGGCCTGCGTGCCCCACATGCGGGCGGGGGGTGGCGGCGCCATCATCAACCTGGCCAGTATCGCCAGTAGCGTGGCCATCGCCGACCGCTTCGCCTACTCCATGAGCAAGGGGGCGGTACTGACGATGACCTACAGCATCGCCAAGGACTACCTGGCGGACGGCATCCGCTGCAACAGCATCTCCCCGGCGCGGGTGCACACCCCCTTCGTGGATGACTACCTAACCAAAAACTATCCCGGCCAGGAGGAGGAGATGTTCGCCACCCTTTCGCGGACGCAGCCCATCGGGCGGATGGGGCGGCCGGAGGAGATAGCAAATTTGGCGGTCTACCTTTGTTCGGACGAGGCGAGCTTCGTGACGGGGACGGACTTTCCGATTGATGGGGGATTTATTAAGTTGAATGGGTAACACTGACGATTTGTCAGACCTCCGAGGTCTGAAATTTTGGCAGACTATCGTCACTACATCTCTACTCAACCGGCATAGGCTTAACTAACTCATTGCCACTTGTTTGTACATAAGTGCCTGCATCTGAACCAAACTCGCCATATTGTCAGACCTCGGAGGTCTGACATTTTGACAATACCCAATTTATGAAACTCATCCGCTTCCCCGCAGCCAGCGCAGGCACCGTACAAACCGGCATCCAACTCGAAGACGGCACCCGCCTGAACACCACCGCCTTCGGAGAGGACTACGACGAGAACTTCTTCGGTACCAACGGCCCCGAACGGCTGGCCGACTGGCTGACCGACCACCAACATGACTGCCCGGTCGTCCCCTCCGGCACACCGCTGCTGGCCCCCTGCGCCCGTCCCTCCAAGCTGATCTGCGTCGGATTGAACTATGCCGCCCACGCCGCCGAATCCGGGGCCAAGCCCCCCACCGAACCGGTACTATTTATGAAAGCCACCTCGGCAATCTGTGGCCCGAACGATGATATCGTCCTCCCCCGCGGCAGCGAGAAAACTGATTGGGAAGTCGAACTGGCTATCGTGATCGGCAAACGAGCCAGCTACGTGGACCGGGAGAACGCGATGGAGCACGTGGCCGGCTACGTCCTACACAACGACGTGAGCGAACGCGCCTTCCAGATCGAGCGGGGCGGACAGTGGACGAAGGGGAAGGGCTGCGACACCTTCGCCCCCTTCGGCCCCTTCATTGCCACCCGGGAGGAAATTCCGAACCCGAATGATCTCCGGCTCTGGCTAAAGGTCAATGACGAAAAGGTACAGGACAGCCGCACCAACGATTTTATCTTCCCGGTGGACGAGGTGGTCAGCTACATCAGCCAGTTCATGACCTTGCTACCTGGCGATCTAATCAGTACGGGCACCCCCTCCGGCGTCGGTCTGGGGATGGACCCGCCCCGCTACCTGAAACCGGGCGACGTCGTGGAGCTGGGTATCGATGGCCTGGGTTCCAGTCGGCAACGCGTTCGGGCGTACGATATTTCTCCCAGCTAATCGCGGACTAAGTGCCGGTCGGCGTAGTCCAGAAACTGCCGCCAGTCGTAATCCGTCACGTCGTGGCCACCACTGCGGCGATGGTAGCCCGTGGCCGCATCGTGTAGGGGCACGTCCGTGGGGGGCGGCTCCGGGCTGAAGAGGGCCCGCTGACCGAGGAACTCGTATACGCGACCGGCGTGGTAAGCGGACAGGTATTCGCCCCGGGGGTCGGCCCAGCCGTCGTCGTGGGCGCTGGCGACGTAGAGCAGGCGGGGGGCCACCAGGGCCAGTAGCTGGTGCTGGTCGATGGGCAGTTCCGCCTCCCGGCCGGCGTAATCTGCGAAGCGGGGAACGAACCAGTGGGGAAAGCTCTCGGTGATGATTTTAACGGTCTCCCCGTAGCCGCGGCGGCTCAGGGCAGCCCCGCCGGCCCCGGAGTCGTTCGAGATGGTCAGGGCAACGCGCTCGTCGTTCGCTCCGGCCCAGAGGGCCGCCTTGCCCAGCCGGGAATGGCCCATCAGGATAATGCGCTCCGCATCGATGGCCGGATCGTCCACCAGCCGGTCCACCACCCGCCAGTAGCCCCAGGCCCAGGCGGCGAGGGTGGCCCACTCCCCCCCGGCTGGTCGCTGCTGCCCCTCCTTATAGAACAGCGGGTGAACGCCATCCTGCCAGTGGTCCGGCCGGTCGGGGTCAAAGTCGCCGGCGTAGATAGCAGCCAGGCCGTAGCCGCGATCGAGGATGTATTCCACCGGCCAGCGGTAGGCGCGTACACCCCGGGAGGCCTCGGTAGCCCGGTTGTCCGTGATGTGGAAAGCTTCCCGATTGGGTAGCCAGCTCGTGGGTAGGCGAATGGCCGGGTCGTCCAGTATGGTGTGGTTGCCGAAGAAGTTCATGCCCACTACGACGGGAACGGCGGACTCGGCCCCGGCGGGCAGGTACAGCAGCAGATCCGCGGCGTGCCGCCGATCCCCGGAAAAGAAGTGCAAGCGGTACTGCCGCCGCCGGGCCCGACCGTTCAGGGCCATTCCTTCCTCTATCATTTCCACCTGCATACTGTCCAGCTCTCCCGGTACCCGGCCGTACATCGTTTGCTCGAAGAGGCGCACCAATTCCTGCCGCCGGGCGGGCCACTCCGTCGCCGAAACCGCTTCTCCCGCCTGCGACCGTAAGGGATTCGGGAGTTCGTAGTCCGGCACCCGGCGCTCATCGTAGTGGGCTCCTTTCCGCTGACCGACGAGCCCGGCCGAGGCCAAGAGAACCAGCCACACAATCCACCATATCTTACCCATCCGCCGAATATACTTCCCCGTCCTCATTGCACCCGCGCCCCGCCGCCCAAAAGCCTACCGCGATCATGCGAATATTCTTCCTGCTCCTTACTCTGGGCTTCGCTGCCCTACCCTATGCCCAGGACCTCCCCGGCTGGGCGATCGGCCCTTTTGAAAAGGAAGATGCCGCCAATCCCATCCTCCTGCCCGACACCAGCAGCCGCTTTTACTGTCCCATCCGGGAGGATATTGTCCGCTGGGAGGGAAAGGATGTGTTCAACCCCTGCGCGGTGGTCCGGAACGGTAAGGTCTACCTACTGTACCGGGCAGAAGACTTCGTGGGCAAGCACCTGGGCACTTCCCGTATCGGACTTGCCGTGAGTGAAGACGGTATCCACTTCGAGCGACACGGCACCCCCGTGCTGTACCCGGATAACGACCCCTACAAGCCCATCGAATGGGAGGGCGGCGTAGAAGACCCACGTATCGTCGAGGGTCCCGACGGTCGCTATTATATGACCTACACGGCCTACAACGGCGAGGGGGTCAACCTGAGCATCGCCAGCTCCGACGACCTGCTGCACTGGACCAAGCACGGCGTCATCGACGGGATCGGAGACAAGGTAGGCGGCTGGGACGAAAAAGCCGGGATGATCCTGACTGAAGTAAAGGACGGGCGGCTGATCGCCAAGCAGATCGACGGGAAGTACTGGATGTACTGGGGAGTGAGTAAACTACGGATGGCTACCTCCGAAAACCTCTATACCTGGGAGCGGCTTCGGGCGGTAAGTGGGCAGGATTCCGTCGTGCTCCGTACCCGCGAGGACCACCCTTACACTGATAACCAAGGGGTAGAGGCCGGACCGGCGGCCGTCTGGACCCCCGGGGGCATCGTAGCCTGCTACAACGGTATCTTCAACGGACCGGAAGACGAACCCGTCACCATGACCTGGGCCGGTAGCCAGGCCCTCTTCGCCGCTGACGACCCCACCCGCCTGATCGACCGGTTGGAGCGGCCCTACCTTCAGCCCGACCGCCCCTACGAGCTCGACGGACAGGTCAATAATGTCACCTTCACGGAGGGGCTGGTGCTGTTCAAGGGGCGGTGGTTCGTCTACTACGGGACGGCGGATAGCAAGATCGCCGTCGCGGTGGCGCAGCGCTAGCGGCCTCGCACGATATCCCATTTCCGTAACAGGGCAAGCTTCCGTTCCCGCTCGTAGTCCGAGGAAATGACCTGCCAGTCCAGCACGGAACAGGGAGGGGTTTTCAAAACCTCCGTGTGCTGCGTTCGGTCGATCCGATGAAGGATGTCGCGCTCACATTTCATGGCGCTGGCGTCGGGCTTATCGGCCAGTGTAAAAACCAAACCCGTAGCGACCAACAGTGCGCCGTACCACCCGCTCCCGTAGCCCCGCTGTACCAGACTGGCCGCACCCGCGGCGTAGAGCGCAATCGCCCCCAGCGTAACCGGCAGCCAGGTATCGTAGCGTACGATCAGCGGTCGATATTCCCGGTAGCCGCCCAGGGGCAGTAGCAGGGTATACAGCAGTGCAAACCCCAGGAACCAGCGGTACGTTCGCGTCCACCTGTAGGCCACTTGAAGCCGCCGCAGCAGCACGTAATTAACTCCTAACATGACGAGTATCATGATCGGTCCGACCTTCTCGGTCAGTATCCCCAGCACCCCCCGCGGCAAACGAAGATAGCGTTCGACGATCGGCAGTGGATTGTCCACCGTCAGACTGTTGTAGGTCCCCACGAAGAGGGAGTAAGCCGCCATCAGGAGCAAGCCGATCCAAAATACCCGCAAGCGGGGCGGCAGCTGGGGTTTGGCTCCCATCGCTACGGCCACCACGGTGAGCACCAGTATGATTCCCGGATTCAGCGGGCCGCTCAGGCAGATCACCGGTGTCAGCACCATCAGGCCGAGCTGCGTCCACCGGGTAGGTGTGCCGCTGCTCCGCCCCGTCAGTAGATCCGCGTAAGGTATCAGATAGATCAGCAGTAGCAGGGCCGGCAGCGCATAGAAAAAGGTGTAGGTAGTACTGGGGTCGATAATGCCCATCTGGCTACGGTAGCCACCGGCCTGGAAGAACGGTGCCAGCAGCGCCAGGGCTAGCACGGGGCGCCCGTGCCAGAAGCGCCAGCTACCCGTAACCAGGCGCATAATCAATAGCAGCAGGCCGACATGGGTCACCCATTTTAACAGGGCCGCCGCGAGATATACGCTCGCGACGGCATCGAAACCGGACCGCAAGCCCCGCGGCATACCAAGAAGATAGGCGCGGTAGCCCACCTGCCCGAAGAAGCGATTCGGATTAGCGTAGATCCGCCCCCCCCACCAGGTGGCAACCCCCAGTGGGTCGGCCAGGGTAGGCGCCACGTCCGGGGCCGGCAGCGCGTTCCAGGCCATGTCGCCATCCAGGGGCTGGTGGTAGTACTGCCAGGCGGAGTAGGCCGTATCGCAGAAAAGGAAAGCGAGCAGTAGCCAGCGGACGTAGGAGGGGGGCTTCATGGGTGCTATATTAGGGCTTCCGTTTCCAGTCGCCTCACCTATGCCCCACCGCCTCGCGCTTTTCCTCTGCCTCCTGCTGGTCGGACCCCTCCTCCGGGGCCAGTCCCCCACCCCGCCCTCCGATCGCGTGGTCGCCTGGGACGGCAGCGTCCGCAAGGGACACGTCCGGGGAAGTAAACAGCGTGACCCATCGCGGCCCATCACCTTCCGGGAATCGGGGGAGACGACCTATCGCGCCATTTTTCCGGAGGACGTGCAGCTTATTCGCCTCGGGGCCACCGACCAGGAACTGCGCTCAGTGGCCGTCGAACTACCCGATCACTCGCGGGGCGGATTGGAGACGAGCCAGTTCCGCTTCGGCGAGGTCCTGGCCAGCGGGGAGTTCGAGTTGCTCCGCGTTCCCCTCCGGGTACGCGACTATATCAACCAGGCCGCAGATACCAAGCCCTACCTCTACGTGCTGCGGCGCGGGGAGGATGAGGTCATCCTCCAACTGACCGTCATCGAAGTCTACGAGGAACTGCACGCCAATCCCAGCCGCTTCCGCAACAAGCTCCGCTTCATGGTCCGCGACTGCCCCGCCGCCGTCGAGCGGGCCCGGCGGGCCGACTTCACTGATGCCGGCATCCTCCGTGTCATCCAGACCTACCAGGACTGCCACCCCGCGATTTCCCAACGTATCGATCGAGACCGCCTGCGGGGCGGGGTCCGCTTCGATCATTACGTCCAGACTGGCTACCTGAATATGCTCGAGCGGGAGTTTTCGACCGAACAGTTCAGTATGCAGGTCGGCTACCACGTGGAGGTGGTCATGCTGGAGCGCTTTCGCCGGGTTAGCGTGGCCGCCAATGCCGATATGGTGTATCATACCTTTGTGTACCCGGACCAGGGCCGCATCTCTCAGTCGATGATCCGCGGGCGCTTTTCCCTGGGCTATGCCCCGGTCCTCAACGAGCGGTTCCGGCTGCGGGTGGCCGGTGGGCTGAGCACCTACGCGGCTTTCAATTCCAATTTCAATAGCTTCTTTAATAACAATTACGCCCTGCTGTACGGTGGACTGAGCCTGACCCGACGAAATTTCCGTGCCGCGGTGGCCTACGAGTACTTTCCCAATCCCCCCGCCGAGCGCCCCGGTGACATTCTGCTCTTTTCGGTGGGCTACCGCTTGCCGTTTTAGGGCGGCGGCGCGCAGGTGCCGGGTTTAACGAGTACGCTTCAGGAGAAGCCCACCGTCGGTTGCCCCGCAGATTTCGTTGCGCGCACCCAGCCAGTCGAGGTAATTATCGTATACCTCTTCCAGGGTGGACAATAGCCGCAACTGGTTGCGCAGGCCGCGTTCGCGCAGGTCCAGCAGGATTTCCGGGTCCGCGGCTTGTTCCCGGGTCAGGGCGGTCGCCAGTCGGTTCAGATCGGCAGCCTCCTCGCGGTAGAGCTGCTGTTGGAGTTGGTAACGGGCAAGGCTCCGGCGAAGCTCCCCGGCCTCCTCCCCCTCCCGCCAGCTATCCAGCCGGTCGGACAGTGCCCCCTCCCGCTCGATTTCCTGACGGCGCACCTCCAGTTCCCTAAGTTTCAGGCGGCGGTCCGCACTGTCCTGGATGCGCACGGCCAGCCCGATACTGAATTTTTCGAAAACCTCATCGCGCACGTCGCTACGGTAGCGGAACTGCAGGAAGTCCAGCAACTGCTTGCCTTCGGCCCGCTCCAGTTCCATTTCCCGGTCGATAAGTGCCAGGCGATAGTCTCTCCGCACGCGGGCCAGTTGTTCGGGGTCGCCGGCGGTAAGTAGGCGGGTGCTCATCTCCCCGGCGGAGATGGTGGCGTTCAGATCGAGTGAGCGCTCACCAAGGTTGTACCGATCCCGGAGGACGCTTTCTATCTGACCTAGTTCATCGGCCTGTAGCATGAAGTCGGTCAGGTCGGTTCGGATGCGAACCTGCTCCCTGGCCCGCAGCAGCCCCACGGCGGCGTAGCTACTGGCGACCCGACTGCGGTCGTCGAGAACCTTGTTCAGCGTATCCAGGATGCGTTGCCGCCGGACCGTCAGGTAAAGATCGGGCCAGTCGCGGTAGCGGCGTTCGACGATCTCGCAGTAGTCTCCGGCCAGGGGGTCGATCACCGGGGCACTCAGTAGTTCGGCGTAGCGCCGCTGGGCCCGGGCCCGCCGCAAGCTCACCATATTCAGCCGCAGGGTATACTCCTGCCGCGTCGGGTCGAAGTCCTCACTCTCGGTGCGCAGGTCGTAGGAACCGATGAGGGGGGTGCGAATGGGCCGGGTGAATGCGGTGGGACGCGGGTTGGCCGGCAGCCCGTCGAACAGGTCACGGACCGTGAGAGGCGCCTGCCCACAAAGCGGCATCGCCAACAAAACGATCAGGCATTCCGCTATCCGCCTCACTGACTGCCTCCTTCACCCAGATAATGCAGCCCGACTTTTTCCTTTTGCAGAAAAACGTTATCCGGGGGGATACTGATCGTAACCTCCCGCCCGTAGCTTTTCACCGTAGCGAACTTACGCAGCCGTTCCGGTATTTCCACGATCCGACTGCCCAGGCCGATTACCACCCCCGGATAGCGCACCGTCTCGTCGTTCAGACCCACCGCCTCGAAGCGATCACCGGTGCGGACGCTTACGTCCAGCCCCTCGTGCAGGTAGCCCTTGATAAGGTCAGAGTGAGGCTCGTAGAAGGTGATGAGGTTGGCGTAGGCCCCCTTGAATTCCCCCTCCCGGCAGTTGATGGAACCGATCAACCCGGCGGCCGGAGCGGTGAGCTCGACGGCCTGTTCCTTACGGGCGGCGTTGAAGTCGGCCTCCGCTTCCAGGCGGCGGATGCGCTCCCGGTAGGGGGTACTTCCCAGGGCCAGTTCCGAGGTGAGCAGTTCGCGGTCGGCGCGGTAGCGCTCCTCCAACCGCTTCAGGTCGGCCCGCAGGCCGGCCAGCCGGGCATCCAGGGGGCGGTAGTTGCTCTCGGGCACCTCCACGGTCGTTAGGTCGGGGAGGGAGCTGCGAAAATTCAGGTCGTCGGTGAGGGTGGCGATCTTTTCGTCCAGTTCCTGCCGGCGGCCGGCGTATTCGGTATCCAGGATGTCCAATTTGCGTACCCGCTCTTCCCGCCAGGCGGTTTCCTCGGCCCGTAGCTCGTCGATGCGGTAGCCCTCATCGGCCAGACTGGTCTTCGGGGTACGGCGGATGAGGCGCAGCAGGACGGTCCCGCTATCCACCGGTTGGCCGGGGCGCACGAGGATTTCCTGTACGGCCACGGGGAAATTGTAGTTGATTTCGGTCTCGCTACTTTCCGCGAAGCCGTAGATCGCCAGCTCGTCGCCGGGTGGGGTACGTAGCAGCCAGAACAGCAATCCGGCGCCGACCAGTACCGAGAGGTAGAAGGGGTTGAGCAACTTCATGACCGGTCAGAGTTTGGTGGTGCGTTGCTGGAAATTGAGGCGCAGGTCCTCCAGGCCGGCCATGCTTTCCAGATCGGAGGTGAGGGCGGTAATGCTGGCCGAGCGCCTGAGCCGGACGAGGTAGGTGAACTCCTGAATATCATCGCGGCTGATTTCTTCCACCACGGGCAGGCCCTCCTCGGTATAGTTCTTCTGGCGCTTGGGGTTGAGATAGCGCAGTTGCTCCAGTTCGTAGTCCTGGCAGTAGCGGTCCAGCCGTTCCTCCACCCGGCCCCGTTGTTCGTCTTCCTTCGGTACGCGCAGGCGGATTTCCCCGATCAATTCGTTATTGTCACTCAGGGGGCTGAGGCGCAGCATCACCGCGGCCAGGCAGAAGATCAGGGTGCTCGTCAGGGCAATCGTAAAGCTTAGCACCCCCGCCGCGATGCCCACCCCCAGGGAAGCGAACATGAAGGTGATGTTGCGGGGATCATCCAGCACGGTCCGGAAGCGGATAATACTTAGCGCGCCCAGAATGCCGAGTCCCCGCGCCACGCTGTCCCCGATCGCCTGCATGATCATAGCCGCCACCATCCCGATCAGTACCAGCGCCTGGAGGTAGTGGGCGCGGCGGTAAATGCTCTTGGTGGTGAGCTGGTAGGTGATCGCGATCAGGGAGGAAAGCACGAAAGCAAACAGCGTGGCCAGTAGCACAACGTAGAAGCCCGGCGTGTCCGGGTCGTAGTTTAAAACATCAAAGTCCAGCATGTAGTCCCTTGGGTAGCGGGCGAAGATAGGGTACTACGGCACCACTTCCACGCGCAGGTAGTTATCGGTGCCGGCAAGTCGGCTACCTTCCAATTGGAGTACCCAGACGGGCAGGGTTATAGCGATGCCCCCCGTCTCCTTTAGAAATAAACGGTAGACCAGCCCCGCCTTATCTTCAACGGAGAGTAAGCCCTTATCGAGATCGAGGGCGTAGTTCCCCTCCAGGATCAGGTGATCATCGGAAAGCAGCATGAACCGACTACCGTCCAGGAAGCTGGCACTGATGTTGCCCAGGTCTCCCCGATCGATGGTCGCTCGCCGAGGTAGTCGCTTACTTCCCTGTGTGAGGGAAATATCGTCGAGGTCCCGCGGCGGAAAGAGGAGCGAGCTGCGGGAAAAACCCGTGTTGACTTCTTGGGTAAAGGAATCGGCATTGTAACCGGCCAGCGGGGAAGCTTGCCGCCGGAAGAAAATGCGCTCCCCCCGGGCCCCCTCGATCTCATCCGGCCGACCCACAACCGTTCCCCCAAAGCCTTCCGCAGTCACCGTATCGACGACCACTCCCCAGTTATCGAGGTAGTCACTGCCTTGCCGCTCGGCGATCAGGATCACTGATTGGGGCAGGTCCTCCAGGAATACATACTCGGTATACGCCAGTCCGGGCGTCAGACTGTCCCAGTTTTCCATTCGGTTGACGAAGTCGCGCGAACCGGGGCGGACATACTCCGGAAAGCCGGTAAAGTAGGCCTCGAAGCTGGCCCAGAAATCGTACGCCCCCAAATGGTAACCGAAGGGAGAACGTGTGATGTCTTCCGGGCGTAGGACCGCCTTTACGGGAAGTAGTCGAACCACTGAATCGCTGCGCAGAAGGCCTTCCACATCCGCGGTGGGAATGCTACGGGGCGGTCCGATGGTCGCTTCCTTCAGACTTTGCACCTGCGCGCCGCCGCCCGCAACCCGCAGCACGTCGCCGAAGAACAGATCATGGCGGGAACTGTACTCTTCGACGAAGAGGTAAGTAGCCGCCTCATTTTCAGCTCCTTGTTCGCAATTACCCAGAAAAAATATGAGGAGGATACCCGCCCAGACGCGCCCCATCACCCGACCCGCTCGATGGCCGCGATCCACTCCGGGGGCAGGGCTGCTTTGCGCAGTTTACCGTAGTCGTAGGGCACTATGGTCTGGTGGGTGATGGCGGCCAGCCGGTCGTGGCGTGCGGAGAAAATACCGGTCTGCAGTACGAAGCGGTCCTCCCGTACTTCCAACGTGCGGACGCCCACCAGGGCCGTATCGGGGTAGGTCATCGGGTAGGTGTATTTGCAGTCCTGCCAGGCGAGGATGGCCCCGGTTCCGCCGGGTGCGAAGGCCGTATTGACGCCGATCCGTTCGAAGTAGAGTACGCGAGCCGTCTCGGCCCACTTCATGTACACGAGGTTGTTGACGTGGTTGGCGCTGTCCATGTCGCCCCAGTGGACGGGGTAGCGGTGGAGGGTGGGAAAATCGGAGCGTGTGAGGTGCATAGTTGGGGTAAAGGTAAGTAAGCCCACAGAGCGCCCGTTGGGCGAGCGCGGAGGGGGGCACAGAGTTCCACGGAGGCTCCGCACGTCCCTCTGTGCCCACTCTGTGCCCCCCTCTGTGCGGCTCCCGCAGGGAGCACTCTGTGGGCAAAAATTAAGAAGGGTTCAAACAAATCAAGAGAGCAAGCGCATCCTCCGTCCTGCCATCACGCAGGTAGGATTGCGCCAATTCATGGGTAGCCGCCAAACCCTGCTCTAGCGCCTCCCTCGCCTCCGGACGGGCGGCCACGGCCTGTTGCCGCCTTTCCCCGGGCAGTTCCGCCAGATTGCCGAGGCGGCCCAGGTCGTTGCCGGTCAGTACGCTGCTATCGCGCACGTGGGGGGGCAGGCGGTCGACCCCGATGCCGCAGTCGCGCAGGGGCTTGGGGATTTCAAAGAGGGCCTCCGGGATCATACGGGCGTAGTAGCTGCCGCCGAGGCGGGCCACCAGGTCGAGCTTTTCGGTGACCAGCTTATTGTCGCCGTCCAGGCAGCGGTCGGCCAGGTGCATCCGGACGACCCGGGCCAAAACGAGGTTGCCCGCTCCCCCACCCTCGCCCAGTGCGATGATGTCGTCGACCACGCACTCGAAGCTGACGGGCGACTCCCCCACCCGCGGAGGCCGGATTGCTTCGCTGGCGATCTCCGTCAGGCCGGATTTCACAAACTCGTTCACCTCCGGGGCGTAGCCGGTGCTGGCCAGGCTAACCTGCTCGACCATGGCGTAGTCCACGATGTTGACGGTCACTTCGCCCACCTCCCGTAGGTTATTGAGGGTGTCTTTAGCGCTGCCGTCCCGGCCCCGCAGGATGGGGGAAAAGACCAGCATCGGCGGCGTGGTACTGAAGACGTTGAAGTAGCTGAAGGGGCTCAGATTGACCCGGCCGTCGGCGCTGATCGTACTCGCCAAAGCGATCGGGCGGGGAGCCACGGCGGTGCTGAGGTAGGTGTAGAGATCCTGGGGGGATAGGGTGGCGGGGTCAATGGTCATGGGAGTGGGAGCGGGAGTGGGGAGTCGGAAGTCGGAAGTCGGAAGTCGGAAGTCTGGAGGTGGACTGGACCTTTAAGCGTGCTTAGCATCTTGAGGCGCTTGGCAGGGTATTATTCTACCCGTCACTTCCCCAAAACCCACCCGATTCGCCCCCTCGCCGGCGTGGGCGGTAAGGGTCACGATGTCGCCATCCTGGAGGAAGTCGCCGGTTTGGCCGTTTTGGGTGAGTTCGAGGAGGGAGCCGTAGCCGAGTTCGTCGGGGCCGGAAATGGTGCCGGAGGCCATCAGATCACCGACGCGGACGTTGCAGCCGTTGCTGGTGTGGTGGGCGAGTTGCTGGGCCATGGACCAGTACAGGTGGCGGGTATTGGATCGGGAAATCACGCGGTCGTTGAGGCGGACGCCGAGCTGAACGTCGTAGTGGGCGCGGTCGCGGGTGCGAAGATAATCGAGGGGTTCCGGCCGCTGGGGCGGACCGGATACCCGAAAAGGTTCCAACGCCTCCAGGGGCACGATCCAGGGGGAAACCGAGCTGGCGAAGCTCTTGCCCAGGAAGGGGCCGAGGGGGACGTATTCCCACTTTTGAATATCCCGGGCCGACCAGTCGTTGAAGAGTAGCAGACCGAAAATGTAGTCTTCCGCTTCGTCTACCGCAACCGGCCGGCCGAGCTTGCTGTCCTTGCCAATTACGAAGGCCATTTCCAGTTCGAAATCGAGGCGCTCGCTGGGCTGGAAGACGGGGGTTTGAGAGCCGGGGGGAAGGATTTGTCCGCTGGGCCGCCGGATATCCGTTCCGCTCACCACGATGGAGGAAGCGCGACCGTGGTAGCCGACCGGCAAGTGACGCCAGTTGGGGAGCAAAGCGTTCTCGGGGTCGCGGAACAACTTACCCACATTGGTGGCGTGCTCGATGCTGGAGTAGAAGTCGGTGTAGTCTCCAATCGCTACCGGGAGATGCATGGTCGCTGCGGATCGGGGGACGAAGTGGCTGGCTTTGAGTAGACTGTCTTCTTCCTTTTCCAGCCAGGATTGCACCTGCGTCCGCGCCTTACTGGTTACGCTTTTGCCCAGAGTAATGAAGGCGTTCAGCGTCGGTTGGTATAGAACGCTCGTATCGAAGTCGAAGCATCCCGTTTCCGCGAGGGCCGCCAGGTCAAGAATGTGCTCCCCCACCGCGATACCCGCCCGCGGGGCCGTGCCGGGGGTAGAAAAGATGCCGAAGGGAAGGTTGGCGAGGGTGAAGTCCGAGTTCGGGGGAATGGGCGGAAGCCTACTCATGCGCGTACCAGCTTTGGTAGTAGGTGCCGTCGTCGATGGCCGCGGCCGCCTCGGTGACCTGCAGGGGGCGGAAGGTGTCGACCATGACGGCCAGTTCCTCCGTGCTCTTCTTGCCGATGCTGCCCGCGTAGGTGCCCGGGTGGGGGCCGTGGGGAATGCCACCGGGATGCAGCGTAAGGTAACCCGGACCGATGCCCGTACGGCTCATGAAGTCGCCGTCGACATAGTAGAGCACCTCGTCCGAGTCGATGTTAGAGTGATTGTAGGGCGCCGGGATGGCCTGGGGGTGGTAGTCATACATCCGCGGCACGAAGGAGCAGACCACGAAAGATTTGGTTTCGAAAGTCTGGTGAACGGGCGGCGGCTGGTGGACCCGGCCGGTGATGGGCTCGAAGTTGTGGATGCTGAAGCCGTAGGGGAAATTGTAGCCGTCCCAACCCACCACGTCGAAGGGGTGGTGGGCGTAGATCAGCTCGTGCAGCATCCCCTGCTTTTTGATCTTGATGGTGAAGTCGCCGGACTCGGTGTGCGTCTCCAAATTCTGCGGCAGCTTGTAGTCGCGCTCGGTAAAGGGCGCGTGCTCAAGCAGTTGCCCAAAATGGTTGCGGTAACGCTTCGGGGTATAGATCGGGTCGGTGGACTCGACGTAAAGAATGCGGTTATCCGCTCCCTCAAAGTCAATCTGGTAGATCATGCCCCGGGGAATGAGCAGGTAGTCACCGTATTCGAAGTCGATATTCCCAAGCAGAGTGCGCAGGGTGCCGCTGCCCCGGTGGATGAAGAGGAGCTCATCGGCGTCGGCATTTTTGTAGAAATAGTCGGTCAGCGACTGGCGGGGGGCGGCCACGCCGAGGGTGGTGGTGGCGTTGACCAGCAGGGGGGTGCGGGCGTGGAGAAAGTCATCCTGGGGCGGGACATCGAAGCCCAGCAATTTGCGGGCGGTGATCGTCTTGGCCTCGGCGATCCTGGGTGTCAGGTCGGTCTTGCCGACGATCTCCTTCACCTGGGTCGGTGGGTTGGCGTGGTAGAGTAGACTGGCCATGCCATCGAAGCCGACCGTACCGAACAGCTGCTCGTGGTAGAGGCTGCCGTCGGGCTGGCGGAACTGGGTATGGCGCTTGGGGGGCAGCTGGCCGAGGTGGTGGTAGATGGGCATGGTTAGAAGAGCATTACTTGCTGGGACAATAATACGCCGGCGGGGGGTGGCGGGTTGGGTGGGTCTTGGGTGGTTATAGCTACCTTCCCGCACTTTTCCCATTCTAACTTTAGTTCCATGCCTGATTACACCACCCTTACCGTATCCGCTCAGGACGGCCTGGCCACCATCACCCTCGATAACGGAAAAGTAAACGCCATCGATACCGAGCTGTCGCGCGACCTCCACCGGGCCTTCACCGCGCTGGCGGCCGATGATGCGATACGCGGGGTCGTGCTCGCCGGTAAACCGAATTGCTTCTGCGCCGGGCTGAACGTCAAAATGCTGGCGACATCCGATGTCGACGGGCTGCGCGCTTTCTTCCACGCCTACCTGACCGCCCTGCGTACGCTGGTCCGCTTCCCTAAACCACTGGTCGCGGCGGTCACCGGCTTCGCCCCGGCCGGCGGGACCATCATCGCGCTCACGGCCGACTATCGGGTAATGGGCCAGGGCCCAAAGCATACCGTCGGCATGAATGAGTTCAACATGAGTCTGCAGATCCCGAAAATGATGGCCGATATCTACGCCGCCTACCGCGGACTGCCCGCCGCCTGGACCGACGTGCAGCAGGCCCGGATGTACACCAGCGACGAGGCCCTGGAGATCGGTCTGGTGGATAAATCCGTACCCGTCGACTCGGTTATTGAGGAGGCGATAGCCCATTGCGAGCGGTTGATGCAGGTACACGCCCCGGTCTTCCGCCGCACCAAAGAATACCTACGCCGCGATTTACTCACCGCCGTGGAGGGTGACATCGACGCCATGGTGGACGTGATCGCCGAGGACTTCGATGACCCCGTGTTCAAGCAGATGATGGCGATGTTCGTGGCTTCCCTCACCCCCGGCCCCTCTCCGAAGGAGAGGGGAGACGCTACCGCATGTACGTAGCGACGGGATCTTTCTTTAATCACTACATACATATATGATCATGCCTCCCCTCTCCCCTGGAGAGGGGCCGGGGGTGAGGGCTACACCCGCGTAGTAGCAAACACCCGCCGCAGCCGCCACCGCCCACTCACGTGCGTAGCCGCCAGCAGCAGCCCCCCCATGATCGCCAGATTCTTCATGAAGAACAGGCTCTGCAACCGGTAATCTTCGGTACCCCCTGCCTCCGTCCAGAAGTCGTGGACGATGAAGGTCAGCGGAATCCAGTAAATGAGGATCAGCATGGCCCCCAGCCGCATCCGGTAGCCCAGCAGGACCATAGCCCCGCCCAGTACCAGCAGCAGAATGGCCCCGTATAAGAAAAAATCCTGGTTCCAGGTCAGGCCGTAGATCGTCATGGCCTGGCGGTTCAGCTGCTCGAAGGCGAAGTAGTCGTAGGCCTCGAAAAAAAAGATGAAGGACAGCAGAATACGCCCCAGCAGATCGAAGATGTCTTTCATTGCGGCAAAGGTACGCCCCCCTAGTCCTTCGGTCGCGGTCCCCATTCGGCGCGGCGGGCCACGTCGAAGTCGGGGTTGGCGACGGGCAGAGGGGCATCCACGCGTTTCAGATACGACTTGAGGTCAGCAAGTAAGTTAGCGGCCAGGTCCGGTTGCCGGGTGCTTAGGTCGGTAGTTTCCCCGATGTCCTCGGCCAGGTCATACAGCTCCGTCTCGTCCCGGTCGAAAAAGTAAATCAGCTTGTGATCGCCACGCCGCACCGCCGCCGCCGGCCGGCTGTGATGGTAATGCGGATAGTGGAAGTACAATGACCGCTCGCGCGAGCTCCGCCCCGTACGAATGGCTGGCATCAGACTTATACCGGCCAGAGTGGTCGGCCAGTCAGCAAATGGTATGCCCGCCACGTCCAGGAAGGTCGGGTAGAGGTCCATCCCCGTAGCCGGCCTGTTCGTCACCCCCGGCTCCACCGTCCCCGGCTGCCGCAGGAACATCGGTACCCGGATACCGCCTTCGTAGAGGGTGCCTTTTTCATCCCGCAGCGGCGCATTCGTGGTAGCAATTACCTCGTCCCGTTTGTCGAAGATCTGCCGCAGCCCGCCGTTATCGCTGGTGAAGACGACCAGGGTATTCTCCTTCAGCCCTAAGGAATCTAGGCGATCGATCAGGCGGCCGAAGTTGCGGTCCACGCTCTCTACCATAGCCACGTAGGTGGGGTTGTACACCCGATCCTCCGGCTGCTCCCGGGCGGCGGCGGCCTCGATCATTTCCTCCGGGGCGGCCAGTGGTACGTGTACGGCGAAGTGGCTCAGCACGGCCAGGAAGGGCTCGTCCCGGTGGTCCTCGATGAAGTCGATCGTCATATCGGTCAGGATGTCAGGCTCGTACTGCCCCGTATCGACCGGGTAGCCCGGGTTGAAGTGTACCGGCGGCACGAAGTGGCCCCACCCTCCCCGCACGTGGGCCGTATCGAAACCCTGGGCCCGCGGCATTTGCTCCTCGGCCCAGCCCAGGTGCCACTTGCCGAAGTACGCCGTCGCGTAGTCGCGTCCCTTCAGGGCCTCGGCGTAGGTGACGATCTCGGCGGGCAGGTACTGCGTCCGGTTAGTCGGCACGGTCAGTTCCTCGTAGGGCCGCCAGTGGCCGGGGATGAAATCGGTGATGCCGGTAACGGCCGGGTTCAGCCCGCTCATCATCGCGGCGCGGCTGGGGCTGCAGACGGGACTCGGGGCGTAGTAGTCGGTGAACCGCATTCCTTCCCGGGCCACCCGGTCGATGTTCGGGGTGGGGTACCAGGGGTTGCCCTGCACGCCCAGGTCCATCCAGCCCAGGTCATCCACGAGTACGAACAGGATATTCGGCGGCCGTTCGATCGGTGCGGCTCGGGGGGCGCGGACGCAGGTGCAAGCGAGAATCGTAAACAGAAGTGAACTCAGGATGATCGCCAATTTCATGCACCCAATATACTCCGGTCGAGGGGCTCCGCCCCGAGCGTGAGCGGTCGGCAAGGCTGCAATTCTACGGTCCCTACGCAACCAGTTCGCCATCCTGGTCCTTTTTAGCTGCATGAAGCTATTCACCTCTTTTCTACGCTCCTCCCGCTACGTTCTGGGCTTACTCGTCGGACTGCTCTACCCCGTTCTCGGGAATTCTCAGACCGAGATGGCACCTGCGTCCGCGCCCACCGCGGTATTCCAGGGGCCGACCACGAAAGACACGAGCTTGCTCTGGCGCATTTCCGGAGTAGACATCACGGAGCCCAGCTACCTGTTCGGGACTATCCACCTCATTCCCCGGGAGGACTATTTCATGCCTTCCTCGGTGGTGCGCTCCATCAACGACAGCGAGGAGGTCCTCTTCGAGATCGACCCCCGCGAGATGCAGGACCCCTCGGCGATGATGGGCCTGATGGGAAAGATCAACATGCGTGGCGATACGACGCTGCAGGACCTGATGACGGCGGAACGCTACGATACGGTGGCCGCTTATTTTGAAAAAACGGGGATGCCGATGTTCTTTTTGCAGCGGATGAAGCCGATGTTTCTGTCCAGTATGGTCGGTATGGATATGACCGGCGGCAACCCCCTGGCCGGCGGCGACAGCAAGATGCAGAGCTACGAATTCGAACTTTCGGAGATCGCCGAGGCGGCCGGTAAGGAGATCGGGGGGCTGGAGACGATGGAATTCCAACTTGGGCTCTTCGATAGCATCCCCTATACCGTGCAGGCCGAGATGCTCTACGAGGCCGTGGTCGGCGATATGGACGCCGAGATGACGGGTGGCGGCGGTCAGTACCAGGAAATGGTGGATATGTACCGCCGCAAGGCCGTGGCCGAGATGTCGCAGATGATCACCGACGAGAGTGCTGGTAAGGGCAACTTCGAAGAGCTTCTGGTCGTGCGCCGCAACGAAAACTGGGCCCCCATGATCGCGGAGCGGCTCACCACTACCCCCACGGTCTACGCCGTAGGTGCCGGTCACCTGGGTGGGGAACGGGGGGTGATCGCCCTACTGCGGGCGGCCGGCTACACGGTAGAGCCCGTCTACTGATGATTGTACTCAAAGTTGGCGGCAACGTCATCAATAACCCGGCCGCCCTGCACGAGGCGCTGGACTATTTCGCGGGCCTCGTCGAGCCAGCCGTACTCGTCCACGGGGGCGGGCGGCGGGCCAGTGAGCTAATGCGGAAATTGGGACTGGAGCCCGTGCTGGTCGATGGCCGTCGGGTCACGGACCACGCCACCCTGGAGGTAGTCACCATGGTGTACGCCGGGCTGCTGAACAAAGAGATCGTCGCTCAGCTACAGTCGCGGGGCTCGAACGCCATCGGGCTTTCCGGGGCCGATGGGAATACGGTCCGGGCCGTTCGCCGTCCGGTGGGCGCGATCGACTACGGCTTCGTGGGCGACGTGGAGGCAGTGAACGGCACCTTTCTGGACCACCTGCTGCGGCAGGGCCTACGCCCCGTGCTCTGCGCCATCACCCACGACCTCCGGGGCCAACTACTGAACACCAATGCCGACACCATCGCCCGGATGGTCGGTAGCGCGCTGGCCGAACGGGGGCACAAAGTGGAATTGCAGTACTGCTTCGAGCAAGCCGGCGTGCTTCGCAGAGTCGACGATCCCGATTCCGTGATCGCTACCCTTAGCCAAGACCGGTATACCGAACTACGGAAGGCGGGGGCCATCCACAGCGGCATGATCCCCAAACTCGACAATGCATTCGCGGCTATTGGAGAGGGGGTGACCGGTGTCCGGATCGGCCACCTACGGGCCTTACGTGAGCGGGAAGGGACCTGGCTGGAGAACTAGCTCAGTGGGTCAGTTTGCCCATACATTCGACCAGGGCGTCCTGCCAGGGTCGGGGCGTACCGGTGTACTGCGCAATCTTGCTGGTATCAAGCACACTGTAACTGGGTCGACGGGCCGGAGTGGGGTACTGTTCGGTAGTGATGGACCGCAGGCTGCAGTTTATACGTCCGAGCCGATGAATGTCGGCGGCAAAATCGTACCAGGAGCACGCTCCGCTGTTGCTGAAGTTGTAGATGCCGCCGGGTGCTCCCGAGCCGACCAGGCGGATGGCGGCGGCGGCCAGGTCGGCGGCGTAGGTGGGTGAGCCGATCTGGTCGTTCACGATGCTGAGCTCGCTTCGTTCGCGACCCAAACGCAACATGGTTCGGACAAAGTTATGTCCGTACTCGGCGAAGATCCAGCTGGTGCGGATGACGTAGGCGTCCGGGTGGTGCCGCAGCACCACGTTCTCCCCCTCCAGTTTCGTGCGTGCATACACGCTGGTTCCGAAGGTGGGGTCAGACTCCCGTAGCGGGCGACGGGGGCCGTCGGCGTATACGTAGTCCGTACTGAAGTGAACGAAAGCCACCCCTTCCTCGTAACAGGCAGCGGCCAGCCGCTGGGCACCGGCTACGTTTACCGCCCGCGCGCGTTCGGCCTCCGACTCGGCCCGGTCTACGGCGGTGTAGGCCGCGGCGTTGAAGCAGACGTCCGGGCGTGCTTCACGGAGGGCGACCCGCAAGTCGGTGGGCTTGGTGATATCCAGCCCGGAGCGGTTGTAAGCAAATATTCGCCAGTCTTCGGGGGCGCGTTTGGCCGCACCGATGAGCTTTTGCCCCAGTTGTCCTCCGGCTCCGGTAATCATGATCCGTTGCATGTGGCAAAAGTACGCGTTCGCCACCCAACCCCTACTTTTGCCGAAAGCCTACCGCCTATGCGAGTCGTCGGTCATTTGCCGGATACCCGAATGAAGATCACCGTTTTCGAGAATGACGGCCGCTTTCCCGTCCAGTTCGAGCAGGGCGGGCTCACCCAAATCTATCGGTTCCGGAAGGGGGAATTGCTCCGCCACTTTGGCCAGCTGCAGTCCTTGATCGACGAAGACTTCCGGCAGTCGGTACTTCAACAATTCGCCGGCATGCGGTTACTCCACCAGGGGGTACTGGAATCGCTCTCCCCTGCCCATGATCCGACTGAAGATTTCCCGACCATCCTTTGACCCGCCCTTACCCTACTTCCATGCGAATTTCCGCCGCCGCCCTGGCTAAACTCATCAATGCCACCGTCGACGGCGATCCGGATGTGGTCATCACCGGACCAGCCCGCATCGAAGAGGCGAAGCGGGGCGACATCACCTTCCTGGCCAACCCGGCTTATGAGCACCACCTGTATGAAACGACGGCTACCGCCGTTTTGGTCAGCCAGGACTTTACCCCGAAGAGCACCGTCTCCCCCACTCTGCTTCGCGTCAAGAACGTCTACGAAACCGTAAGCGCACTCCTGCAGGTGTACCAGCCCGACGAGGCCTCCCAGACCGTTCGTCAGGTGAGTCAGCACGCTTCCGTTGACGAAGCCGCCGAGCTGGGAGCGGACGTGCGGGTGGGAAAATTCAGTATCGTAAGCGCCGGAGCCCGGATTGGTAAAGGCACCGTGATTCTGGACCAGGTATTCATCGGACCGGACGTCGAGATCGGGAAGAACTGCCTGATCTACCCGGGCGTCCGAGTCCTGCGGGACTGCCGGATCGGAGACAACTGCGTACTCCACGCCAATGCCGTCATAGGGGCGGACGGTTTCGGCTTCCTGCCCGACGGGGAGGGCAACTACCGCAAGATACCACAGGTCGGGAATGTCGTCCTGAAGAATGAGGTGGAAGTAGGCGCGAACACAACCATTGACCGGGCGACCATGGGCTCCACCGTAATTCACCGGGGGGTGAAGCTGGACAACCTGATTCAGATCGGCCACAACGTCGAGATCGGGGAGCACACCGTGATCGCGGCTCAGGCAGGTGTGGCCGGTTCCACCAAGATCGGGTCGCGTTGCCGGATCGGCGGCCAGGTCGGCTTTGCCGGTCACCTCACCATAGCCGACGGTACGAATATCCAAGCCCAGGCCGGAATCGCGCGCCACGTCAGAGAAACTGATCGGGCGCTCGGGGGCTCCCCGGCCATCAGCTATCGAGACTACATCAAAAGCAGTATTCTTTTCGCCCAACTTCCGGATCTCTACCGCCGCCTCAATCAACTCGAAAAGCGCGTAAACGAATGAAAATCTACACCAAGACGGGAGACGGCGGGCAGACCGGCCTCTTTAGCGGGCGCCGGGTCAGCAAGGCCGATCCGCGGGTGGAGGCCTACGGAACGGTGGACGAACTCAATGCCTGCCTGGGCCTGTTGCTAGCTCACCTGCCCGAATTGGCCGAGGATGTGCGAGACCAACTCGCGCTACAGCAGCAACATCTGTTCGCGGTGGGGGCCGCGCTGGCCGACGACCGCAGCGGGGAGAGCTATTCGGTTCCCGAGCAGGCGACACCCGATCTTGAAAACTGGATGGACGAAATGGACCGGCACCTGCCGCGGATGACCCACTTCATTCTACCTTCCGGAAGCCGGGCTATCGCCTACGCCCACCTGTGCCGCACGGTGTGCCGGCGGGCGGAGCGGCGCACGGTGGAGGTTGAAGGAGCCACAGCGGCCACCATCAGCTACTTAAATAGACTGAGCGATTATCTCTTTGTTCTCACGCGCTATTTAGGGCACCTCGAGGGCGTTCCCGAAGTGAAGTGGATATCCTGAAGCGAACCCCTTATTTAAGCGGTGGTCTTGTTCCCGGCAATGAGATTCCAGGTGACGTAGCCAAGCATGAAGAGAATAGAAAGAAGGAGCACGATAATGAGGGCGACGGCGAAGAAGTCCATAGCGAAGGTGTTTTATTGCGTCTTAATATAAAAAATATTTTGTTAAGACACAATTTTTTAACACTTCTGCCGTATGCGCGGGTTTTTAACGCCGGACGACAACGATTTCTCGTCCGTCCGGCCAGCGGCCAACGTACACCCCCGGCGGTAAACCCTCGGTCACTACGTGGATCCGGCCGTTCCCCATTTCCTGAATCTCACAATGCTGAGTGACTTCCCGCCCATCGGCCGCGAGGAGCGAGAGGCCGTCCACCGTTTGCCCCGAATGCAGAATGGTAAATGAAGCCCGAAACGGATTGGGAAAGGCGCGCAACCCCTCGGTCGCCTCCACGTGCACCAGGCGTACCGGCGAGAGGGAATACGTACCATCGAAGTCCACCTGGCGAACGCGGTAGTAGTTGGGTCCCGCGGATGGCGTGGCGTGGCGGTAGGAATATCGGCTGGCGGGAACCTGGTACGTGCGACCGATCTCCCGCCAGGTTCTGCCCTCCGCCGACCATTCGATTGCGAAGTAATCGCGAAGGCTCTCTTCGAAGACCACCCATTCCAGTACGATATTCCCTTCCGGTTGCCATCTGGCTTCAAAATCATGTAATCGTCCAGGTAAGGCCGAAGCGCCCTCGCCGAGAGTAAAGCGAGAGCCGTCCTGCAGACCGGTCACGCCCGAAAATGTATAGGAATCGTTGCCGTTAGCGGTTGCCCCACTGACGGGGCTTTCATCGGCAAAGGTCCCGTCGTTATCGGTATCGACCAGCAGGCGCAGGTCTTCGGAAACGACCGGCGGTATCGAGCTCAAATCGAAGGTCAGGTCGACCGCCCCCACGTCGATGGGGCTACCCGCCGACGATCGCTCGCTGACCCGCCAGGTCCGGTCCAGTCGGGAGGCCACTCCAGATGGCAAATCGCCGGAATTGCCCTGCGTAAGGTTCCCACCATCGTGTCCCCAAAACATAAATTCGTCGTCGTTCAGATCGCTTGGCGCGTTCACCCGTACGATCCCGGACCCCCGGCTATCGGTTTGCAGGTCGGTAGCCGATAGCCGGCCTATACCGGCGATGTCGTTATCGAAGTTACCCTGAGTAGGATCATCCTGTACGTAGATGTCACCGTTGCTCAATGGTATGGCGTACTTACCGGACAGATAGTTAATGACCAGAATGCGATCCAGCGAGCTAAGGGCATAATTGAAGTGTATGATTTCCGCGTAGTCTGCTCCCAGGTAGACCCGGTAGTTATCGTTCAGGGCACCGATGGTCAGCGGTTCCTGACTATCGTTTACGGTGGTGCTGCCGTCGGGCGCCGTTTTTACGGTCTGTCCGTTCGCAAGGATAGACGACCGCGTATTCTGAGGTTGACTGCCATCGAATTGCCACCCCAGGATGTAATTTTCGAGGTTGTTGTAGGTCACCGGGTCGGTTGTAAACCGATCGTCTTGGGTGCTTACATCTAGGTTTAGGTACTGATTCGCGAAAAAGAACCAGGTATAGGCGTAGGTAATGTTACGTACACCCTGGTCGATGCGCTTGCCCAAGATGCCACGGGGTTCGCCATCCAAATTGCGGGGGCGGACGACGGCGAAGTAGGTTATACCTGCCGTCCCGTCCAGAATGTCAGCATCTGCAACGAGCAGCCGGTCGTCATTACCATCGAGCCGGACGGCGGGCCGGTTGTTGAGGGCACTGGCGGAAAGGTACTGCGGCCGTAGTAAGGGGTCCGTCTGGCGGGCATCGTTCCCATTACCCGAACCGTCCGGCCAGGTAGCGACGGCATCCCCATCATTCAGGTTAAGGTTATCGGCCCGCAGCCAAATGCCGTTCGTGGCCGGGTTGCCTACGCCACCGGGGCCGGTTCGAGCAAGTAGAGGGCCTCCGACCGTAAGGAGTAAGCCAATCAGGTAGTTTGGGATATTCTTCATCGCAAATAAGGCCGTGCGCTTGCAAGGCAATTAAACCCGTAAGTCGCTTTTCATGAGATAGTAGATCAACGGCTCCTCTTAGTAATTGTGTATGTAACTATTCATGAAATTTTTCAAATGCCCCATCCCGACGGCACCTGCGTCCGCGCAACCAATCCCCCCCATTGCGGTTTACCAACTTTCGCCCCACCAAAGCAATATGTACATGGCGCAGGCCAAAACCCTCGGTGAACTCAAAGCTTCCGGCTACACCCCCCGCTCCGTCAAACAGGAACTGCGGGAAAACTTGATCAAGCGCTTACGCCAGGGGGAAGAAGTTTTTCCCGGCATCATCGGATTTGACGATACGGTACTGCCTGACCTGCAGCGGGCGATCCTGAGTCGCCACAGCGTACTGCTGCTGGGACTGCGCGGGCAGGCTAAAACCCGACTGGCCCGCCTGCTGGTCAATCTGCTCGACGAGCACGTGCCGGTGGTGGCGGGCAGTGAACTCAACGACGACCCGCTGCGGCCCATTAGTCGCTCCTCCCGCGACCTGATCGCCGAGAAGGGCGATGATACCCCGATTGACTGGTGGCACCGGCAGGACCGCTACGTGGAGAAACTGGCCACCCCTGACGTATCGGTAGCTGATCTTATTGGCGACGTCGACCCCATCAAGGCCGCCACGCTGAAGCTGACCTACGCTGACGAGCGGGTTATTCACTACGGGCTCGTTCCCCGCGCCCACCGGGGCATCTTCGTGATCAACGAACTGCCCGATCTGCAGGCGCGCATTCAGGTCTCCCTTTTCAATATTCTTCAGGAAGGGGATATTCAGATCCGCGGTTTCAAGCTGCGGCTGCCTCTCGACATTCAGTTCCTCTTTACCGCTAACCCGGAAGATTACACGAACCGGGGCAGTATCATCACCCCCCTCAAGGACCGGATCGAAAGCCAGATCCTGACCCACTATCCCCGGACGGTCGATATCGCCCGTAGCATAACCGCCCAGGAGGCTACCCTGACCGAAGAGCAGTCAGCCAGGGTGGAGGTGCCGGAGGAGTTGTACATCATGCTGGAGCAGCTCGCTTTCGCCGCCCGAGAGAGCGAGTACATCGACGAAAAATCGGGGGTGTCGGCGCGACTGAGCATCACGGCCCTGGAAAACCTCGTCAGTACGGCCGAGCGGCGGGCGTTAATCAATGGCGACGAGCAAACGGTGGCCCGCCTCACCGACTTCTGGGGCGTCGTCCCGGCCATCACGGGAAAGGTGGAGCTAGTCTACGAGGGCGAGCAGGAAGGCGCCTACGGGGTGGCCATGAAGTTGCTCGGGCAGTCCATCAAAACCAGCTTTCTTCGCCATTTTCCCGACCCCAGTGAGGTCAGTGCCGACGGCCGCAGCGGCAGTGACCCCTACGGCATCATCCGCGCTTTCTTCAGTGGGGGCCACGTGGTGGAGCTACTTACCGACGGAAGCAACGCGGACTACCGGCAGGCTCTCGATAAGGTAGCCGGCCTACGGAAGTTCGTCACCGGGCACCTCGACCGCCAACTGACGGAAGAAGAAACGTACCTGTACATGGAACTCGTGCTTCAGGGGCTTGCGGAAATGGAGGTGC
This sequence comes from uncultured Lewinella sp., assembly GCA_964554545.1. Classification (GTDB taxonomy): domain Bacteria; phylum Bacteroidota; class Bacteroidia; order Chitinophagales; family Saprospiraceae; genus Neolewinella. The sequence goes on from CAZKPE010000013.1 coordinate 26,240, forward strand.
TGAACAAAGAAGCGTTGCACAATAGCCTCAACTTCCGCGACATCCTGGCCGATATGTTCGGCAGTGACGACCTGGACCTGAACTAAACCAGCCGCCGCCGCCGGAGCGTCAGGGTGTAGCCATCGCGGTAGTCGATCGTCAGGCTGGCGTTGATGCGCTCGGCGCGCATCCGCATATTGTCGGTACCCTGTCCGGTCTTGGGCGTGAAGCGGTTGTTACTGATGGCCTGATCGCTAGCCGCCCCCTTTCCGATGCCGTTGTCGCGGATGAACATCTCGAAAGTCTGCCCGAACTGCTCCAGCTCGATCTGCACGTGGGTGGCCTGACTGTGACGGGCGATGTTATTGATCGCCTCCTTAAAGATGAAGTAGATATCCTGGCGCAAATTTCCGGCCAGTTCACTGGTGTGGGTGAAGCCCTCGGCCAGGAAGTCGTAGCGAATATCCAGCGGCAGCAGTACCTCATCGGCGTGCTCCTGCATTCGCTGTAGCAGGTTGCCGATCGTGTCGCGGCGGCTGTCTATACTCCAGATCACGTCGCTCATTTTGGACATAGCGTTGCGGCCGGCGTCCCCTACGGTTTTGAGCCGGGTCTGCAGGGTGGGGTCGTCGGTCCGGTTTTGCAGCAGTTCGGCCTGCAGGGTGATGCCGGCGAGCAGGCCGCTCACCTCGTCGTGGATGTCGCTGCTGAGTTGAGTACGCAGTTTCTCATTGCGCAGGCGTTCGCGAAGCCGGGCCTGCAGGATGAAAAAGAACAGTCCGGCGATGATGACGGCGATGAGCAGTTGGAACCAGGTGCGCTCGAAGATGAACTGGCGTACCGTGATGTCCAGGGTGAGCATTTGATCCCCGTAGTTTCCATTGGCCCCCGCCCCGAGCACCTGAAGCCGGTACTGCCCCGCCGGCAGGTTGTTGTAGCGCACCGTCCGTTCGTTGCGTAGTTCGCGCCACTCTTCGTTGAAGCCCTCCAGCTTCACCCGGTACTGGCTGACGCTTGGCCGTTGGCCAACGGGAAGTGCGAAGGATACGGCGATGCTTTTCTCATTGGCCTCGACGACGATGCTGCGCAGCTCGTCGAGATTGCGGTTCAGGATTCGGTTTTCTCCCCTTCCGTAGATCACAACCTCGGTAAGCATCACGTCGCTACCCGCCTCGGCACTGCTCAGGTCTTCGTCGCGGAAGACCGACAATCCGTTGTCGCCGCCGAAAAAGTAGCGGCCGCTCCGGTCGCGGCAGTAGGCGAACAGATTGAATTCGTTATTGACCAGCCCGTCTTCCTGGTAGTACCGCCGAAAGGTCCCCGTTGCCGAATCGGCCGGCATATGCACCAGCCCGTTATAGGTACTGAGCCAGTGGCCGCCTACGGAATCCGGGACGATGCCGACAACGATATTGCTACTCAGCCCGTCTTGCCTCCCGTAACGAATGGCCTGCCCGCTGCCGGGGTCCAGGATAAGCAGACCGGCGTCCGTCCCGAGCCAGTAACGGCCCAGGGTGTCCGGTAAAATACAGTTGATCGCGTGGCCCGACCCGTCTCCAGTACCGCTTCCGCCTCCGCCGAGATAGCGCAACCGGCGGGAGTCGGGGTCGAATGCGACCAAGCCACGCAACCTGGTGCCAATCAATAATTCCCCGCCGGGGCCGGGGGATAAATAGGTCATCCGGAGGTTCCGGATCGCGTCTTCTCCATTGGCCCTGCTTTCCAGCTCTTCGAACGTTCCGGTCAGGGGATCGAACTGCAGCAGGATGCCCACCCGGCGGGGCTCACTGGCGGCTACGAATACCCGCCCCAGCGAGTCTACCGTCACGCTACTCAGGGTGTAGGGCAAGGGGTACGATTGGGTATACCCCGAGTCCAGTCCGTAGGCGAACAGCAGGCCGCCCCGCCGTCGCCGACCGTCCTGAGCGATTCCCCAGATTAGGTTTCTCCTCGCGTCAAAGTGCAGCTGACCGGCCTCCCGTACGGGTACCAGCGTACCGGTGGTATCGCGCAGCAGCAAGGCCTTCAGTTCATCGGCCCCCTCCCGCAGGACGTGAAGCGGCCCGTCAGCTTCCATGATGTAGGTGTCCCCGCGGTCGTCGGACACAATACCGCTGACCCGGTGCTGATAAAGGACGCCCTCGCGGTCGTTGGTCAGGTAGGAACGGATGGGTTTGGCGTAGCGCTCCATCACGCCAAGTCCCTCGCGCAGACCCAGATAAAGCGTCTCCCGGAAATTCAGGGCGGCGGCGGCGCTGACCAGCACATTGGTCGGTAGATCGCGCTCGACCAGGGCGAAATTCCCGGCCGTATCCAGCAGGTAGTATTCATCCGGGTAGGCCTGCCCGAGGAAATCCTCCGTGGCCGGCCAGAGCAGTTGACCCAGTCTGTCGCGGTACACCTTCGGGTAGCGTAGCCCCTGGTCGGTTCCTTGTACCGGTTCGGGATCCTGATTCGCCCCCGGTTCCCACTGGAAGAGGGGGATGCCGTCCCGGAAGCTCAAGTACACTTTCTCGTCCGGCCCCTCTGCCATGGTGTAGAACTGCCGGAAAGTGGAGGTGGGCGAAAACAGCTGGGACCGGATCACTTCCCCCCCCGCCGAGATGTGCCGGAATCCGTGCTCTCCGTCGTAGAGCAGGAACTGCCCGTTACTCAGGGGCAGTAGCTCCACCCGTGGGGTCAGGGAGAGCCAGCCGTCGTCGGGCTGATGGTAGATGACCTCGAAACCCTCCCCCGTATACTCGTAAAGTAAGGTCCCGTCCTCGCCAATCGTCACCACGAAGGTGCGACCCAGGGCGTCGGTTACGATGGCCCGCGGAAATCCCCGCACACCGGTGGCGGGTAGTAACTGAACGTGCTCGACGGAAAAGTCGCGGGGGTCGAAGCGGTCGAAATACCCGTAGAAGTCGTTGAAGGTCAGGATCAGGTGGCGGTCATTACTGGCCCGGACCGCGGCGATCTCCCCCCGGCTGATCTGGTCGCCGTCCCGGTATCCCGGCCCGAAACTAAGAAAGGCCTGGCCGTCGAAGCGGTTCAGCCCCTCGATGGTGGCCGCCCAGAGGTAGCCGTCTTCCCCGATATGCAGATCGTTGATCTCCCGGGATGCCAGCCCGTCAGTAACAGTAAAGTACTCCACCCGTCCGCCTTGCGCCGACAGGGCTGCGGCAAGGAATAAACACACCAACGATGAAAGCTGTCGTACCACCAGTTAATCGGTATCTTGCCTAAACGTAGCAATTTATGAACAGCCCCGTGGCGTATTCTCTTGTATGCCCGGGTATATTTTCGAATGGCCACACCAGTTTCCCGAAAACTTCCGACTCCTCGTCCGCTCGTTCGGATGGGGATGCTTCGTCTAAAACGGGACCATCAGACCCAGGCCACCCTCCGTTGCGCCCAGGTAAGGGGCGTACGCTCCGGCCCGACCCGTAGCCACGAAATAGTTGACCAGGTCGAACACAAACAAGAAGCCCCCCTGCAGCAAGATCGCATTCCCGTAGCCCCGCAACTGGTCTTGATCCGCATCTGGCCGCTTGGCCCGCTCCCGCAGGTACAGCCCTCCCATCAGGTAGCCGACGTCCAGCCCCGCATTGAAGAGCAGCACCTTCGCGAAGCCGGTATTCTCGCGCAGGCTCGCAAAGGCATCCGGGGGCAGATCGGCCCGCAGCAAGCTCAGATACCCCAAGCCGGCAATTCCCAGATTGACCGTATTCCACAGGGCATTCATCTCGTGGAACCGGCGGGCTTCCCCGTCCCGGCCGGCCCGTAAGCCCAAACCCAGCCCGATGTTCCCGATGGCCCAGCCCCCAAGTAAGAGCATGGCCGTTCGCTGGTGGTCCACCCGTTGCCGGTCGAGTTGACGCCAGTCGTCCGGGGTGTTTTGGGCGCGGACGCAGGTGCAAGCGCTCAGGGAAATGATAAAGAGGAATACATAGCGCACGGGAATAGAATTTGTACTGCAACTCCACCGGCTACCCATTGTTGTCCCTTCCATGTTTCACCGTATTTCGGGGCACTGTCAAACCGTTCTGCCCCACCTTCTGCGCGATCACCGGGTCGGCTACCGCCGGGAACGGATTCCCACACCCGACGATGATTTTCTGGACCTCGACTGGCTGGACCATTCCGATAGCGAACGGCTGGTCATCCTCAGCCACGGACTGGAGGGGGATAGCAACCGTCCTTACCTCGTCAGCGCGGCCCGCTTCTTTCACCGCCACGGCTTTCACGTACTGGCCTGGAACTGCCGAAGCTGCTCCGGCGAGCTCAACCGGACCCGCAAACTGTATAGCCACGGACAGAGCGAGGACCTGGAAGCCGTCGTGGAACATGCCCGCGAGTCCGGCCGCTTTCGGCAGATCGTGCTGATCGGCTACAGTATGGGTGGCAACCTGACGCTGAAGTACCTTGGAACGATGGGCCGCAACCGCCCGCAGGAGGTGACCCACGGTATCGCCTTTTCCGCCCCCTGCTTCATTCAGCATAGTGTGGATAGCCTGGAGCGGCTGGATAACTATATCTACAAGCGCAAGTTCTTCGCCGCCCTCTCCGCCAAGGTTCGAGCGAAGGAGGCGCAGTTCCCCGGCCTGGTCGACCTGAGCCGGTTGGATCACATCCAAGTCTGGCGTGACTTCGACGAAGCCTTCAGTATGGTCATCGGCGGTTACGATAATCTGGACGACTATTACGCTTACTTGAGTTCAGGACATTACGTAGGGGAAACTACCGCGCCGGTCCTCATCGTCAGCGCCCAGAACGACCCCATCGTACCGGAGGCCTGCGTACCCACCGATCTCGGCCGCACCCACCCCCTTGTTACCGTCGAGCAGCCGCGGTATGGGGGGCACGTGGGTTTTGCGTTACGGGGTAAGGCGCATAGCTGGATGGACGAGCGGGCGCTGACGTTTATTGGCGGGTAATTTGTTCGTGGACGGTTTCCAGTACCGTGACGTGCGCCTGGCGAGCTATCTCTGTGCGCTTCGTGAAGGCCCGACCGTCATCCCGTAGATAGGTGCGCTTCATCCGGCCCGCCGGAAACCAGCGATCGTTGCCGTGGGAGCCGAGTAACTGGCACTTGAAGGCTCCGATTACGTAGGGTAGCTCAAAGAGTTCGTCGAAGTAGCGGGCAGCTTCACGGGAAGCGTTCAGCTCGTCCTTGACCGTGCCGCGTTCGGTTACGTAGGTGGAGTCGAGGCTGAAGGGGGCGGCCCAGTCGATGAGCAGCATGGGCTTCCCTCCGGTCCATTCATACTGCCGGGCATAACTCTCCGGCTGGAATACCTGCCATTCCGGCGGCCGTTGGGGGGAAAGGATCAGGGCTTGGGTACAGAATACGTCTACATACTTGCCGACGCTGCGCACCACCGCTTCGGGGGCCATCCGCAGGACGAAGCGTTCGCCGAAAAAGAGTTTGTGGGGGGCGTGATGGGCGGTGGCTGACTTCAGGAAGTTGTACAATGTATCGGCCACTTCCCCGAGGAAGACCGCGTCGTCAGTTGCCGCTTCGCTGCCGTAAGGGGATATGGTATCGATGGCCGCAAAACTGCCAAAGTCGGTATCGTAGCTGGCATTGAGCGCGTCGATGGTCGGGTAGCGTCTTTGGAGAAACTCGGTGTACCGCTGCCTGCCCGGGGCGGTGGCGGGAAGGGAACGAAAGTAGTCCGCCCGGCGGCGGTCCCAGACCGGCAGGTCGACATAGGCGATGCCGAGGACGAGAGAATCCCGGGCGATGGGCCGACACGTCTCGGCGATTTTCTCCTCCGCCTCCTTGCGGAATTCCGGACTGAAAACATCGAAGCGAAACTTCTTCCGGCCCGGAAAATCCACGTTGACCACATAGGGCATAGCCTGCTTCAGTTCGGGGGACAGGGGGTCGTAGGCTTCCCCGGCGGTCAGCCGCATATCGAGCATGGCCTGGTGAACGGACCGGATGGCGGCTGCCGTATCGCCCGCGAAGCGTTTGAGAATGGCGGCCGTCTGCTCCGGTTGTCCGAAAAACTTTCCTACATGGTTAGCACCCAGGGCAACGTAGGGATGGCCGTCGGGGGTAACGAAGACCCATCTTCCATTGACCTGCTCGGTCCGGAAGTGCCCCGTTGCGGGTAGCTGGATGTCGGTGAACCCGGCTTGCGAATCAATGGGAGCAGAATCCTCGCAGCCCTGCCCCAGGGATAGGAGCAGCACCAAAACCACCATTCCGAAAGGGGCGATCAGATCAGTTTTCAAGGTCGGCAATTTACCATTAGGAGGAGGCTAGACAATAAAACTAAGCGTGCAAGCAGAAAAATCTGGCCATAGTGGTGAGAAAGTGAATAGCGTGCCCTCCTACTAGCGTACGGACGAAGCACTACATGTCAGCAACCACCCCCCGATTTTCCAGCGAACGCGACCTGCTCGAGCAGCCGGCCTTCCGCAAGTGGGTTTTTCGGCCGACGCCGGAGCTGGACGCGTACTGGCGGGATTACCTCCACCAGCATGCCGATGGAGAGGACGCGATAAATACAGCCCGCGCGATTTTGCTGGCGGTTCGGCAGGACGATGAAGGAAAACCGGCCCCCCGCGATTATCACGAGGTACTGCATTCCGTCAAGGCTGACCGGAAGCCGAAAAGGAAGCAGGTAAGTATTACAACCATCCTTGTGATTGCGGCCTCCGTGCTGATCGTACTGACGGCCGGTTTACTGTATTCCAAGATCAATAATGAAGACGGGGGGCAGGAAGCTGCCGCCTGGTCGGTCGTCAGCGCGGACACGAACGGCATGCGGCGTCTGATCCTACCGGACAGCTCCTCCATCGTTCTGAATGCGGACGCCACGGTACGCTACAGTGCCGACTGGTCACGGGGCGGGCAGCGGGAAGTCTGGATCGAAGGGGAGGGATTCTTTGACGTGGTTCACGATGCCGAGGACCGCAACTTCGTGGTCCACACCAGCCACGGTCGGATCGAGGTACTGGGTACCACCTTCAACGTCAGTAGCCGGCGGGAGCAAACGGAAGTCGTGCTCAACACCGGCAGCATTCGGCTCATCCCGGAAGCAGAGCAACGGGAAAGTTTGCTCCTGGAACCGGGCGATCTGGTCCGGCTGGCCGGCGACGGCTCCACCGACCGGCAACGGGTCGATGCCGAGGAGTATACCGCCTGGCGAGAGCGGATGACCTTCCGCAATGCCACCGTCGCCGAAATTAGCCAGCGGATTGAAAATGTATACGGTGTGGAGGTCGTCCTGCAGGGAACAGGACTCGAACGCCGGCAATTCAGTTTTACCGCGCCGACCGATGATCTCGACCTGCTGCTCCTGCTACTGAAGCGGGGGTTGGATATACGGGTGGAGCAAATGGACGGGGTCGTGACCCTGAGCCAATAGATTAGACCCGCACCGGTGTTGCCGGGCGTGGGATTTTAGCAAGTCGATTATGAAACCTCATCTACTACAGCTGTTCGCTTTCCTCATAATCTCGTGCTGCCTACCCCAGGGTACGGCACGGGCCGCCGACGATCAGCAACCGCTTCCGCTGGCGGATGCCCTGGAAGAACTCGAAACGCGCTACGCGGTCACCTTCGCCTACGAGAACCTCGTCGTCGCCGGTAAAACGGTCACGCTCCCCCACGACGGAGAGGCACCCCTGGAGGAAGTCCTGGCCAACCTCCTCGGGGAGCATCACGTCGACTTCGAACGGGTTTCAACCGACTACGTGGTTCTGAGTCGATTGCACCCTGCGCGCCGCCGCCCTACTCCCGCGCTCAGTCCGCGTCCGATCGTACGGCAACTTCCGGAAATCAGGCGAGCACCCCGGATACCGATGCGCACCATTATGGGTACGGTCACCGATGAGACGGGGCTGGGTATCATCGGTGCGAACATAAGGATACCGAACACCAGCACTGGCACCGTCACCGACCTGGAGGGCAGCTTCACGCTATCGGTGCCGGATCAGACTACGTCCCTGCTGGTCAGCTACCTGGGCTACGCCCCCCAGGAAGTCGATATAACGAATCGAACGCAGGTGGATGTCGTGCTGCTGGAAGACAACTCCGTCCTGTCGGAGGTCGTGGTAGTCGGCTACGGATCGACGCGACGGGAAGCCGTAACGGGGGCGGTGAGTAGCATCGATGCCGATGCCGCCTCGGCCCTGACCGTCAACAATGTAGGGGAAGCCCTGCAGGGAAGGCTGGCCGGGGTGCAGGTGATCAATACCGGTGCTCCCGGAACGGAACCGAACATACAGGTACGGGGGGTCGGCTCGATCAACTTTGGGTCGGGACCGCTCTACGTGGTGGATGGCATACCGGAGGCGGGCGGCTTGAATGAGTTCGATACCCGGGACATCGCCAGTATCACGGCCCTGAAAGATGCCTCAGCGACGGCCGTGTACGGAAGCCGGGGCTCGAACGGCGTGATTCTGATCGAGACGAAGTCCGGTCCGGCCGAGGAAGGCATCGAGCTCAATTTTCACTCTACGGTCGGCATCCAGACCCAGCCCGAACGCTTCGACCTGCTGACGACGGAGCAGTACATACCGTATGCGGAGACCTTTCTCGGGGGGCCGCTGACTTTTCTCGACGAGCCGACCCACGAGGGAGCCGATCGCACCTTCCGGGAGGTCGACACCGACTGGCAGGATGAGATGTACCAAACGGGCTTGATCACCCAGAACACCCTGCAACTGGGGGGAAAAAAGGGTGGAAGCCGGTACTTCAGCAGTATCGGCTACATGAAGCAGGAGGGGGTCATGCTGAACACCCCCTTCGAGCGCTACAACTTCCGGTTGAACTCGACCCACGAGATTACCGGCGACGGCAAACTAACCTTCGGGCAGACGCTATACGGCGCCCGCTACACTCGGGAGAACGAAAGCCGGCTGGCCGGGGCTTCGCAGTTACAACAGATTGCCGGCAACTTCCCCTACCTGCCCGTCTTCGATCCGACCCACGCGGGGGGCTATGCGGGTACCGAGGCGGGGCGCGACGGGGGCTCTTCGGGTAATCCGGTCTTTGCCGCCCGCCTGTTGGAAAATCGGGACAATGTTCTGCGTTTGTTGGGAACGGCCTACCTCGATTACGCGCCCACCGAAGGACTGAACCTGCGCATACTGTATGGCGGAAATTACGGGGACCTGCGTACCTCGAATCGGGAGCCCATTTACGAATCTACCCAAATCCGGAACGAGAATACCATCCGGGAGACGTCAGTGCGCAGTTACAGCCCCCTCTACCGGGCACAGGCCAGCTACGACAAGCTACTCGGCGACCACAGCCTGAATGCGACGGTGGTGGGGGAGATACAGGAGACCTACGTCGACCTACTGCGGGCGCAGTCTTCGCAGGCGACCAACGACATTAACGTCGTATCGGGGGGAGCAAACCCGGAAGCTTTCGGGGAGCGGTCGAAAGAAGTCTTGCAGTCCTTCGTAGCGCGGGCCACCTACGGGTTCCGGGGCAAGTACTACCTCACGGCCAGCTTCCGGCGGGATGGGTCGTCGATCTTCGCCCCGGGGAATCAGCGGCGCAACTTCCCCGCCCTGGCGCTGGGTTGGAACATCAGCGAAGAAGGGTTTATGGCCGACACCCCACTGAGTCTGCTCAAACTACGGGCCAGTTACGGGCGTACCGGCTCGATCGGCCTCGGCCCCTATTCCTTCCAGGCTCCGATCTCGGCAAACCCCGGTCCGCTCTTCGGCATCAGCAACAGCCCGATCGCCACGGCCATCAACTCCCTGCCAAACGGGAACCTGGAATGGGAAACGACGGATATGCTCAATGCGGGGCTGGACTTCGGCTTTCTGCAGAACCGGCTCAACTTCAGCGTCGAGTACTACGACCGGGAGGTGGACAACCTCATCCTCGACATCAACCTGCCGGGTTCCGTCGGTATTCCTACCACCGTTCAGAACATCGGAGCGATGCGTAATGCTGGACTGGAATTTCAAGGACAGATTGTCGGCAACCCGGCGGGCCGCTTCCGCTGGGACCTGTCGCTGAACGTAAGTCGGAACACCAACGAGGTGCTGCGGTTGGCCCGGCCTGGAGAAGAGATACTGGCCAATAACGACGAAAGGTACACGGCGGGCTTTCCGTCCACCATCACCCGCGTCGGTGATCCGATCTTCAGTTTCTACGGCTGGGAGACGGCGGGGCTCTTCCAGAATCAGGCCGAGATCGACGAGGCACCAAGCCAGCCGAACGCGGCCCCGGGTGACGTACGCTTCGTGGACCAGAACGGGGATGGCGTCATCGATACCGACGACCGAGTGGTGCTGGGAAGCTACCTGCCCGATTTCACCTACGGGGCTAATTTCAACGCCCGCTACGCCAACTTTGACTTCAACGTTTTCCTGGCTGGCTCCCAAGGCAACGACATTTACAACGGGATGCAGGTGCTGCTGACGCAGACGGCGCGGCTCAACAATAGCAGTATTGATATTCTCGATGCCTGGACGCCGACGAATACGGACACCGACATTCCGCGGGTGGCGGCGGGCGACCCGAACCGCAACCACCGGGTATCGGACCGCTTTTTAGAAGATGGCTCTTACCTCAGATTGCGGGCGCTCACGGTAGGCTACCGGCTTCCGCTGGCCGCCGGGTCTACCCTGTCGAACCTACGCGTCTACTTCACCGGTCAGAATTTGCTCACCCTGACGGGCTACTCGGGGCTCAGCCCGGAAATCGCAGGGGGCATCGGTGCTACCGGCTTTGACGACGGACAGTACCCCCAAGCGCGCAGTTTCTTACTCGGACTACAAATCGGCCTGTAAACGCTACGATCATGGAACGACTACTTACCAGCCTATTTCTGCTCGCCCTGCTAGGCTACGCCTGTAGTGACGACGATCTGCTGCAACTCGACCCAAACCGGGTGACCCCGGAAAATTTCTTCCAGACCGAAAGCCAACTGGAAAGCACGGTCTTCGGTGCCTACGCAACCCTACGGGCGGGCAATGCCGGGGGGCGGCTCTACTTTTTACTTACCGACTTCGCCGACGACCACCATGAGCCCACGCCGGACGCGGCCTTCTTTCCGATCATCGCGCAGGGGCAGCAGTCTGCTTCCATCCCGGAGATCGGGGCGTACTGGTCGGGACTGTATACGCTGATTCACCGGGCGAATACGGCTCTCGATGCCATCTCCGAAAACACCACGGTCGACCAGTCGGTGAAAGACGCGCTGGCCGGTGAGGCCCGTTTTCTTAGGGGGTGGGCCTACAACGAGATCGCCACGCTGTGGGGCGGGGCGCCTATCTACACCAGTCGAGTAAAGAGTCTGGACGAATTCCAGCCCCGCAGCAGCCAGGAGGCCGTATTCGAACAGGCGCGGGCCGATCTCACCTTTGCCGCCGATAACCTTCCCGCGACACGACCGGACGAGCAACTCGGTCGGGCCACCCGGGGGGCCGCGCTCGGCATTCTGGGCAGAAGCTACATGCAAACGAATGACCTGCCGGAAGCCAGAACGGCCCTGGAAGCCCTGATCGACCTCGGGCTATATGAACTCAACGAAGACTGGTTCGCCACCTTCGCCGAGGAAAATGACTTTACCCGCGAGAGCATCTTCGAAATCCCCTACGGCGACAACCTTACCTTCAACTGGGGCGGGCAAGCTACTGGCGACGGCACCCGCAACCGCAGCGTACGCAGTCAACTCTACGGTCCGACCTTTCGCAATTCCTACCCCAGTACCGAACTGATCCGCACCTTCGAAAACACCCTGGCCGGGGATGCGAAAACGGACCCCCGCCTACCCCTGACCGTGATCTTCGAGGGCGATACCTACAACAACGGTACCCTGACGCTGACCGACATCAAAAGCAACGGTGAGCCCGTCGACTACTACGGGGAGGAGCGGCTGGTAAACTGGTACAAGCACAATACCTACTATAAGCGGAACCCCCGGGGCTTCAATCAGACAGCCACCAACCTAATTATTATCCGGCTGGCTGACGTATACCTTTTAATGGCGGAAATCGAGGCCCGCGACGGTAATCTGGAAGAGGCCCGCCGGTACATCAACCTGGTACGGGCGCGGGTAGAGATGCCGGAGATTGAAGAAAGTCGTATTCCGAGTAGCACCCAGGAAGAGGTCATCCAGGCCGTCATTCGCGAAAGAAGCGTGGAACTGGCATCGGAGCAGGTCCGCTGGCGCGATATTCGACGGTGGGACGCCGCCGGTATAATCGACGCGGAGGACATTCTACCGTTCTGGACCGACAATCAAATGGTCTTTCCAATTCCTGTAGTGGAGCTCGATAACAATCCGCTGATAAATCAGGCGGATCAGAACCCGGGCTACTAGCATTTTCCCACTTAAATACAATCATACACAGCCATGGCACTACTTCCCCAAAAGACGACGGGTCGGGTGCCAGTGGATATGGAGCCACAAATTGACCGGGAAAACCGCATCTGGCTAGCCTTCAAAGGAGGTGAGGACG
>CAZKPE010000014.1:0-38551 GCA_964554545.1 uncultured Lewinella sp.
ACACACCCTGCTGACCGGGGAGAGCCGCGGCTACTACGAAGACTTCGGGGGGGTGAAAGAACTGGCCGCCGCTCTCCGCTACGGTTACGTGTACCGGGGGCAGTACAGTCCCCACCGCCGGCGCAACTTCGGAACGGAGGACTACCTGCCGGACAAGGCCGAGAGCGAGGCCACAACCCTACATCCCAACCAGTTCGTCGTCTTCCTGCAAAACCACGATCAGGTCGGTAACCGTATGATCGGGGACCGGCTCCTTAGCAGCATGACCACCGAGCGCTACCTCCTCGGGGCCGGGGTGTACCTCTTTTCCCCCTTCACGCCCCTGATCTTCATGGGGGAGGAGTACGGGGAGCGAAACCCTTTTCCCTACTTCGTACACCACGGCGACAAAGACCTGATCCGCGCCGTACGCAAGGGCAGAGCCGCCGAGTTTGCCGCTTTCCAGGAAGAGGGCAAGCAAGTTCCCGACCCCCAGGCAAAGGAAACCTTCGAGTCGGCTAAACTGAGTTGGAAAACGGAGGGTCCCATTGCCGAATTTTACCGCAAAGCATTGCACCTGCGCGCCGCCGCCCAAAACTTCGCCGACATTAACGTCGAACAGGAAGGCGCACTCCTCAGCTGGTGGCACGAAAACGCGAACTACCGCTGCTACGCGAATTTTGGAAAGGAAGCGTATACCGTGCCCGCCACCAAAGTCCTGTTGAGCAATATGCCCCTTTCACCCACCATGACCACCCTCGACCTCCCCCCCAACGCCTTCGCCGCCCTGACCCCCTGACATGACCGCCACTTACCGCATCCAATTCCACGCCCGATTCCGCGTACCCGACCTGATCGACATCCTGGACTACCTGCAGGAGCTCGGCATCGACACCATCTACGGCAGCCCCATCCTGACCGCCAACCCGGGCAGTACCCACGGCTACGACGTCACCGACCCCGGCCGGCTGAACCCGGAAGTGACCGACGAGGAGGAATGGGAATGGCTACACCGCGAACTCAGGCAGCGCGGCATGGAGTACATGCAGGATATCGTGCCGAACCATACCGCCCTGAGCCCCCACAACGTCTGGTTCAAAACGGTAGTGGGCAGGGGGCCGGAGGGGTGCTACGCCACCCACTTCGACATCGACTGGAGCCACCCCCGCCTGCCGGGCCGCACCATCCTGCCCGTGCTGGGCGATACCCCCGAACGGGTAGCCGCAGCCGGTGAATTGGACTATTACCAAGGCGGGCTGCGGGTCTACCAGAATTACTGGGAGGCCGAGGGGGCCAACCGGAACGCGGAGGTGGAAAAGTCGCCCTACGTCGTGCCGGTCCACTGGCAGGCGACCACCGACTTCATCACCTACCGCCGCTTCTTCACCGTCAACGAACTGATCGGGATGCGGACGGAAGACGAGCGGGTGTACGCCGATCTGCACGCCCGCACCTTCGCCGACATTGAGGCGGGGCGGATCGACCACCTGCGGCTCGACCACGTCGACGGGCTGCTGGACCCAACGGGCTACCTGAAGCGATTACGGGAATCGGTGGGGGAGGATGTCGGCCTGTACGTCGAAAAGATCCTGGAGCCGGGGGAGCAGCTGCCGGACGAATGGCCGGTACAGGGCACGACGGGCTACGACTTCCTGGCGGCCGTCAATCGTTTACTGACCAACGAGGAGAACAGTGTCAGCTTCAGCGACCTCTACGAACAGCTGACCGACGCGCCGCTGCCCGACTACCACGAAATGGTCTTCCGCAATAAGCTGATGCTGGTCAAAGAGCACTTTACGGGCGAGCTGGACAACCTCGTCCGCCGCTGGCTGCCCCTGCTGCCCGGTCGGCTGAAGAAGGGCTTCGGCGAGACGCTGGCCCACTGGCTGGCCGCCTTCCCGGTCTACCGCATCTACCCCGACGGCGGCCGCCTGACCCCGGCCGAACTGCTCCACTGCCTGAAAGCGGCGGAGACGGTGCTGCACTACGTCCCCCAGCGGGGGCGGGCCGTCCTGCGGTGGGTGGGCTGGCTGGCCGAGCGCAACTTCAGCGGCGGTATGCTGGAGGCCCTGCAGCGCAGTATGCAACTCAGCGGCCCGCTGATGGCCAAGGGGGTGGAGGATACCACCTTTTACCAGTTCTGGCGGCAGGCCCACCTGAACGAGGTGGGAAGCTCCGCCGACCCCACCGAACGGCTTTCGGTGCGGGATTTTCACCGCTTCGTCAGCGGGCGCAAGGCGAGTAGCATGAACGCCACGGCCACCCACGATACCAAGCGGGGGGAGGACGGCCGGGCCTTCCTGCAGGCGCTCAGCTTCCACCACCGGGAGTGGCAGACCTTCGTGGAGCTGGTCTCGGAGCGGCTGAACCTGCGCGAAATCCGGCCCGCCGGACTATACCTCGTGCTGCAAAGCCTGGTCGCCGGTTACCCCCTGCACAAGCCCGCCGAGCAGGCCAAACTCACCGAGCGACTGCACGCCTACCTGGAAAAGGCGCTCAGGGAAGGGAAGGAAATGAGCAACTGGGCCGAGCCGAACGTGGCGTACGAGCGGGGCCTGAACCGCCTGGCCGACCAGATTCTGGAAAACGACGAACTGCGTACCGCCCTGGAAGAGCTGCTCCGTACCATCTGGCCACAAACCCGCCACAACAGCTTCGCCCAGCTCATCCTGAAGTGTACCGTACCCGGCATTCCCGACGTCTACCAGGGCACCGAAAGCTGGGACCTCAGCTTCGTGGACCCCGATAACCGGCGGCCGGTCAACTACGATAAACGCCGGAGCTGGCTGCAGCGGGAACCCGAAAATGACTACGACCCCGCAGGCAAGGCCCGGCTGCTGCGGACCCTGCTGCAACTGCGGCGCGGGCACCCGGATTTCTTCGCGGGCGCGGATTACCGGCCGATCGCGATCGGTGACGAGACGCTGGCCTTCAAGCGCTCGTTCGGAAGCAAAGAGCTGGCCGTGCGCATCGCCAAACGGGCGGGGACGCAGGTGCCGTCACCGACGGGAGATGACTGGCAGCGGGTGGTCACGGCCGACTACGGTGGGGGGCTGGGGGTCTGGTTCCGGGGGTAAATTCCCGAACGGCGGCGTGACGAAACCGAATCTTAGGATATAGATAGGCGAACCTTAACGGTTTGCGGGCAATGACCGGAGTGGGTTGCGCGCTATTCCGTTAACCAACCCACATTCCTATGAACACCCGATTGCTCTTTTTCCTCCCCCTTCTTCTGATGACCGCCCTGGCGACCGCCCAACTGGAGTTCGGACTGAAGGCCGGGCTGACCACCGAGTCCCTGCAAAACGAAACCTACCGCCTTGGGCAACCCGAAGGACGGCAGGATCTGCTGCTCGCCCTGGAAGGCGCAGATTACGGTTTTCAATTTGGTGCCCTATTGCGCTTCCCGCTGAAGGGGAGCTGGGGACTGCAGACCGAAGCCACTCTGAACAGCGCCAAGACGACCTTCCGGCTGGACGGAGCGGACGGTACCGACAACGGCGGAAGCACGATTTTCGAGGAGCGCTACAACGACGTCAACGTTCCCGTTCTGCTGACCTACCAGATCTTTAAGATCGTCCGCTTGCACGCCGGCCCGGTGGGCCATTTCTACGTATCCAGTACCAGTGACCTGACGGACGAGGAGGGGCTCGACCGCACCTTCGAGACCTTCAACCTGGGCTACAACCTGGGCGGCAGCATCGACATCGGCCGACTGACCCTGGACGTGCGCTACGGTGGTAACTTCTCCAACTACGGGGAAACCTTCACCCTCCGGGGCTCGGAAGTGGACGTAGACCAGGCCCCGCGGCGGTGGATCGGAACGGTGGCGTACCGCTTTTAGCATTTACCGATAAGCGTTCACCGCAGAGGTAAGGGAGGCATGCGCTGAGGTGTCGCGGAGGAGGGTACTCTGCGCTTCCTCCGCGCATACCTCCGTGCAGGCGCAGCCTTCTGCGGTGAATTCTTATCGGGGACATACAACCGCCGCCTCGCCACCGCCCCTCCTTACCCCATGCTTACCTTACGGCATAGACCACCTACCACACCCCCCGCCCGGATGACGGAAGCCGAACTCATCGCCGCCTGCCGCCGCGAGGACCGACGGGCACAAAAGGAACTCTACGACCGCTATAGCCGCGCCATGTATACGGCCTGCTACCGCATCTGCGGAGATTTTGACTTGGCGAACGATGCGCTGCAGGAGGGATTTCTGAAGGTCTTCCAGAAATTGCACACCTTCCGGGGGGACAGTACCATCGGTGCCTGGATGAAAGTCGTCATCGTACGTACCGCCCTGAACCGGCTACGTCGGCAGCCCCGCTATGAGGAATTACCGCTACACCACGCCGAGGAAGAAGTCGATTGGGGGACCACCGCCCTGGACACCGAATATCTGGAGCGCGCCATCCAGCGGCTACCCGATGGCTACCGCGCCGTTTTCGTGCTCATCGAAGTGGAAGGATACAAGCACCAGGAGGTGGCCGAGCTACTCGGTATCACGGTGGGGACCAGCAAAAGTCAGCTCTTCTACGCCAAAAAGAAACTCCGGGAATACCTAAAAACCTACGTGTGATGGACCGCAACTACCACCGCCTGCGTGAAGCCCTCGACAAATTGCCCCGTTACGATGCGCCCGCCAACGCCTGGGAAGCGATCGAAACGGGGTTGGGTGCCGCCGAACCTGATCTGAGCGAACGACTGCCCACTTACGCTCCGCCGCCCGACGTGTGGAACGGAATCAGCCAGCGACTGGACCGGCCCCCTGTAGTGGTCCATAAGCTGCGCCCGCGTCGCCGTTGGTGGCGCTACGCCGCCGCCATCCTCCTGTTGCTCACCGCCGCCTTCGGCTACCTGAGCTACGATGCCGGCCCGAAGATCAGCTATGCCTACCATCAGGAAGCGCAGCCGACCTCCGTAACCGCGGACTGGGACGACGATGAAGCTAGTTTTCACCGCGCCCGTCAGTTGGTCAGCGAACGCAACGAACCCCAACTGAATCACCTCGGCTACGAACTCGACGAGCTGTCCAGCGCCCGGGAGGAGATCAAATCCATGCTGGTGGCCTACGGTGACGATCCAACGGTAGTGCGCCAACTGGCCGAGATCGAACGGGAACGGGATGATGTGTACCGGAGGATCTTGATCGAGCTATAGACCATGAGGTGTCTCCCCCTGATAATTACCGTTTTACTCTCCACCTGCGTCCGCGCCCAAACAGTCATGCGGGAAGTGGTCACCAAGACCATCGAGGATACCTATGCCTACCAGACCGGCAGCGAACTGGCCGTAGAGGGGGAAAAAGCCGAGATTTTCGTGGAGACCTGGAGCAAGCCCAAGATCAACGTCCGCGTCGTTCTCACCGCCCGCCATCCCAAGCTGGAAACCGCCCGCACGGAGCTGGAGAACCTGGAGTTCGTTACCGAAGTGGCCGGCCAGAAGATCTTCCTCAAGAACCGACTGAAGGACAAGGACGCCAAACCCGAGAGCGAACTGACCGTAGCCTACTACATCACCCTGCCGGAGGAATGCCCCGTCTACCTAAAAAGCCACTTCGGGGCGGCAACCATCTCCAACCTGAATAACCGCCTGCGCATCAACGGGGAATTCTCGGCCATCAATATCGATAACGTGCAGGGGCTGCTGGACATCCGCACCCGCTTCGGCGACATCACCGGCGAAAAGATCGACGGCAACGTGGTCATCAACGCCCGCCGCTCGGACATCAACCTGCTCGACGTGGGCGGCACCTTCACGATCAATGCCCAGTACGGCGACATCAAACTCAGCCCCAACGTCAATATGCGCGACCTGGTCATCAATGCCGACAAGAGCGACGTATTGATCTACGAACCCGTGGGTGGCGAGGGCCTGGCCTACGAGCTCAGCGCCCAGAACGGCGAACTGATGCTGCCCGAAAACCGGGTGATGCGGGAGCTGGAACGCAGCAGCGAGTGGCGCCGCATCCAGATCGGCCCGAACTCGGAACGGAGTGGGACGATCACGGCCAGCGTCACCTTTGGGAGTTTGCGGTTGAGTAAGCAGTAATTTGGCCCACAGAGCCTCGCTTTCGCGAGGAGCACAGGGAGATGCACAGAGTCGCACAGAGCGGACGGCTCCAACGCCTCCGTGCAACTCTGTGCATCCCTCTGTGCGAGGCCGCAGGCCCTCTGTGGGCTAAGCGCCAATCGTCATCCGATAATCCGCCGCTTCATCGCCTGAAACTCTTCCTCCGTAATGATATTCTGCGCCTTCATCTCGGCGAGCTCCCGGATCTTGCGCATATTATCCTCGGCCTCGGTGGGGGAGGTCTTCGGTGGGGGAGGGGGTACGACGGTAGCAGTCGGGGCACCCACGCCGGGTTCCGGCTTCGGGGGAGCGGGCGGGGTAGCCGGAGCCGTGGGGGCGGGCGGCGGCGGTACGATATCCTCGGCTTCTTCCTGCTTCCATTTACGGGCTACGTCCTTGCCCTTTTCGAATTTCTCGTTGTACATCTTGCGCAGCCGCTCGGTGTCGAAGTCGAGGAAGGTGCCGCCGCTGCCGAAGTGCTTTTTGAAGACCTCCCCCAGGGCGTAGGTACTGGCCCCGTTCAGGATGGCCGTGGTGACGCCGCCGATGACGGTACCGATGCCGGGCACGAGTTTCAGCAGGCTGCGGGCCCCGGCCTTGGTCATGGCGCTGGTCGTCAGGCTGGTGACGAGGGCTTTGCCCTGGGTCTCGGCGAAGTCGATGCCGTACACCCGGCAGAGCTGGCGGATCATGTCGAGCTGGAGGGCCGAGACGGCGAAAACGTCGGCGATCGGGAGGGGGACGATGTAGCTGGCACCCATGCTCCAGATGACGTGGTTGCGGATGACGGTAGTGGCGTGGGCGTCCTTATCGGTGGTGTTCTGCGGATTCATAAGGGAATCTTTGATCGTCTTTTTGGCGTAGTCGGTTAGCTTCTTGCGCATGGTCAAAGTAACGGTTAGGGTGTGCCTAAGTTACGGTCCGACCCCGCAAGTCGATGAACGACGCCCCCGCATCGACCGTTCACGGGGTAAACACCGCCCTATGGTCCCACGCAACGATCATCTCTGGATCGGACTGGCCGTCTCCCTCCTGGTCACGGCTGTCGCCTACTTCCTGTTCATTCAGTTGGCGGACTACTTCTCCGCGCCGGCCAATGGTGGGGTTTCCTTCCGGCCACGCACGCTGGCGCTGTTAGCGATCTGCATCAACGTGCTGCCCATGAACGTCTTCCGGCGCACCTACCGCACCCGCAGCATGAAGGGGCTTATGATCGGGGTGATGGTGCTGGCCGCCGTCTGGTTTTTCTACTATGGGCGCGAACTTCTGGGGGGCTAAAACTGCTCCAGCCGCTGGTCGCGAAACTCCCCTTCCGCGTCCGCATATTCCACCCCCTCCGGTTGCAGATTGGCTTCGATGGACTGCAGGCTCGTCAGTGCGCGGGTGTTCGTCAGGTCGTGCAGGCTGGGCACCAGGGACACGTAGCCGTGTTCCAGGGCGTAGGCATCGGTGTCGGTGCGCTCGTCTTCGTTCACGAAGCGGCCCGTCAACCAGTAATAGGGGCGGCCGCGTGGGTCTTCTGACTTCGTGTATTCTTCCACCCACCGCGCTTCGGCCTGGCGGCAGACCCGCAGTCCGCGGATGTCCCCCTCCGGCAGGTCGGGAATGTTGACGTTGAACAAACTTCCCTCGGCCATCCCGTTCGTGAGCACGAAGTCGATCAGGTGGCGCACGTAGGGCAGGCAGGGCGTGAAGTCCGCGTCGGCCCGGTAGTTCAAAAAGCTGAAGCCGATACTCGGGATGCCTTCCAGACTAGCCTCCATGGCCGCCGACAGCGTACCACTATACAGGATATTGATGGCGGCGTTGCTTCCGTGGTTGATGCCCGACAGGCAGAGGTCGGGCGTGCGGCCGTCCAGCAGCACGCTCTTGGCCAGTTTAACGCAGTCTACCGGGGTGCCGCTGCATTCGTAGGCTTCCACGTCGGGTCCGAAGGCGTCGCTCTCCCGCACGAAGACGGGCACGCTGATGGTGATCGCGTGGCCCTGGGCCGATTGCGGGCTATCGGGGGCCACCACCAGCACGTCACCGAAGCGGCGGGCCTCGCTTACCAGGGCGGCAATTCCACCGGCGGTGATACCGTCATCGTTCGTTACCAGGATCAGGGGGCGGGGCATAAGCGGAGGGTTAAAGGAGGGCAACGGCTGAGTCAACTTGTGGTTGGGTGGGAAGGGACAGTTTTTCGGGCGACGGGGCGCGGGTGCAATCAGGACGAGGAAAGTCGAAGGCGGCGGCGAATGGCCGTATACCCAAACACCGCGACTAGGATCATGACCGTCCCGTAGTAGAAGGTGGGGCTGAGCTCGTCGGCATCGTCCAGCAGAAAATAGGCCAGAAAGATGCCGTACACCGGTTCCAGGTTCACCGTCAGGTTCGAAGCGAAGGCCGATAGTTGGTGCAGGGCACGCAGGGAAAGGAAGAAGGTGAGGGTGGTGCAGAGCAGGGCGAGGAGGAGCAGGTAGACCCAGTCCAGCGCACCGGGCCAGAAGACCTTCCCCCCAAAGAAAGGAATGAAGGGAGCCAGGAAGACAGTGGCCGCCCCGAGTTCGATGAAGGTGATCCGCAGGGGGTCGCTGCTACCGATGTATTTTTTATTCAGGGAAGTGAAGATGCTGACCAAGGCGGCGGAAAGTAGGCCTACGATGATGCCGGCGTTCATACCGCTGTCTACCCCGTCCACGATCAGGTAGATTCCCGGCAGAATGAACATACCAAGTAACAGCTCGTACCAGACGAAGCGCCGCCCGACAATGAAGGGCTCGAACACGCTGGAAAACAGCGATGTGGTGGCCATACAGACCAGAGCGATACTGGCGTTGGCCAGTTTGATAGCCCCGTAGAAGGTGACCCAGTGCAGTCCGACGATGGTGCCGATGCCGGCCAGTAGCAGCAGCCGCCGCCCGCCCACCTCCCGCACGATGCGGCCGAGCCGGACGAAGAAGATCAGGCTGAGACTGGTCAGGAAGACCCGCCACCAGACCAGGGTGAGGGCCGATAGCTGGATCAGATCGCCCAGGATAGCCGTGAAGCCCCAGAGGAAGACGGCCAGGTGAAGTTCGAGGTAGGCCCGCCGCTCGGTGTAGGCCATTGTGGCAGGTACTGACAGGATGGCGGCTTAGGCGCAGGTGCAACCCAGTTCGCCGAGCAGATTGTCGTACTCCTGCAGGAGCTGCTTACTTAGTTCGTGGAGCTGTAAGTAATGAGCCGCGAGCAGCTCGGCCTCCTTGCAGGGTTGCTCCATCGATTTTCGCTTGTACTCGAAGAGCTGATGGGAAGATTCGATGAGCCCCTGCAGTTCATCGTGGCGTCGCTGAAAGGCTTTGAGGCGCTCCTTACGTCCGTCCTGTTCCATCGTGTGAGCGCTTCGTGCCAGGGCCAGTTCGGCCGGTTGCCGGAGGTCGCGGCGGGTGAAGTCACGGGTCGTAATACGAAAGACCTGGCTGAGCCGGAGCAACTTGCAGATACTGGGCTCGGCGCAGCCGCTTTCGTAGCTGGCGATATTACCGCGGTTCAGACCGACCCGTTCGGCAAGTTCGCTCTGCGACCAGCCGGCATCGCGACGCAACAAACGGAGATTAGAGGCGATAAAATTCGGCAGCGGGCTCACCACGGTCGCGGAGGATAAGGAACGCTCTTTCGATTTCATGCGCGGGCAGGGCGGGTACGCCTAGTTTACAATTCGGTGACGGTGAAGGTTGATAGGTGTCAAATTTTTTTACCGACTGGTCGTTCCTTATGCAACGTTGGTACGAAAATTGCACTCTTTCGGTGTACCAATCGCCGTCAAAATTTGCATCCTGCCTCCGCGGGGAATAGTTTTGTAAAATATTTTGACAGGCCCCAATCTGACGACCATGACAGCCACCAAGCAGCAACAGGAAGAAATTCAGGACCTTCTCTCCACGATTACGAATAGCTTACGGGCCTTCAGCCTGAAGTTGACGGGCAATATGAACGACGCTGAAGACCTGTATCAGGACACGGCGCTGCGCATTATGACCAACGCGGAGAAATACAACCCGGGCACGAACTTCAAGGCCTGGGCCGTTACCATCATGCGGAACATCTTTATCAACAACTACCGCAAGAAGGTGCGTAGGAACCTGATCATTGACCAGACTCCCAATAACTACTACATCAACAGCGGCAACAAGACGGTGCTGAACGATGGGGAGAGTGAGGTGACCTTCAACGAGTTACAGGAATTGGTCGACCGCCTGCCGGATGATTTTCGGGTACCTTTCCTTATGGCGTACCAGGGCTATAAGTACGACGAGATTGCCGAGCAGCTGGGTAGCCCGCTGGGCACCATCAAGTCACGAATCTTCTTCGCCCGCAAGAAGTTACAGAAAATGTACGAGGAGGCGATGCGGGAGCGCAGTGTCGCCTAAGTCGTTAAATCCTACATTTATTGACGCTATCGATTGAATACCAGCGGGAGCTGCCGTACCTTCATGGCACCTTTGTTTGCTTTACTACACTTTGAACAACCGGGAACTGCGTATTTTTGCCCGTCTCCAAACGGCTTAATGCCCTAGGAGCCACCGTCCATTTTAGGCGGGTCGTTTTACTACGTTGCTTCCGAGCCCTGAATATGATCTGTCGTACCTGACCCTCACTGTCGCGGGGTTGGGTTTCGGTCAGTATATGGGCTTAACTCCTTTCTAACATGCCCGTTAGCTTAGCCCTTTTTTGGGATTTTACCCAACTCCACGAAACCTTAATCCGCAGTCTGACCGGGGGGGGTAACACCCCCTTGCCGGTCACTCAGCCGCAGCCCGAAGCCGTGGACGTAGCCTGTTTGCTCTCCTTCGGGGACCGGATCGGCCGGGTGGTATTCAACCGCGCCTACGCCGACTGGCGGGTGATGGACAGCTACGAACACGTTCTGGCCGGTGCGCCGCTGGACCTCACTCAGCTTTTTCCGGGTAAATTCGGCCATATCGGCGTCGACCGAACGCTAACCGCCGACGTGATCACCTACCTGAACCGGGCCGACAGTGCCGAGGGGATCGTGATCGTTGGCGGAGGTAGCGAGTACCGACAGCTCCGGCAGATCGTAAAGTCCCGGGGCCGTCAGTTGATCGGTATCGGCCTGCGCACCACCACGGATGCCTTTTGGATCGACTCCTGCGACGACTTTCACTACTACGAGGATCTGCCCTGCCGGCAGCTCTTTTCGAGCCACTCCGCACCTCATGGCCTGGATATGCAACAGGCCCGTGACCTGCTTCGCGAAAGCATTCTGGAGCTGAGCCACTACTACGGTAGCCAGTGGGTACAACAGGTGCGGATCAAGCCCGCCATCATCCGGAAGTTTCCCGATTTTGATGAATCGCTACTGGGCTACGATGCCTTCAGCCACTTCCTGCGGGACCAAACCGACCTGATCGAGCGCCGTCACCGGGAAGGCGAACAGGAGCCGGAGTACCGGCTGCTGAACGGTGCCGGCGGCGGGCAGCCCGGGCCACAGCGTTTACCGGACCGGGAACAGCTCGCCGCTTACTACCTGCGGGTGGCCGGTCAGCAGGGCATTCGGATGCCCGACCCGGTCATCATGTGGGAAGGTATCGACGTTTACGCTAGCTTTTTAGCGGACGGCATCTCCTTCTCCTCCTTCGCGGAGATCGATCAGGAGTGTCTCACCCTGCTGCGCGAAGATTTCCCCAATCTGTCCATGACGGAGGTCAAGAAGGTTCGCCAGGTACTCTTTAAATGCTTCTTGTTCCGACCTTCGGAAGACGATACCATCGGTTTCCACGAGGACGTGAAGGAGCTATCGGATATCGAAGACCGGTACTTCGAACTGATGCTGGCGCGAATCGCCGATAACCTGGACGAAGAAGTGGACTATCCGGCGCTATCTTTAGCCCTTACCGGCAACCCCGACCAGGCTGATCGCCTGGAGCGCCTCTACACCAGGGAGGAAGAGTAACCGCCGTAATCTTTTCGCCCATGCCCGCTCGCCTATCCGTGAATCTGAATAAGGTCGCCCTGATCCGCAATAGCCGGGGTGCCAACTATCCGGACCTGGCCCGGGTGGCCACGGATTGCGAGCGCTTCGGGGCCCAGGGCATCACTATCCACCCCCGCCCCGACCAGCGTCACGCTCGCTACGCCGATGTCGCCGCCCTGAAGGAGGTGGTGACTACAGAACTGAACATTGAGGGCTATCCCTCCGAGAAATTCATGGCGGTTGTGCTGGCCACCCGCCCCGATCAGGTCACCCTGGTGCCCGACGCGCCGGGGCAGTTGACGAGCGACCACGGCTGGGATACCGTGGGCCGGGCCGATGAACTGCGCGCCGTCATTGAGCGGCTGCGGGAGCGGGGCATCCGAACCTCCCTATTCGTGGATGCCGATGATCGAATGTTGGATGGAGCCCAACAAATTGGCACGGACCGCATCGAGTTTTACACCGGCCCCTACGCCACCGGTTTTCCGCAGGATCCGGATGCTGCCGTGGCCCCTTTCGCCGCCGCCAGCCGGTACGCCGCTCAGTTGGGCCTCGGCATCAATGCCGGCCATGATCTGAACCTGGATAACCTGACGCACTTTAGCGAGCAGTTGCCTGACCTTCAGGAAGTAAGCATCGGTCATGCGCTGATTAGCGACGCGCTTTATTTCGGTTTATCCAATACAATTCAGTTGTACCTGCAGCGACTCAATCACGGGTGACGGCCCGCACCTGCGTCCACGCCCTTTCCACTGATGAAGGCCCCAGCAGAAATGACGAAATTTGTGCTGTCACGGACGAACATTTGCCCGTTGATTCGTCCGAGAGTAGGATAAACAGCAAAATATTTTAACTTTGCCTTCACGTTTGGATCACTCCCTTCGTTATCAAAGTGCAGGATGCTTAAGGACCATGCCCGGCTTAATTTGATTTACACTTACTTCTCCTGCCTAAATTTACCCCTTCACCTTCCGACCCGCTAGAATCGGCGACCCCGCGTCGTCTGTATATCCGTTATTTTTTGAGACAAGTAATCAACTAAATCTTACTAGCATGAAAAGACTTTCACTAGTTGCCATGTTGATCTGCTTTGCCAGCACCTGGATGCTGGCGCAGCGATCAATCACGGGTACCGTCACGGATACAGAGGGGGAACCCCTGATCGGTGCGTCCATATTGGTTCAGGGGACGACATCCGGTACGGTCACCGACATCGACGGGAATTTCTCCATCGACGTACCCACCGCCGCCAACGTACTGGTGGTCAGCTATACGGGCTTCACCACCCTGCAGTATACCATCGACGACGTAGCCAGCGTAGTTAACATTGAGCTGAGCGAGTCAGCCAGCCAGCTGAACGAAGTGGTCGTGACGGCCCTGGGAATCCGCAAGGAGAAGAAGGCTCTGGGCTACTCAGTCGCCACCATCGGCTCCGGACAAGTGGAGAACCGCGTGGAGTCCGACGTAGGGCGTATCCTGCGCGGTAAGGCCGCCGGTGTTGACATTACCCAGACGTCAGGGGTGGCCGGCTCGGGCACCAACATCATTATCCGGGGATACAGCTCCATCACCGGTTCCAACCAGCCACTCTTCGTCGTCGATGGTGTGCCTTTTAACTCCAGCACCAACACCGACCGCGGCTTTGCTACCGGTGGTGCTACCGCGTCGAGCCGCTTCCTGGATCTTGACCCCAACAACATCGCGGAGATCAACGTCCTGAAGGGGCTATCGGCTACCGTACTTTACGGTGAGCAGGGGGCCAATGGGGTTATCCTGGTCACGACCAAGAACGGGCGTGGCGGACAGGACGCCGCCGACGGCTTCGAAGTGAGTGTAACCCAGAGCGTAGCCCGCACGGAGGTGGCCAACTTGCCAGACTACCAGGATACCTACGGTAATGGCTTTTCAGGTAACTTCGGCTGGTTCTTCTCCAACTGGGGCCCCTCCTTTGATACCCGTGGCAGTAACGGTATTGATGAGAACGGGCAGGTAAACCACCCGCTAGACCAGGGTCGGTACAATGCCGGTCTTCCCCAGTTTGAGGGAGCACGCTACGACTACCGGCCCTACGATAACGTAACGGAATTTTTCCAGGCCGGTACGGTGTACAATACCTCGGTCAGTGTAGACCGAAACTTCGGTAACGGCGTCAGTTTCAATGCGAACTACAGCTACCTCGACGATACGGGCTTCGTGCCTCAGAACACTTTCGACAAGCACAATGCAGGGATCGGGGGTAGCGTCGACCTGAATAACGGGCTGAAGATCACCGCCAGCCTGAACGTCGTGAGCAGCGACCGGGTAGCACCTCCCGCTTCAGTCGGATTCGGTTCGAACCCATCGGGGGCTTCGGTTTTCGCCAACGTGCTCTATACGCCGCGTTCGATCGATCTGATGGGTCTGCCCTACGAGAACCCGATTGACGGAAGCCAGGTGTACTACCGCCAGGGTAGCTCCCTTATTCAGAACCCCCGTTGGGGCGTGAACAACATGTTCGACCGGGAGAGTGTACAGCGCTACTTTGGTAACATCAATCTGAGTTATGAGCTAACGGACTGGCTGACCGCCAGCTACCGTTTCGGTGCCGATACCTACGCCCAGGAACAGCGCCGGGAAATCAACCGCGGCGGGTCACAAGTACCTGACGGACAACTGATTGTATCCAACCGGACGAATACCATCGTCGATCAGGTGCTGAACCTGAGTTTTGATGCCAACCTGAGCGAAGCCATTAACCTAAGCGGTGTGGTGGGCTATAATGAACGGCGTGATAACTTCGACCGGACGACGGTTGAAAGTAGCCAGCAGTTCATCTTCGATCTTTTCCGCCAGGATAACTTCATCGAGCACATTGGCACTGGTTTCAAGCAGCAGGAGGCTTACCGAGGCATTTTCGCCAGCGTGACCGCCGGGCTGAACAGCTACCTTTACGTCACGGCAAGCGGCCGCCAGGATTATTCCTCCACCCTGGAGGCGGACAATCGCGGAATCTTCTATCCCAGTTTGAGTGCCAGCTTCGTCCCAACGGACGCATTTGAGTCCTTACAGGGGAGCAACATCCTGAATTACCTGAAGATTCGCGCCGGTTACGGATCGAGTGCACGCTTTCCCGACCCGTACACAACGCGTAGTATCCTGATCGCGGAAACGAATCAGGGACTGACTCCTAACGGTGAGTCTGTTCTGAATACGAACTCGGTAGACAACCGGCTCGGAAATCTGGACCTGCAGCCCGAGCTATTGGGTGAGTTTGAAATAGGTATCGAGGGTCGTTTCTTCGGGAACCGCGTCGGACTGGACCTGAGCCTGTACGACAAGCAGTCGACCGATCTCCTCGTAGACCTCCCGCTTGATCCGGCCAGTGGCTACACCGTCACCCAGATCAATGCCGCCGAAGTCTCAAACCGGGGTATCGAAGCCAATTTGAACCTGGTTCCCCTGAAGGGTACGGTGACCTGGGACAATAACATCAACTTCACCCGCAACGTCAACATCGTAGAATCGGTGGCTGAAGGCGTGGAGAACGTACTGATCGCCGGCTACACCAGCCTGGGCAACTTCGCCATTGAAGGAGAGTCGTTCGGTGCCATTCAGGGAACAGCCTTTCAGCGGGGCCCCAACGGGGGGATTATTGTCAACCCCGCCAGCGGAGAGTACGAGAGAACGGCCGGTCTGGAAATTATTGGCGACCCCGTACCGAACTACCAAATGAACTGGTTGTCGACGGTCAGCTATAAGGGGCTTAGCCTGAACTGGCAGTTTAGCTACACCGATGGGGGCGACATATACTCGGTCACCACTGCTACGATGCTCGCCCGCGGTCTGACTACGGATACGGACTTTGACCGTTCGCAGCCGCTCATCCTGCCCGGTGAGAATGTAGAAGGAGAGCCGAACAATATCCAGGGATACGCTGGTGACTACGGCTTCGCAGCCTATTTCGGTGCTGACGAGGGATCTATCTTCGACGGTACGGTGATTCGGTTACGGGAAGTTGCGCTGACATATTCTCTACCCGTCACTCTGCTGGACCGGACGCCCTTCGGTAGCGTTTCCTTCCGCCTGGCGGGTGAGAACCTGTGGTTCAACGCTCCTAACTTCCCAGAAGGCGTCAATTTCGATCCTGAGGTACTTTCCCTCGGTGTGGGTAACGGTCGCGGGTTCGACTTCCTAACGGGACCAACCGCGAAGAAGTACGGCGCAACGGTCACCCTAACATTTTAATCAACTCTTTACTCAACGAGTAATCGCCGGCTCAACCATCTTTACGGATGGTTGGTCGGTGATCTTCAACCCGTTATATTTATGAAACTTGTCAAAATTGCGTTCGTGCTGGGTATCGTGTCGCTTGCGGCCTGTAACGACCTGGACGAGCTGCTCGTCAATCCCAATGGCGTGGACCCCGACCGGGCCGACCCTGTTGCCCTGTATAACAACATTCAGCTTAAGACGGCTGAGATTCTAATGGGGGATAACGACCCCAGTTCCGGAGCGAATACGGGGGGTACTTCTACCAACAACGCGCTGTTCGACTTCACGGCCGGACTTTCCCGCATGACCGCCCTGGTGCCAACTGGCTTCACTTACGCCACGGCCTTCGGGGATACTTACTTCGATGCCATGTGGACGGATGTATATGCCGATCTGTTCCCCGATATCGAAACATTCAATGCTATTCTAACTCCCCTTGACGAGCTAGGGCCGGTGGGAGCTAATAATGTCATCAAGGCCTACATGCTTATGATGTTGGTGGACGTGTTCGGAGATATTCCCGTCTCGGAGATCGGTCTGGGCGCTCAGGTGGATGGAGGTATTCTCAGCCCCGCACTAGACGATGACGCGGAGGTCTACGCACTTGCGATTAGTCTGTTAGATGAAGCCATCGGTCAACTGGAAGGTTCCGAAGATTTCGGTAGTGACTATATCGATAACTTCTATGGAGGCGATGTTTCGAGCTGGGCCACTCTGGCCAAAACCCTTAAACTGCGTGCTGCCGTAACGACCCGGCTGGTCAATGGTCCGGGCAGCGTCGATACGGACGACCTCATCGTGAGTAATGGAGAAAACTGGGAATACCAATACGGCAACAACCGGTTAAACCCCTCGAACCGCCACCCCATGTACGCGGACAGTTACGAAAACGCTGATCCGACTTATCAGTCGAACTGGTACATGTGGCTTATGGCCGAATCAAAAGGCTTCGCAGACCCCCGTACTCCGTATTACTTCTACCGGCAGTCGATCGATGTTTATCCCATAGTAGTAGAAGAAAACCCGAATGCGTTCGACTGCATCGTGACGCAGGTTCCGCGACCCAACTTCACCCCCGTGCACTACGAAGCGGTTAGTGAAGATATGCCTTACTGTCTGGGTAGCTACAGTAAGAGCTACTTCGGCCGTGATCACTTGAACGGCTCGGGCATTCCACCGGACGGTGAGTTCCGTACCGCCTACGGGTTGTACCCGGTCGGGGGTGCCTACGACGACGGACGTACCAACAACATCGTGACCACACGCGGTACGGCCGGAGCTGCCGGTGTCGGAATCATCCCGATTTGGCAGGCCTCCTGGACGCACTTCATTCTAGCCGAAGCCGCTCTCACGATGAACGATGTGGATGGCGACGCGCGTCAATTCCTGGAAGATGGGATCAACCTGAGTATGGAGCGGGTACGTAGCTTTGAGTCACTAGTGGACGGTGGGGAAATCATCGCAACCTTTCCCGTTGAGGTTCGGCGTAGTGCCACCTTCACTTCGGATGAGGATGTAGCCAGCTATGTCGAATACGTCTTGAATGAGTTTGACGAGGCTGACGATGAAGGTAAACTTGCTATTGTCGCCCGGGAGTATATGATTGCTCTATTCGGTAATGGCCTGGAGGCTTATAATCTCTACCGCCGTACCTGCCTGCCGGCAGACATTCAGCCTGCCATCAATACCGAAGCCGGTCCGTTCATTCGTTCTGCCTTCTACCCTGCTGTGCTCGCCAACCGGAACATCAACGTAGAACAAAAATCCGCAAACCGTCAGGAGACGGTATTCTGGGATACCCGTGAAGCAGGTTGTGCCTACTAGACCGGGCGTCACCCTACACTTACTAGTCACTAAACGCCGGCACGCTTCTACCTAGCCGACCGGCACAAAGTAAAGCAATACTAATGCAAACAAAATCAATCTCCGGCGTCCTCCTGCTAGCGGTACTGTGTATCAATGGTTGTGCGGACCCCGACCTCTCGCCCATTCTTACCGAGGATAAGTATCTCTATGGAGCCTTTCCCCGGCTCATCAATCTGGGCACTACGGTATTCGATATTGAGAACAAAGAGTCGTCCAGCGTGACGCTCTCGGTCGACTTCGTCGATAATACCGGCGGAAGCAACGTGGCCGAATACGTCGTTTACCTTGGCTTCGATGACAACAACGAGGAAAACGGTGACATGAGCGCCGATACCGTACGGTACCTCACCCTGACGCCGGCTAACTTCACCGCCGGACCGAACGATAACCTGAGCGCGGAGTTTACAATCACCTTTGAAGAAGCTGCCGACGCGACGGGTATCGACATCGACTCCGTGCAAGCCGGTGATATTTTCAACGTTATTACGGAAGTCGTGACCAATGATGGGCGTGTCTTTACGGATGCCAATTCAACGGCGGCTATCACCAATGCTTTCGGAGGCATTTTCGAGTTCCAGATCGACGCGACCTGCCCACTTCCGGACGATCAGTTTGCTGGCACTTACAAGGTCGAGTACGGAGAGGTCTACGACCCGATTACCTTCCTGGATACCGTTGTTCAGGCCATCGGTGACTTGAGCGACCGGACGGTCGAGCTTGTTGTTGAGTCTTCCACCAGCCGGAGCTTCGTAGTCGATACCTATTTGGGGCCTGGCTTCAATTTCGACGCCGGGGAGGTCGAACTGACCTTTGCCTGCGATGAGATCACTGCCGCGGATATTGACTCCGGGGAGGCCTGTGGAGCCGGCACGATCAGGGCGCGCCAGGATTCGGTTGACTCCTTCGACATCTCGGACGATTCTTCCTTTACCATCCACTACACCGACTTCTTTGATGATGGTGATTGCGATCAGCAACCGGTAAACTTCAGTTTGGTGTTCACCAAGCAGTAGCACAAAGGTATACCGAACGACTGTTGCATTTCTAACAGGGGTGCTGTCCGCAGGATAGCACCCCTGTTATAGTTTAACCACCCAGATTTGTGATTTTTGGCTTGCCGTTTTTCGCCTCGGCAGCCACAAAAGTGGCGTCGCCAAAATTTCACACCTCCCGGATGTTTAAGCTATAATTTTAGGCTTCCGGTTTCTTTCTGCTTACTTTGACTATATGGCTTTTCACTCTATTTTGCGAATACTGCTGTACGGTCTGGTTGTTGGTTTACTAACCGGCTGCGGGGGGCGAGCGGAAGATCGATTTGCAGAGCAGTTATCCGAACCGCTCCGGATCACGGTTAACCCGTCTGGCAGGGTTCCGCTCGGTGCGCTGCTATCCTTCAAGACCAAACTGGTCTCTACCGTGAGGCTACGCGTGGACGGAGAAATTCCGGTGCTCCGCGAATTCCCGGTACCGGCAATCCAACATTCGATTCCTGTACTGGGTCTGTATCCGGGAGTGGAAAATGCCATTCAGCTTGACATAACGACCGCGGAAGGGATCAGTTACACCCACCACGATACCCTACGGACGAACCCCCTGCCCGCATCCTTTCCTGAAATAGTAGTCCGTAAGCGCAAGCGGGATGCTATGGAGCCTGGTTTTCACCTCTGTGAGCTACTGATTGCCAATCAGGGAAAGTTTATTCCCTATACCGTTCTGTTCGATGACCGGGGGGCGGTCCGCTGGTACATGGATATGAGCGAACAGGCACAAATAACCTATACGCCCTACCGCCTCCGGAACGGGAACTGGCTGTACCTGAATTGGACAAAATTACTGGAAGTAGATGACCTGGGCCGAACCGTCAGCGAAGAGGAGATGCAGGGAATAGCCGGTAACCACGAAATCATCGAGCTTCCGGATGGGCGGCTGTTGATGGGAGGAAGTGTCAAGGATAGCTACGTAGTCCGGGACGGCGAACAAATTCCAACTCGCTTCGATCATGTCGTGCTGTGGGATAGAACGAACAACCGCCCCGCCGGAAAGTGGGATATGCGGACCATCTTTCCCGTCACCCGCTCGATTTTTCCGCCCGATTACGGCATGGATCCGGCAACGGACTGGTTTCACATCAACTCCATCGCGCTTGTCCCCCCCATTGGAGAGGATATACTAGTTTCCGGAAGGAACCAGGGAGTTGTCCGTATCGACTTGGATAACCAACCAAAATGGTTGCTCGGTCCCCATATCGGCTGGACACGCGCCGGATACAATGGGCAGGGCATGGAAACAAGCAGGCTACTTCTCACGGCCGTAGACGCGGACGGCAATCCGTACCCCCGTGCCGTTCAGGAAGGCCGCGTATCCGCGGAGGGATTCGACTGGCCAACCGGGCAGCACGCGCTCAATGTATTGCCGAACGGGAATCTGTTGTTGTTCGATAATGGCCTACGCCGAAATTTCGATGCCGCTCCCTCCTATTCCCGGGCCGTGGAATACGCGATCGATCCGGAAAAGATGACCGTACGTCAGATTTGGCAGTATGGTAAGGAGCGGGGACTGGACCTGTATTCCCCCATTACGAGCGACGTCGACCTACTGCCAAGAACGGGCAACAGATTAATCACCTTCGGTAACATCCGAGCAGATTCAGGACCTCCACGGGCTACCTTCGTGGAGGTGACCTATCCGGAGGGGGAGGTCGTCTTTGAGGCCGATATCCTCTTCAAGGACGCCCTCGGAAGTGGCGAAAAGAGCTGGGGCGAGTTCGATCTCGTTTTCCGCGGGGAGCGCTACGATCTACTCCCGGAATAAGCACGATCCACTATGTCTCTACTTGTCTTGGCGGCCGGAATGCCCCGCACCGGCACCACTTCCCTGAAAACGGCCCTGCAGCAGCTAGGCTTCGGCCCCTGTATGCACATGGAGGATCTGTTTCAGGACGGGTGGCGAACCGATATGTGGCAGCAAATTTTTCTACATGGTCAAACTGACTTCTCCACTCTGTTCAGTGGGTACCAAAGCACGACGGATTTTCCTGCCTGTCTGCTCTACGATCGCCTGCTTATGGAGTTTCCCGACCTGAAGATAATCGTTAACTACCGTGACCCGAATACTTGGTACGAAAGTATGCTTCGCACCGTCTATCCCGCGGCGATGCAGATCGAGACACAGTCGGACCGGTTGAAGGAGAAGGCACGGTCTGTACCCGGTTTTGAAGCTGTAGTAAAGGGGCTCAGGCTGGTCCATACGCATCTACTCCAAGGGTACTTTGCCGGCAATTTCCTCGACGAAGAAAGCACGAAAGCGCGCTATCGAGAACATTACCACCGCCTGAACGACGTTCTACCCGGTGCACAATTCATAAACTACGGGGTAGAGCAGGGCTGGGACCCACTGTGTGCGTTCTTGGGTGTGCCCATGCCGGGTGGGGCTTTCCCACACAAAAATACCCGGGCGAACTTTGAGGCTCAGATCGGGAACATGCTGGATACCGGCAGCAAGCCGGGCATATCCTGATCCTGATATGGGATTAGCCGGTCCGTAGTATCTTGCTCGGTATAATCACTTTCCGTGCAGATAAAGAAGAATAATAAGGTTTACGACGCCATCATCGTCGGTTCCGGGGCCGGGGGAGGGATGTCCGCGCGGCGGCTGGCCGAGAACGGGTTAAACATCGCCATCATCGAGGCGGGGCCCTACTTCGACCCTCAGGATAAGGACATGAGTACCCAGCACCGCTGGCCTTGGGAGAGCCCACGTCGCGGCGCCAGTACCACCCGCCCATTTGGCGACTACAATGCTGCCTTCGGTGGCTGGGAGATTCCGAATGAGCCCTATACCGTGGCCGAGGGAACCAGCTTCGAATGGTTTCGCAGCCGCATGCTCGGAGGCCGAACCAACCACTGGGGGCGGATCAGCCTGCGCTTCGGGCCGGATGACTTCAAGCGTCGGGACAAAGATGGGTTGGGCGAGAACTGGCCCATGGACTACGACGAGGTCAAACCCTGGTACGACCGGGTGGACAAACTCATCGGCGTCTTCGGTACCAATGAAGGCTTGCACAACGACCCGGATGGCTTCTTTCTGCCGCCACCCAAGCCCCGCCTGCACGAAATGTACTTCGCCAAGCACGCGAAGAACGTGGGCGTACCCGTCATTCCCAGCCGGCTCAGCGTAGTGACCAAGAAGGTGAATGATGAGCGCGGCGTCTGCTACTACTGCCGGCAGTGCAGCCGCTCCTGTAGGGTAAAGGCCGACTTTAGCTCAAGTAGCGCCCTGGTCATTCCCGCCATGAAGGCCGGGAAAGGACAGGTCGACCTGTTCACCAACGCCATGGCGCGGGAAGTGGTGACCGATGCCAGCGGCCGCGCAACGGGCGTCAGCTACGTCAATAAGGAAGACCGCCGGGAATACACGATCAAAGGAAAAGTCATCGTACTGGCCGCCGGTGCCTGCGAATCTTCCCGCCTCCTGCTCAATAGTTCCGCCCCCGGACAAGAGAACGGCCTGGGGAACGGCAGCGGGGTAGTCGGCCGCTACCTCCACGACAGCACCGGCCTCAACGTCGGCGGATTCGTGCCTGCCCTGATGGACCGCGAACGCTACAACGAAGACGGGGTCGGCGGACTCCACGTTTACTCTCCCTGGTGGGAAGACAACAGCAAACTGGACTTCCCCCGCGGCTACCACATCGAGATCGGCGGCGGCTTCGGTATGCCCTCCTACGGCTTCGGTGGCGATTACTTGCGTCTCCAGCAGGCTGTCGGCAGCAAGATCGGCGGTTACGGGCCGAAGATGCTGGACGAGATGAGCCGCTTCTACGGGTCTCACATCGGACTGGCCATGCGCGGCGAATCTGTCGCAATGGAAAGCAACTACTGTAAGATCGATCCTAGTGGAGTAGTCGACGAATGGGGCATCCCGGTCCTGAAGTTCAACTACACCTGGTCGGACTACGAATATAGACAAGCCCAGCACGCTCAGCGAACCCTAAGGGCCATTCTGGACGATATGGGAGCCGAAATTTTCACTCCCGAAGTAGGTCCCGAGAAGGAGTATGGTCTGCTGCCCCCGGGAGCGATCATCCATGAAGTGGGTACGGCCCGAATGGGGGATGACCCTAAGCGGACCGCCACCAACCGCTACGGACGATTACACGAAGTTCCCAACGTCTTCATTGCAGACGCCGCCGTATTCCCCAGTCAGGCCGATAAGAACCCAACCTGGACCATCCTCGCCCTCGCCTGGCGACAGGGAGAGCACATTGCCGAAGAACTCCGTAAAATGAATATCTGATGGACCGCCGTAAATCACTAAAGACTATACTCGGTGGTGCCGTCGGTACTGCCTTCATTGCTACCGTTCCCGCCTGCGAGCTCCCCCCCGATCAGGTCGCTCAGTCTGCTACGGAGGCCGAAACCAAAGGCTACGGTTTACGCACGGCCTACGAAGCCGAACGGGAAGAACGGATCCGCGCTACCCGCTTCTTTTCCGACCACGAACTGGCCGTGCTGACCGTACTGGGTGACATCATCGTCCCCAACGTATCCGAATCCGGCTTCGCCGACTTCTGCGAGTTCATGGCTAAGGATCAACCCGAAACTCATCAGGTACGCCTACGCGGGGGACTGGCTTGGCTCAACGCCGAAAGCAGTCGTCGCTATGAAGGCCGTGCCTTCGACGAGCTCACTGACGAGGAGCGCATTGCCATCGTAGACGATATCGCCTACCCGGACCCCGAGGCCGAAATCCAGGATCCCGGGGTTCAATTTTTTAATCATGCCCGCTTTATGGCCGCCACCTGCTTCTTCACCAGTAAGCAGGGCGTTGACTTTATCGGTTACCAGGGCAACCAACCTAATTTGTGGGACGGGCCCCCACCCGAAGTACTGGAGAAGCACGGAATGGCCTACGACCCCCGCTGGCTCCCCCTCTACGTCGACCCCACCAAAGCGAACGAGCAAGTAATCTGGGACGAAAACGGGAATGTGATCTAGAATTTAGAATTGGGAATTGAAGATTGAAAATTTCCAATTCTAAATTCCCAATTCTAAATTCTAAATCCTTACCTTTGGGGCTTGGGCGGCACACGGTCAGCTCCTTCTGAACTCCCCCAGGGCAGAAATGCAGCAAGGGTAGGAGGTTGAGCGACCGGTGTGTTTGCCCATTTTTTATGTCCGGTACCGAAAAAGTTTGCACCCGCGTCCGCGCCCGCAGTAATTTACGGTATGAAGCAGACGCTCGTTCTCGCCACCCGTAACGCCAATAAGGTCGCCGAAATTCAGGAGCAGCTTGGTTCCGACTACGACTTTCGGGGACTGCAGGACATCGACTGCCAGGAAGAATTACCCGAAACCAGCGGTACCATCGACGGAAATGCCCGGCAGAAAGCCCGCTACGTCTACGAAAACTACGGGCAAAACTGTTTCAGCGAAGATACCGGACTAGAGGTGTACGCCCTCGGTAACGCACCCGGTGTCGACACCGCTCATTACGCCGGACCCGAGCGAAGCGCCGAAGCCAATAACCGCAAACTACTCTCCGAACTGAAGGACCGTAAGGACCGCCTGGCCTGCTTTCGTACCGTAATCTGCCTTATCCAGGAAGGGAAAGAGCACTTGTTCGAAGGCAGTTGCGAGGGAAGGATCGCCATGTACCCAACTGGTAATCAGGGATTCGGCTACGACCCCTTGTTCATTCCCACGGAGGGGGATGGGCGCAGCTTCGCCCAAATGAGCACAACCGAAAAGGCGGAACTGAGCCACCGCGCCCGGGCCACCGCCAAGCTCCGCGATCACCTCAAAAGGCTTCGGGATGCAACTCGTCCCAGGGGGTAGCGCGCTGGTAGGTCGCGGCCAGGTCAATCAACTCCTGCTCGTGAAAGAGCTTGCCGGTAAAGGTGATGCTGGTCGGCGTTCCCTCCCGCATCCCGTTCGGGACGGTCAGTGAGGGGTGGCCCGTCATATTGGTGATGAACAGGCTGCTGGAGTTCCAGCTTGGATTGACGTACACGTCGATGTCCTGCTCGGTCAGCAGCCGATCCATATACTCCATTAACTGGCGCCGTAGCCGATTGGCCTGAACGTAGGCCACGGCGGGAATGAAGTGGGCACTGCGGAAGGTGTTCGGCCAGGCGTTCCGGATTTGCCGGACCAGTAGCTCATCATCACCGCTGCGCGTCAGTTGCTCGAAGGCCGCCGCCGCCTCTACGCTGAGAATGAAGCCAATGTCGGGGGCTTCAGGTAGTTCGATGGGAACGAGTTCGTAACCCAGTGCCTCCAGACGTAATAGCGCCATGGAGTCATTTGCGGCAAACCCGTAATCTCCCCCGAATGACGCTTTCAGGTAGCCAATACGCTTACCGACGACCTCCTTACCGGGGATTTGATACTGAAAGCCGGCCCGGATAGCGTGGGCATCCCGATCATCGTAGTGGGCAATAGCTGCCAGCACCAGTCCGGCATCGACGGCCGAGCGGGTGATGGGGCCGATCTTATCCATCGTCCAGCTAAGGGCCATGGCTCCGTAGCGGGAGACGCGACCGAAGGTGGGCCGCAGCCCCGTGGTGCCGCAGACGGTGCTCGGACTCACAATGCTACCCAGCGTTTCCGTACCGATGGCGAAGGGCAGCAGACCGGCCGCAACCGCGCTTGCACTGCCCGCTGAGGAGCCGCTACTGCCTTGTTCCACGTCCCAGGGGTTGCGCGTTTTCTCCCCGTACCAGACGTCGCCCCAGGCCAGGGCACCCATGCTCAGCTTGGCGCAGAGTACCGCGCCGGCGGCATCCAGCTGTTCGATGACGGCGGCATCCTGATCGATTACCTGCCCTACATAAGGCTTTGCGCCCCACGTAGTTACGTAACCCCGGGCGGCCAGTAGGTCCTTGGCACCGTAGGGGATGCCGTGTAAGTAGCCGCGGTAGTTGCCGGCGACCAGTTCGGCGTCCATGCGGTCGGCCTGTTCGAGGGCGCGCTCCTCGGTGAGGGTGATTACGCAGTGCAGGGTGGAGTCGTGGGTCTTAAGCCGGTCGAGGAAAAACTCCGTCAGTTCCCGGCTGCTCACCCGACGGTGGTAGATCAGGGAGGCCAGTTGTTCCACGGTGGCCCATTCCAGGTCGATGTCCGTATCGGCGGGGGGTGGGGGCGCGGACGCAGGTGCAACCACTTCCTCCGAATCCGGAAGCTGCTCCTCGCGCAGAACGGGGTCGAATACGACAGCCGGCGACAGAGCATTTGGAATACTACGAGCGGCGATACTGTCCAGCGCCTGCCGGTTGTCCTCCAGGTCGGGCAGCATCAGATCGACCTCCTCGTCGTCCAGGAAGTCCAGTCCCAGGACACGGGCGGCGGTGTGGACCTCGTCGGGAGTGATGTCCAATGTCAGGGCCGCCAGCAAACCGACACAGGCGGTGAGCAGGGCGGGGAGGAAGAATCGTTTCATTAGGCAAAAGCTTCGGAAACCAACCGCTGTTGCTCCCGCACGTGGACGGTTTTGAAGCCGGTGGCGGGAGAAGCGGTGGCCGGACGGCCGATGTAGCGCAGCTTGTGCTCCATTCCGAGCCGTTCGTTGTACAGGAATTGATCGCTAATGTATGACCAGGCCCCGGCGTTGCGGCTCTCCTCCTGTACCCATACCAGCTCGGCCCCGGCGTAGCGCTTGACGATCGCTTTGATCTGATCCGTGGGCAGGGGAAAGAGCTGCTCCAGGCGAACGATGGCCACGTTATCGTGCCCACCAGATTGCTTCTCCTGAGCCAGATCGAAGTAGACCTTACCCGAGCAAAGGATCACCCGCTTGATTGGCTTTGGTTTGTCCACGGTCGGGTCGTCCAGCACTTCCTGGAAACGGGTACCCGTGGCGAAGTCCTCCACCGGGCTTACGGCCATCTCGTGGCGCAGCCCTGATTTTGGGGACATGACGATCAGCGGCTTACGGAAGTTCCAGGCCAGTTGCCGGCGGAGGAGGTGGAAGAAGTTGGCCGGCATGGTCACGTTAGCGACGACCATGTTGAACTCGGCGCAGAGTTGCAGGAAGCGCTCCAGGCGGGCGCTGCTGTGCTCCGGCCCCTGTCCTTCATAGCCGTGGGGCAGCAGGACCGTCAGACCGGACATCCGCCCCCACTTGCTCTCCCCGCTGCTGATGAACTGATCGAAGACCGTCATGGCCCCGTTGGCAAAATCACCGAACTGGGCCTCCCAGATGACCAGGTTCTCCGGGCTGGCCGTGCTGTAGCCATATTCGAAGCCGAGCACGGCGTATTCCGATAGCAGGGAATTGTGAATGCGCATCTTGCCCTGCTCCTCGGCGACCCCGTCCAGGCGGTTATAGGTATGCTCCCCGTCCTGGCTCTTCAGTACGGCATGTCGGTGGCTGAAGGTGCCGCGGCGGACGTCCTGCCCGGTCATTCGGACTTCGTGGCCGTCGATAAGCAGGGTGGCGTAGGCACTCAGTTCGCCCAGGGCCCAGTCAAGGCGGTTGTCTTCAATGCTCTTTGCGTAGTTATTGTACAAGCGATTCACCTTATTCACCGAGTCGAAGCCTTCGGGAAGGGTGGTCAGGTGAGTGAGGATGCGGCGCATTTCCTCTACGGGTACGCCGGTTTCCGGGGATTGGGCAAAGTGGTCATACGACCAGTGATTGCCATTCAGCTTGCCCCAGGCTTTCTCGGGTGGCTGGTAGCTGTAGGGCAGATCGCTGTTCTTCACCTTTTGGTGCAAGTCCTGTAGTTCGGACTTGAACTTTTTAGCCATCTCCTTGGCCATCTTGGCCTCTACGTCTTTGCGGGCCACCAGGCGCTCGGTATAGACCTTGCGGACATCGGGGTGCCGCTTCACCCGTTCGTACATCCCCGGCTGGGTATAGCCCGGGTCGTCGCCTTCGTTGTGCCCGTGTTTGCGATAGCAGAGCATGTCGATGAAGACGTCAGAATTGAATACGTTCCGGTATTCCATAGCCAGTTTAGCCACGTAGTAGACCGCCTCGGGGTCGTCGCCGTTGACGTGGAAGACCGGGGCCTCGATCACCGTCGCTACGCCACTGGCGTAGATACTCGTGCGGGCATCTTCGTAGTCCGTGGTGAAGCCGATCTGGTTGTTGATGATCAGATGGATAGTACCGCCGGTGGTGTAGGCGTCCAGTCCGCTCATCTGGGCCGTCTCGAAGACCACGCCCTGTCCGGCGACGGCGGCATCGCCGTGCACGAGGATGGGAACGATCTTATCGTAGTCGTTGTCGTACAGCAGATCGGCTTTCGCGCGGGCAAAACCTTCCACGACCGGCCCGACGGCCTCCAGGTGGCTGGGGTTGGGGGCGAGCTTCACGTTGACGGGCCGGTTAACGCGGGTGTCGATCAGGGAGCTGTAACCCATGTGGTACTTCACGTCGCCGTCCCCCTTCACGTCGTCGGGGATGACGCCCTCGAATTCCTGGAAGATGCTCTCGTAGCTCTTCCCCATGATATTGGCCAATACGTTCAGCCGGCCGCGGTGGGCCATGCCGATCACAACCTCGTCGACGCCATCGCGGGCAGCTTCCGAGATGATGGTATTCAGGGCGACGATAGCGGCTTCTCCGCCTTCCAACCCGAAACGCTTCTGGGCGGGATACTTCGTCTTGAGGAAGTCCTCGAAGCCGACCGCGTCGTTCAGGGTTTCAAGGATGTGGCGCTTATCTTCTAAGTCCAGTCCATAGGCTTGCTCGGGATGGTGTTTCTCGATACGTTCCCGCAGCCAGCGCCGCTTCTCCCGGTGAAAAATATGGTCGGTTTCGAAACCAATACTGCCGAGGTAGATGCGATTCAGGTTGGCGACGATCTGCCGCAGGGTAGTGTCCGCCGGCATGAACAGGTGGCTGGCGGCTAGAAACGATCGGTCCAGGTCTCCCTCCGTGAGTTCGAAATCCTGTAGTTGCAGTACCGCATCCGGGTCCTCAAATTCCTGAATGGGGTCGATATTCGAGGCCACGTGGCCGCGGCTCCGATACGCTTTAATGAGGGCAAAAACGTTGAGCTCCTTGCGGACGTGCTCCCAGTCGACTTCGCCTTGCGCGTCCGTAGGGAGTTCACCGCCGCGTTTTTCACCGGCATAGTCGAATCCGGAGAAGAAATCGCGCCAGCTTTCGTCGACCGCTTCGGGGTTCTGGGCGTACTGCTGGTAGAGTTGTTCGATGTAGCCGGGGTGGGCGTTGGCTAGGTGGGAGTAATTGCTCATGTTAACGATTTTCAACACCCGGCCGCGGGTGATGTTCAAGTAATTCAGCCGTAGTAGCGATCGAGGATACTTTCCCACCAGCGGGCCGGCAGCAGCTTGCGGGCCACCAAGCTCAGTCGCTGCACGGGCTCCCCGATGGTGTAGTGGGGAGCGGGGGAGGGGGTGGTAAGGATTTCGTGCAGCTGCCGGGCTACCCGCCCGGCCGGCATCCCGTGATCG
Organism: uncultured Lewinella sp.; assembly: GCA_964554545.1. Taxonomy (GTDB): domain Bacteria; phylum Bacteroidota; class Bacteroidia; order Chitinophagales; family Saprospiraceae; genus Neolewinella. Next base: position 29,548 of record CAZKPE010000014.1, read on the forward strand.
ACGTTTGCGGCCATCCCCTCATCCGCCGCCCGGTAGCGGTCGCGGTAGAGCTCCGGGAGTTCGTCCGCCGGTTGGCGGTACTGGGTAGCGATCGAGTTGGTCGCGATGTCCCCGGGGCTGATGCAACTCACCGACACCGAGCTACCTTTCAGCTCTAGCCGGAGGCTGTCGGAAAGCGCGTTCACCGCCGCCTTGCTCGCACAGTAGGCCGCCCGGAAGGGAATGCCCATATGCCCGGCGATGCTACTCACCAGCAGGAGGCGACCGTTCGGACTTTGCCGCAGGTGGGGGAGGCAGGCCTGACATAAGTTCCAGCTACCCCAAAAGTTGGTATCCAGTATTTGCCGGGCGCGCTCCGTCGGCATACATTCTACCGGCCCCGCGCCCCCGATACCGGCGCAGTGAAGCAGGGCATCCAAACGTCCGGTCCGTTCCAGGAGTTGCGCTACAGCGCGGTTCACGGCTTCGGCGTCTCCAATATCGGCGGGTAATGGCCGGACGCCCGGTAGGGTTACCGACCGCCGGCTCATCCCGTACACCGTCCATCCATTGGTGACCAGCAATGGGGCCAGTACTTCCCCGACCCCCGATGAGGCACCGGTAACCAGCGCGACCTGATTCATGAATTTTGAGTTGAGCTAGCTCAAATAACGGCATTAAGCAAGCAAATGGGGTAGCCATGCGTTGAAAGGGCACTACCTTTGGCATTTTTAATCCCCGGAATCCCTCCGAATTATGTCTACCCCCGACAAAGACCTGGAAACTACCTTCAACGAGAAAGGCGAACTCATCAGCCCCGTTCTCGCCCCCGGCGTAAAAAACTTCCTGATCGATATTGACGGCACCGTCTGTGACGACATTCCCAATGAGGAACCGGAACGGATGGCCACATGCCTGCCCTATCCGGATGCCCTGCGCATCGTCAATAAGTGGTACGAAGACGGCCACATCATCACCTTCTTCACCTCCCGCACCGAGGAGCACCGCGAGATCACCGAGGAATGGCTTAACCGCCACAACTTTAAGTACCACGGCATGCTGATGGGCAAGCCCCGGGGCGGCAACTACCACTGGATCGATAACCATATCGTGAAGGCCACCCGGTTCAAGGGGAAATTCACGGACTTGATCGTGAAAAATCGCGATGTGGAAGTGTTCAACGATTGATCAGAGCCGGAGCCTGGCAAAACGATGCACGATAGATGTGCATTATTTTGACAATTCCGTTCGTCCCCTTATATTTGTCGGTATACACGTTGTGATGAGACGCTAGTAGTCTGCACAAAGCTTTCTGACATACCATTATCACCCCTCGCGTTATCCGACCGGGGGGCTTTTTTATTGGTTCCCGTCCATTGCATAAAAGTCGTCCTTCTCGACGACCACGACCTGCTCGCCGGACTTGAGGTTGCGGGACAGTGCCGTGTAGGGGCCCGCCACCACCTGCTCGCCAGCCTCAAGGCCGGAGCGGATCTGAATGAAGCGGTCATTTTGCAACCCGGTCTTTACGGCACGGCGGGCGACGGTGTCGGCTTGCACCACGAACACGATCTCTTCCAGTTCATCGACCCCGGTGGCATCCTCTTCCCCTTCCTGCGTTTCCGCCTCCCGGGTGGTCACCGCTTCGATGGGGACGCTGATGGCATCTTCGGCTAATTTGGTCAGGATATCCACGCCTGCCGACATGCCCGGTCGAAAAGGATAAGTGTTTCCCTCTGACACCAGGTCGGCGTAGCTGTCGGGATCGATGCTGATGCGGACTTCGAAGTTGGTGACCTGATCGCTGTTGAGAACGTTGTCGGCCAGGCCGGCCGTGGTACTGGAGTTGGCGATCTGGGTTACCGTACCGGCGAAAGTCCGGTTCAGGTAGGCGTCCACCTCGATTTCGACCTGGTCGCCCAGTTTTACGCTGGGCACATCGTTCTCGCTGACCTCCACCCGCACTTCCATCGCGTTTAGGTTAGCGATGCGCATCAGTTCGGTACCCGCCATTTGGATGGTACCTACCACCCGTTCACCTTCTTCGACGTTCAGCAGACTGACGACGCCGCCCATGGGAGCATAGATCGTGGCCCGCCGCAGCGTGGTCCGCAACTCGTTGAGTGTCGCCTCGCTGGACTGAATGCCAAAACGGGCCGCACGGGCACTTTCTTCGGATGCGGAAATATTGCTCTTCGCGGCGGAAAGATTGGCTTCCAGGCCGCGCACGTTTGCCTGACTGGTCTCCAGGTCGGCCTCGCTGATCACCCCGTCCTTAAACATTTGCTCGTTGCGCTTCAGGATGTCGCGGGCGTTCTCCAATTGAGCCACGATCTGGTCGCGTTGTGCCTCCAGGGCATTCACCTGGGCGTTCGCGTTAGCGAGCTGAGCTTTGGAGCTGTTCACCCCCGCTACCCCCCGGGCGACCTGCGACTGAAAGGCATCGGCGTCGATTTTCGCCAGCAGCTGGCCCGGAACGACGCTGTCTCCCTCCTCCACGTATAGTTCGACCACCTCGCCGGATACGTCGGAGCTGATCTTGACCTCCGTCTGGGGGAAAACCTTACCACTGGCACTCACCACTTCCTGGATGTTGCGCAGCGTGACCTCCTGGGTGAACACCCGGGTGCCCTCCTCACCCCGTCCGCCCAGAACGACGGCGGCAATGACGATGAGGGCGATGACGCCCAGAATTAAAAGTATGGCTTTGCGGGACATGGTCGGTAGTTTGCTGGTTTGGGGTGAAAAAGATCAATTCAGGGAAATGCCTTCGCCAAGGTAGAACTGGATCACCTCCCGGTTGAATAGCAGCTGGTACTTGGTGCGGGTGAATTCCACGCGGGCCTGCTCCAGGCGGTTGGTGGCCGTGATGAGGTCGAGGCTATTGGCCGCGCCGGCCGCGTAGCGACGTTGGGCAACCTCGTAGGCATTCTGGGCGGCCTCCAGGCTTACGCCGGCGGCGCGGTAGGTTTCCCGGGCGGCCCGCAGATCGCCGAGCGCCCGTTCGATGTCGGAGCGTAGCTGGTTTTCGGCCTGGTCCATCTCGATCTCGGCGCCGATGCGCTGCACTTCCGCCCGCTCCACGTTGAGGCGGTTGCGGTTCTGGCTGTAGATAGGCACGTTCAGGCTGACGCCGATGGACTGTCCGAAGTTGCGTTCCAGCTGGGCCCTATACCCCAGGTTGGGGAATACGACGCCAGTCTCCCGGAAAGTGACGATATCTAGCTGCTGTCCGTTGATCACGACGGGCACCGGGTCGTTCTCCACCAACTGGGCTTCACTGACGTCCGGGTTGTTGAAGTCCCGGGCAATGTTGGAATAATTCGTGTTGATGTTCGCGAAGAGCGATAAAGATGGCCGCAGCCCCGCCCGGGCGATGTCCTTCCCCACCGCGGCGGCCGACCGGCGTAGTTCAGCGGCCCGGATGGTCGGCTGGGTCTGGCGGGCGGCCCGCAGCACCTCCTGTAGGTCATACTCCCGCAGCAGTTCGGGTTCTTCCAGGTCGCGGATGGGCGTGGCGATCTCAAAATCATCGCTGGGTTCGAGGAGGAGGAGCAATTGCAGGTCGAGTTTGGCCAGCCGTACCTGATTTTCCAGTTCCACGACCGACCGGCTGTTGGCGGCCTGCTGAGCCACGATGTCGTAGCGCTGGGCGGCGGGGATGCTGCCGGCCCGGATTTGGGCGTCCGTATTCGCCAATTGCTCGTTGGTCAGTTCCAGTTGGGCGCGTGCGTTAGCCAGCTGTTCCCGGCTCAGGAGGATGGTCAGGTAGCTGTTCGCCACCTGCAGGCCCACGTTGTTCCCTTCCACCTGGGCATCGGTTTGGGCCGCCTCCAGGTCGAGCTCCGCCTGTCGCAGGCTGTTTTTGATCAGCCCCCCGTTGTAGATCGTGACCGCCCCCTGCAACTGATAGCCCTGACTGAAGATGTTTTGCACCTCAAAGGTATTCGTCGTAGGGTCGATCGTGCGCCCGAGCTGCAGGTTCACCCCCGTACCACCGCTCAGGGTCGGCAGGCGATTATTCCGGGCCTGTCGTAGGTTAATGCGCGCCAAGTCAGTGGTATTGTCGAGGCGCCTGACCTGAATACTATTCTCCAGCGCATGCTCTACGGCCCGGGACAGGGTCCATTCCGAAGCGTTCTGGGCGGAAAGAGCAGCAGCAATGAATAAGAAGAAAACGGTGGAGTAGCCGTACCGCATGATAGAGATGTTTTACGGTCAGCAAAACTACGCGATCCCGTAGACGGGCAAAATTTATTCTATGAATGTCGGCCGTTTCTAGACCGGCTTGCACCTGCGTCCCCGCAAAATCAACTACCGGCCGCTGTTGAGGATAGCCCACCCGACCAAGCGGTCGTAGCGCCCCCCGAGCGGACGGTGGTACAGCAGCGCGATGTAGTCGTTTTCGGTTTCCTCGAAGCTGTCCTCGGTCTTATCGTAGCCCACCCGGCCCCCGCCCTCGTCGGTCACGTAGTAGTAGTTGTAAAAACCCTGTTTGAGCAGAACCCGGCCCACGTAGGCGTTGATATTCGGGTTCCAGACCATGCGGTAATCGTACTTCTGCCGCCACTCACTGAGGGAGCCAAAGATGAAAATGTCCTTATCCAGCGGTCGCCCATCCCGCGTTTTGAGTACGAAGGTGACGTCGATGTATTCCCCGGTGAAGTCGAGCCCGAAGCGTTCCACCAGCATTTGGAGCTCCTCGTCGGCCAAGTCCACTACCGGGCGGTCGTTGCGGAAGTTAATAAAGTCCCCGTTCAGGTCGAAGTACTGAATATATACCGAACTACCGCGAGTCTCCTCCGGCGCCAGCAGCATGGCGTAGCGGTCGCCCTCATTGGTGATGCTGCGCACCTCGGTACGCGGGGCCTGCACCGAACGGACGTCCAGGTTACGAAACTCGTTGCCACCCCGGAAGATGATCTTGTCCTGGTAATTGAAGGTCACCTCCTCCCGGCCCAGTAGGTTCGGACTGATGTCCGTGACGGCGTTGTCCCAGCGGCCGTTCTGTAGTACCGTGGCGCTGAGTTCCCGCAAGGGCGCACGGGTGGCAAGCTGCTTGGTACCGGCCCGCAGTTGAATCTCCTGGTGGGTATTGAGTTTGCCAACTACGGAGGGGCGGTTCACCTGCCCGCTTATGCCGGCGGTATTCTCACTCACCAGGAAGCGGCGCGTGATGATGGGGCGGTCGTCGTTCTCGGTATCGTAGACCACCAGCAGGTAGTTCCCGCTCCGTTCCAACCGCATGTTGCGGTTCGGGAAGGTCAGATCGTAGTGTACGTAGGGCATCAGCGTGCGCAGACTGAAGTCGAACTCCTCCAGGTAGTCGCTCGCGAAGCCACTGTTGTACTCCATTTCACCCAGCCCCGAGCGCGTCCAGTCGGCATTGCAGTGGATGAAGCGGTAGGCGTAGCGGCCCACCTCGTCGCGCAGATCGTCGAAGGAAAGCCGCAAACGGGCCCCGCCCCCCAGCTCGATGATGGGGTAGGAGTTGGGAAAGCCGGCTACGTGCAAGCGCACCGTCTTGATGTGGTCGTCGTAGGTCAGGTTGCGGTACTCGAAGTCGCCATCCTGGGCCCCCAGATAGAGGGCGAAACAGCTAGAGCAGAACAGGAGGGCGGCGGCGCGCAGGTGCAAAGTGGGTGGGATGTTGATCGGCGAATAAGCTACACGGGCTAAGGTAAGAAGTTGGGTGGCCCCGGGCACTTTAGGAAAACCTTTAGGCCGAGGGCCTCCGGCCCGTGTTGTTCGAGAACCTCCGGTTTGAGGAGAGACGCACCGCAGATTGACGCGGATTATGTTCGCCGATTTAACGCGGATTACCGGGCGGCTGCGCTCGCTGTGCTCGATTTTTTCACCACGGATTCAGCACGGATTCCGATCGAGGCGTTGTACGCCGAGCCTCACCGCAACCGGCTCACGAATTCCGTCCCCCGCAAGTAAAAACGCCACGGCTTCCCCGCCCATTCCGGCCCCGCTCCGTCGATCCCGATGCGGGGGGTGGCTACGATCAGGTCCGGATCGGGTGCGCGCCCGGCCAGTAAGCGCACGATACCCTGGTCATCCAGCAGGTTCAGTCCCGTGTGTGCCCGACTGATTCCCAGGGCCTGACTGACCGTTCCCGGTCCGCTGGTCAAGCGTGGTGCTACCTTATTCATCTTACGTCGGCGTAGCATGGTGAGCGTACCGGTCAGGGGCTCCACGGCCCGTATGAGGACGGCGTGGGGTACCTCCTTCGGCCCCGTGATGACGTTGAAGAGCTCGTGGATTCCGTAAATCAGGTAGACATATGCCGTTCCCGGCCGGTGATAAAAAACCTCGGTACGGGCGGTGCGGCGATACCCAAAAGCGTGGCTGGCCCGATCGTCGGGAGCCCAGTAGGCTTCGGTTTCGGTGATGCGGCCGGCCGTATGTTCCCCATCCACATAGGTATGTAGCTCGCAGCCGAGTAGCTGTCGGGCAATGGTGACCGGGTCCGTTCCGGCCAGTAGCTTATTCAGTTCGACCAAGGACTAGCTTTCGCGTAGTTCCCGTCGCAGAATCTTACCGACGTTGGTTTTAGGCAGATCGTCCCGGAATTCCACTTCCTTTGGCACTTTGTAGCCGGTCAGTTCTTTGCGGCTGAACTCGATGACCTCTTCTTTGGTCAGCGACTGGTCCTTTTTGACCACGAAGATCTTAACGACCTCTCCCGAACGCTCGCTTGGGATACCGACGGCGGCACATTCCAGTACCTTCGGATGGCCGGCAATGACGTCTTCGACCTCGTTGGGGTACACGTTGAAGCCGGAGACCAGGATCATATCCTTCTTCCTATCGACGATACTGAAGAAGCCGTCCTCGGTCATCATACCGATGTCACCGGTGGAGAGCCAGCCGTCTTTGAGGACTTTGGCGGTGTCTTCGGGGCGGTCCAGGTACCCCTTCATCACTTGCGGACCCTTGACCTGAATTTCCCCCCGTTCTTCGGCGGTGGCAACGCGGTTCTCCTCCTCGTTCCAGACGCGCATGACCGTGTTCGGCAGGGGTACGCCAATCGAGCCGATACGGACTTTATCGGATAGCGGATTCATACTGGCGGCCGGGCTGGTTTCGGTCAATCCGTAGCCCTCGCTGAGCGGAATGCCAGTGACCCGCTGCCATTTTTCCGCGACCGGGCGCTGCACGGCCATACCGCCGCCGACGGTGATCTTGAGGTGGCGGAAGTCCAGACTGGTGAAGTCTTCGTTGTTCAGCAGACCGTTGAACAGGGTGTTTACCCCCGTCATGGCGGCGATCTTGTTGTCCTTGAAGGCCTTGACGATCGTACTCAGATCGCGGGGGTTAACGATAAGCACGTTGCAGATCCCGTGGCAAAAGATGGCCACCGAGTTAACCGTGAAGGCGAAAATGTGGTAGAGGGGAAGCGGGCAGAGCATGCGTTCGTCGCTGCCGGCGCTGAGCTTCTGCGTCATCCAGGCCTTCGACTGCAGGGCGTTGGCGACCAGGTTGGCGTTCGTGAGCATGGCGCCTTTGGAAACGCCCGTGGTGCCCCCGGTGTACTGTAGGGCGATCGTGTCGGTGGACTGCCCCGTAAAGTCAGGAAGCTTGTGCTTTTTCCCTTCATCCAGTGCGGTTTGGAAGTTAACTGCCCCGGGGAGATTGTAATCCGGGACCATTTTCTTCACCTTTCGCACCACGAAGTTGGTGATGCCACCTTTCAGCCAACCGAGCATACCCCCGATGCTGGTCACGATGACCGTATTGATGTCGGTTTCATCAATGATCTGCTCCAGGTTGGCGGCGAAATTTTCGGCGATGATGATGGCCTTAGCCGAGCTATCGGTGAACTGGTGCTTCATTTCCCGCGGGGTGTAGAGCGGGTTGGTGTTGACGATAACCAGGCCGGCCTTTAACAAGGCGTGGAGCGCGATGGGGTACTGCAACATATTCGGCATCATCACGGCCACCCGGTCGCCGGGCTGCAATCCACGGTAGTGCAGATAGGCTCCCATGGCATCACTCAGCTTGTCTAGATCGTGGTAGGTGATGTCCTTGCCCATGCACGAAAAAGCGGGGCGGTTACGGAATTGCTTGGTGGTATCGGCCAGAAGGTCCTTGAGCGTGGAATAAGCCTCCACGTCGACGTTGGCGGGGATGCCGGAGGGGTACTGAGCGAGCCAGGGGCGCTGGTCGGAAGTCATGCAGATCGATTTAAACGGTAAGTGAGGTCAATGTACAACGTGAACCACGTATTTGTGTGCAAATCACAACTACCAGCCCCCGGATTGCGTTTTATACTAAGCACGGTGCGTAACGGATAGCATAAGTTCCTTGCTTACCCTGCTCTCGCGAATTTTACAGATATTCGCTTTTCTTAGTCAACCCACTTAACCCAACAATGGAAAACGGAATCCTTACCGACGCGCAACAGAAAGACGCCGAACTGATTAACAAACTGCTCGAAAAGATCGTGAATAAAAAGGGCTTCGACAACGTCAAGGCCAACGCGGAGGGTTACGAAACGCCGGCCAAGATTCGCCGCAGTAAGGATACCGACGAATACTTCATCCCCGACGTCACCGGTGAGGTGAACGGCCGGAAGAGTTACTTCGAACTCGGAATGAAAACCGATGATGAGCGCCAGCTCGTAACCAAGTGGCGGCTACTGAGCAGCCTGGCTGCCTACAAGCACGGCAAATTGTACCTGGCCGTCCCCCGCGGGCACATGGCCTTCACGAACCGGATTCTGGCGGACTACCCGATTCAGGCGGAGGTGGTGAAGATTTAGAGACGCTTCGCGCGGTAGACGGCCTTCGGCCTGGGTTAGACGCTAGGCGGGTTAGACGGTAGAACATCCGGGTCTTCTTCTATCTCCCAGCCTAGCGTCTAACCCCTTTAACTGCTCTAACCTCTCTAACCACCCCCTCCATCCCCGCACGAAGCGCGTCTACAACGCGTAAGCGTTCGCCTCAATCAACGTATCCGCCACTAACCGCCGCAGGTTCTTCACATTCTGCGGAGGGTACTTCGTAAAGCGCTTGAT
>CAZKPE010000015.1:0-35800 GCA_964554545.1 uncultured Lewinella sp.
CCGAACTGACGGCCCCGAAGTGAATGACTTGCCGGTCCGCGGCGCTATAGTCGGCGATGTCGAAGCTCCGGTGGTAGCGCCCCATCGGGTTGCGATCGTGCTCGGAGTTGCCGGCAACGGAGGGGACGAAGGGGGGCACCACGGGCCGGAAGGGATACTCCCAGTTCGTATAAATCGGGGCTCCGTAGCCCTGCATCTCCCAGTTCCCGGGCACCTGCACGCTACCTTCCGTTGGGTAGCGATCGGTCTCTATCCGCGCCTCGGGGGCGGTATTGCGGCCATGGGGAACGTAGGCGAAATTCCACCTGCCGTTCAGCGAGGTACGACCGGCGATCGCCCCCCCGCCGCGTGCCGCTTCCGCCTGGTCATAATGGTAGATCGTAGCGTGGGCCGGTAGCCGGTTGACCGCGTGGGTCTGGGCGTTCTGGACGTATTGCTGCTGAGCCTCGACAGGGAGGCCGGCAAGCAGTAGGAGAAAGGGCAATAGGGTAGTACGCATCCGGCCAATATAGCGACCCCATTGCTACCCCTGCCCTTCTGACTATGGGGTAACTATCACCCGGCGGGTGGTCATCCGCCCATCCACCGACAGCCGCAGGAAGTAGACCCCGGCCGGTAGCCGGTTCGTCACGATCTCCTCCCGAAAACCGGCTTCCGTAACCCGGATGCCCCCGCGCTCAAGCATCCGGCGGCCGCCGGCATCGTAGAGGGCGTAATTCAGTGTCCCGCTACCGAGATCCTGCCCGCTAATGGACAGGGACTGTCCCCCACCAACCGGGTTCGGGCTCACCACTACCGCCGCATCGAACCGCTCATCGATGGTACTAACCGTAAAATAGCCATTCCGGAAGGAAAAACTATCGCTGAAGGTGCCGGATACATCGTAGCGGTTGACCGGCCGGACCCGCCAGTGGTAGCGACGGCGGGGCAATAGAATTTCCGTAATCGCAGCGGTCGTGTCCTTCGTGATGAAGGATTGAAGCACGCCCGCGTTAAAGTTCGCGTTTATGTTAATCTGTACGATGTACAAGTCCGCATTCTCAACGGCATTCCAGACCAGCTGTACGGAGTCCGAAAAGCTGGCGGTAGACCGATCTTCCGGAAACAGTAACTGCTGGTCCTCCCCCCGCGCGGCGGCGAAGTCGGGAGGGGTCTGATCGGCCAGGCCGATGCGCCCTTCGAGGTTGGTGAGCATGGCCGTCGTCTGTTCCGGGGTGAATTCTCCTACGCAGACGTCATTCGCGTATGACATGATATTGCGGCCGGATACCGTGAAGGCGACCGTGTCGGGGTCGAGTAAGGGTTCGGGATAGTCTCCGTTGCCGTTGCAGGCCCAGCGGAAGTGAAGGTAATCCGCCGGCGTATCGCAAAACCCGTCCGCGGCATCGTCGCAGTTGCTGCCATCAGCCCGCTCCACTTCTACGGTGAAACCACTTTCGAAGGACAGCGTGGTTGGCGCAGGATCGACCCGCGAGTCGAAACTGCTGGAGTCGGGAAGTGACTCCCATCCGAAAAACGTATGCGGCAGCCCGAAGTAGTGACCTACCTCATGGCTCCAGGTTCGGTCGCCTCCGTTAATGCAATTCTTACTCAGCACGATTGCGTCTCCCCTCCGGGTGTAGTACCCGCACAGATTCGGGATAGCCCCGGTTACGTACGTATTGAACACCCCGGTTTCGTTAAAGTCGGTGAACAATCCGTCACGGAATTCGGGATCCTGCTCGTAGAAGATCGTACTCCCAATGTAGCGTACATCCCCGTCGATATAAAATTGAATGTTCATTTTGGCGAAGTCCGCGTTGAGCAACTCGAAGCTTCGCATCAGCGTGGCCGGATCGGCTTCCCCACCCCCGCCGTCACGGCCCAGCAGATTGAGCCGGATGGGCACGTACTGAATTTCGTTGCTCTTAGCCACCGGGGCGATCTGCCCGTTCTGATACTTCATCAACCAGGGAGATTTTTCCGTCACTCCGCATTCCAGCCCACCGGCACCGAGTTGGGCGAGCAGACTAAGGCTAGAGAGCATACTGAAAACGAAAAGTATTCGTACGTACATGGGTGAGACTTGTGGCGGTTGTTCCGCGAAAGTAACGGTTGGCCCCGTGCACTACGCCACAATGGGGCGCATTTGTAAGGCTACTCACAATTTTGGCTACATTCGCCCCCGGCGTAAACCTTTCGCGCAAATGCTTGCTAAAGGAGGGAATTCATGCCCAAACCACTAAATATTCCGAGATAGAATGAGTAAAGTAACCGTAGTCGGCGCCGGAAACGTAGGCGCAACCGTAGCCAACGTACTAGCCCACAAAGACCTGGTCCGCGAGGTCGTCGTCCTCGACATCAAAGGCGATATGGCACGGGGTAAAGCCCTCGATAGCTGGCAACAGGCCAGCATCGACCACTTCAGCACGCGGCTGACCGGAACGGAAGACTACGCCGATACGGCCGGCAGCGACATTGTCGTCATCACCGCCGGCATTCCCCGCAAGCCCGGCATGAGCCGCGACGATCTGATCTCGACCAATGCCAAGATCGTCACCATGGTCACCAAGTCGATCATGGAGCATTCCAAGAACCCCATCATCATTGTCGTCTCCAACCCCCTCGACGTGATGACCCACGCCGCCCACCAAGCCAGCGGACTGCCCCGCAACCGGGTATTCGGCATGGCCGGTATCCTCGACACGGCGCGCTACCGGGCATTCCTGGCCACGGCCCTCGACGTGAGCTCCAAGGACATTCAGGCCATGCTGCTCGGCGGCCACGGCGACACGATGGTCCCCCTGCCTCGCTACACCACCGTCAGCGGAATACCCATCACCGAAATGATCTCGGAGGACAAGCTCGACGCCATCGTCGAACGCACCAAAAAGGGTGGGGGAGAGCTCGTCAAGCTAATGGGTACCTCGGCCTGGTACGCCCCCGGCGCCGCCGCCGCCCAGATGGTAGCCAGTATCGTGCGGGACGAGAACCGCATCTTCCCCTGCTGCGCCCAGCTCCAGGGAGAGTACGGACTGAAGGACCTCTTCCTCGGCGTTCCGGTCAAACTCGGCAAGGAAGGCATCGTCGATGTCATCGAACTCCAGCTGAACGAGGCCGAAATGGACCTGTTGAATACGAGTGCGGACCACGTGCGGGAAGTGATGGAAGTCTTTGAGGGGATGGAGATTTAGTCTTCCCCCACTCACCGATCTGCGGGGCCGTCGTATATTGTACTGCTTATACCAAAATTCCCCGCCGTGCCTACCGTCCGCCCCGCCGTTCTCAACCCCCAGGAAGCCGAAAAGCTCGAGCGTATCGCCTTCATCCTCAAGACGGTAGCCCACCCCCTGCGACTGGGTATCGTACACCTGCTGGAGCAGCATCCGCGGTTGAGCGTCAGTAGTATTACCGAGGCACTGGAGTCGGAACAATCCCTGGTTAGTCACCATCTACAGACAATGAAGCTGAAGGGTATCCTGTCCTCCCGTCGCGACGGCCGATCGGTGATGTACTCCCTGAAGGAACGGGACGTGAGCCTGATCATCGAGTGTCTGGAAAATTGTCAGTGCAATATGTAGGATATGCACCTGTCCCGATAGCTATCGGGATCGCCCCAACGCCATAACCTATATTTGCGGCCATGACGGAAAAGGTGCTCATTCTCGACTTCGGCAGCCAGTACACCCAGTTGATCGCGCGCCGGATCCGGGAGCTCAATGTGTACAGCGAGATTGTCCCGTACAATAAGATCCCCGAGCTCGACGCCACCTACAAGGCGGTCATCCTTAGTGGCAGCCCCTTCAGCGTGCGGGAAGAACGGGCTCTGCGGGCGGAGCTGGACCGCATCGTCGGCCACCGCCCGGTGCTCGGTATCTGCTACGGGGCCCAGTACATCGCCCAGCACTACGGGGGAAAGGTCAGCCGCAGCCTGAAGCGGGAATACGGTAAGGCCAACTTGGGCTACGTCCGGCCCGATAGCGCCCTATTCAAGGGGATCGAGATCGGCTCGCAGGTGTGGATGTCTCACGGGGACACCATCGAGGTACTGCCGGAAGGCTTTGAACTCCTGGCATCATCGGCGGACGTGGAAGTAGCGGCCTTCGGGAACGGGGCGCGGACGCAGGTGGGAGGGGAATCACCAACTTACTGCATCCAGTTCCACCCCGAGGTTTACCATAGCCTGGATGGGAAGCAACTCCTTAAAAACTTCGTCATCGACATCGCCGGCTGCGAAGGCGACTGGACACCGGCCCACTTCATTGAGGAAACCGTCGAAGCCCTACGGCGACGGATCGGGGAGGACCGCGTGCTGCTGGGGCTGAGCGGGGGGGTGGACAGTTCCGTAGCCGCCATGCTGCTGCACCGGGCCATCGGCGACCGCCTCTTCTGCTTTTTTATCGACAACGGGCTGTTGCGAAAGGGGGAATTCGAGGAAGTGGAACTGAGCTACGAGGGCATGGGGCTGAACGTGACCGCCATCGACGCCAAACAGGAATTTTACGACGCGCTGGCCGGCGAGAGCGACCCGGAAAAAAAGCGCAAGGCCATCGGCCGCACCTTCATCGAGGTCTTCGAGCGGGAAGCCAATAAGCTGACCAACATCACCTACCTGGCCCAGGGGACGATCTACCCCGACGTCATCGAAAGCGTGAGCGTGCACGGGCCCTCGGTGACCATCAAGAGCCACCACAACGTCGGCGGGCTGCCGGAGAAGATGGGGCTGAAGATCGTAGAACCCCTGCGCAACCTCTTCAAGGACGAAGTGCGCAGGGTAGGAGGGGAGCTGGGCATGCCCGCCCACCTGATCGGCCGCCACCCCTTTCCGGGGCCGGGACTGGCCATCCGCATTCTCGGCGATATTACCCCGGACAAAGTAGCCCTGCTACAGGAGGCTGATAAGATCTACATCGACAAAATGCGGGAGTACGGGCTCTACGACCAGGTCTGGCAGGCCGGCACCATCCTCCTGCCGGTGCAGTCCGTGGGCGTCATGGGCGACGAACGCACTTATGAGCAGGCCGTCGCGTTACGGGCCGTGAGCTCGACCGACGGTATGACCGCCGAATGGAGTCACTTGCCCTACGACTTTCTGGCGGCGGTCTCCAGCTCGATCATCAATAACGTAAAAGGAATCAACCGCGTCGTCTATGACATCAGTACCAAACCACCGGCTACCATTGAATGGGAGTAAATTTTCCCGCAGCGGCTGGCTATTCCTGCTACTGTTACTGACGGCCTCCTCCTGTGAGCTATTTAAGCCCGTCGACTCCGGTGGTACCACCACTACCGACCGCCGGGACCGGGACCGGGAAGATCTTGACCCGGTACAGAGTCGACGCATATTCGACGAAGCTACCGGAAGCTACATCTACGTCAGCGCACCGACCAGCCCGATGGACACCGTCCAGTGGCGGGACGTGACCGCCGAAACCGCTGAACCGGTCGGAGAAGACGATACCTACGCTTACCAACCACCCCCGGAGATCGATCCCCCGGCCCCCGGGCTGACCCCGGTACGGCAAACCGGGACGGGACGCAACGGCTCCCGCCTCCTGACGGGCTACGGCGTGGACTACGTGCTGCCCTTCCTGACCGACCGCACGAGTACCGAATCGGAAGAAATCGATCCCAATAGCCTCTGGGCCCTGCACTTCTACAGCGGGGCGGAAATGGCACTGGAAGCCTTGAATGCCCCTGACGTTGCCTTCGACGTGCGGGTGCAGGATAGCCGCGGGACCGCCCAGCGGATGGAGCGGGTTATCGCCTCCCCCGCCTTCGAGCGCTCCCAGCTCATCATCGGCCCCTACCTGAAATCTCAGGTCACCCAGGTGGCCGAAGCCGTGCGCGGTCTGGAAAAAGTACTGATTAGCCCATACAGTGCCGCCACCGGTGTTTCGGAGTCGAACACCAACTATATACAGGTCAATCCTACCCTGGAAACCCACTTGCGCAGTTTACTCGGGCACGCCTTCCGCACCCAGGGGGCCGACCGCATCGTACTGGTTGCTCCGGCCGGGGAGCGGGGACGGCTGGCCTACTTCCAGGACGAGTACAAATTGCTGACCGGCGATGATGCCGTGGAGCCGCTGGAAGAGATGATCATTAGTGGGGAGGTACCCGATCTGAGTCGCTACCTGCGGGGCCGGCGTACCGTCTTTATGCTTCCCGTTTACGAAGACGAAGCTTTTGTGGCGGCCTTTCTCCGGCAGGCCTATCAGGCATCGGTTGACGAGCGGGGCGATAACGTAGCGATTTACGGCTTGCCTCAGTGGCTCAATTTCGGACGGCTAAACGGAGAGTTTCTGGAGGGCACTAACGTACACGTCAGTAGCAGCGTCCACATCGATCCGTTGAATGAGGAGGTTCGCCGCTTCCGCCGGGCCTTCTACGACCGCTATGCCGCCCTGCCGCGGGACGAGGCCTACATCGGATACGACATCACAAAGTACTTCCTGGAAATGGCGGCCCGTTTTGGTACCCGCTTTCAGTTCGAACTGGAAAATAACCCCGCCGATCTGATGCACACCCGCTTCCGCTTCTCCCCGGTGGCGGTGGTGCCGGCAACGGCGACCGATCTGGAGGAGGCCGTCATCGACCGTTTCGAGAATAAGTTCGTCAACATCCTGCGCTACCGCGACTACACCTACCAGCGGGTCAACTAGAATGGCGACGTGCGGGTAGCTTTCAGTCCGATTTACCGCTATGCCCTGCCGCCCCGGCACCGCTTTCCCATGGAGAAGTACAGCCTGCTGCCCGAGCAATTGCTGTACGAGGGGACGATTGAGCAAAGCCAGTTCTTCGCCGCCGAACCCCTGCCCGAAGCAGCCATCCTGCGCACCCATACGCCCACCTACTGGGATAAGCTGCGCAACAACGCCCTGAGTCGAAAGGAGACGCGGGCAATCGGCTTCCCCATGCGGCCCGATCTGGTTGCCCGCGGTCGGGTCATCGCCCAGGGTACTCTTGATTGCGCCCGCTACGCCCGCCGCGATGGGGTGGCACTGAACGTGGCCGGAGGGACCCACCACGCCTTTGCCGACCACGGGGAGGGATTTTGCGTATTCAACGACATCGCCATCGCCATTAACGAATTACTGCATACGGGGGAGATCAACCGCGCCCTGGTCGTCGATCTGGACGTGCACCAGGGAAACGGCACGGCCCGGTTGTTCGCCGAAGAACCCCGGGTATTCACCTTCAGTATGCACGGTGCCCGCAACTACCCCGCCCGCAAGGAGAAATCGGACCTGGATATCGGCCTGCCGGATCGAACCGGGGACGACGTCTACCTGGAAAGTCTCTTTACCCATCTCCCCGGCTTGCTGGATGGTTTTCGCCCCGACATGGTCTTTTACCTGAGTGGGGTGGACGTCCTCGATACCGATAAGCTGGGCCGCCTGTCCATGAGTCTAAGGGGATGTAAAGAACGGGACCGCTTCGTACTATCCACCTGTCGGGATCGCGGTTTACCGGTAGCAGTGAGTATGGGAGGCGGGTACAGCGAGCGGCTGGCCACCATCATTGAAGCCCATGCCAATACTTACCGGGTGGCGAGTGAGCTGTTCGACTAACGGAAATACAGGAGGACGGCGATCACGGCGGCTACCAGCAGGCCCACGGCGAGGAGGGGGAATTGGCTATTCCGGTACTTATCCACCAGCCGTTCGAGGGCTTCATTCCAGGTCAGCCGCGTACCGATCGCCTCCCGGCAGAAGAAGAGATAGCGGTGTTTCATATTGGCGGCATTCCCGTGGCGGCGCAGGATGAGGAAGTCTTCGTCAATGAAGGCCAGTTCGTAAAGGTAACTGTCGCGCATAATGCTTTGCCCGATAATGATGCGCCGCCCACCTTCCTCCACTTCGTAGGCCTGAGCATCGACCACGCCGTCGGTCACCACCCGAATCTCCCCCCGCTCGTAGCCCTGGAAAACGTACAATTCCACCGCCGTTGCGCCGGGGCGGTCGCTCATCCTGACCCAATTGACGGTATATAGGGGGCTGTTTTCTTCCGCCAGGTCTGCCTCTCCGAAGCGGGCCACTGCCGGGAGGATACCATCGATCATCTCCTCCAGCGTGGCGTACTCCGGCAGCTGAAGGTTAAAGGGTTCGGCGATTTTATCCAGCAGGCGGTCGTCCATACCGGGGCTAAGTTACTTCCCGGAACCGTCGCCGGCCCATTCGCTGCGTTTGCCGAAGTACTTGCGGGCTACGACGAGCAGCCCAAAACTCTCCGCCCCCTCCTTTTCCGTTACCGCGTGGTGGTGGCCATGGGCGCGTAGAATGCCGCGGCTGTAGTTACTGTCCAGCTGCCGGAACCAGCTGAACCGCCGGTGGATGTACACGTCGTGGATCAGGAAGTAGATCAGCCCGTAGATACTGATGCCGACGCCGACGAAGGTCAGCCAGAACCAGCCCGCCACGTTCAGGCCGATGATGTAGGAAGCAGCACTTGGGATCGCGAAGACCAAAAAGAATAAGTCGTTCTTTTCGAAGAAACCCTCCTTCTCGTGGTGGGGCCGGTGGTGATCTTCGTGCCAGCTCCAGAGCCAGCCGTGCATCAAATATTTATGGGCGGCCCAGGCTACGAATTCCATAGCGGCGATGGTGGCCAGGGTAATGCCGAAATAGACGAAGTACTCCATAGGTGGAAAAAACAGAGGGGGAAGGGGATGGTTTAGCCCCGCTGCATTCCCATTTACCACTTCTTACCACCACGTATGCCCCGTGAATAAGTCCAGGGCCATGACGGTTTTGGGTATTCCATCGGGGTGGGTGTACCTTTACGTCACTAAACTGCGCAAATCTACTCGCTATACCAGCATTATGCAGTTATCATTTCTACTGTTCCCGACTCTTTACTAGACCGTAGGAAAAAGTAGTGAGAAATAGTGGCGAAAAGTGGCGAGATGTGTCACAAGGTGTTACCTTAGCGGATGTGACGGGGAATGACCTCGTCCATGATCGTTCATGACGCAACCGTACGACTTACTGGGTGAATACTACGTGACCCTCGATGCTAAGGGGCGCTTTCGTTTACCCAGTGGCTTGCTGAACAGACTTGGCGATCGGGATACCCTGAAGTTCGTTGTCAATCGCGGCTTCGACCACTGTTTGACGCTCTACCCCAAACCGGTGTGGGACGTCATCAAAACGGAAGTAGACGCGCTCAACAAATTCAACCGGAAGAATCTGCAGTTCACGCGGCTTTTCTACCGGGGGGCTACCGAAATCGTGCCGGACTCGGCTGACCGGCTGCTGCTACCGAAGCAGTTGCTGGCCTGGGCGAAGGCGGAGAAGAGCCTGGTGCTGAACGCCCTGAACGACCGCATTGAAATTTGGGCGGAAGCCGAATACGAAGAACTGCTTAGCGGCGAGTTAGAAGACTACTCCACGCTGGCGGAACAAGTGCTCGGTAGTCCTAGCACGCCGGACGAGGTGCCACTATAGATGGCTTACCACGTCCCCGTACTGGCCGGCGAAAGCGTCGGTTACCTGGACCTCCGCCCGGGAGGAGTTTACGTTGATGCTACCTTCGGGGGCGGAGGCCATAGCCGCTACATCCTCGAACAGGCCGGATCGCTCGATCTGCGGCTGTTCGGTTTTGACCAGGATGAAGCCGCCGCCGCCAACGCCCTGGACGATAGCAGATTTACCTTCGTAGCCGCCAACTTCCGCCACCTGCGCAATTTCCTACGCCTCCATGGCGTGGACCGCATCGACGGCCTGCTTGCCGACCTGGGGGTTTCCAGCCACCAGTTCGACCAGGCCGATCGCGGGTTCAGCTTTCGCTTCGACGCCGAGCTGGATATGCGCATGGGCAGTGGAGCCGACCGCAGTGCCGCCGACGTAGTGAATAACTACGGCACCGACGACCTGCAGCGGGTATTTGGCGAATACGGCGAAGTACGCAACGCTCGTACCCTGGCCCACGCCGTAGTGGAAGCCCGGGACCGCAGCCCGATCTCGACCATTCAGGACTTCCTGCAGACGGTCGATCCCTGGGTGAGGGGGCAGCGCCCGCGCTACCTGGCGCAGGTGTTTCAGGCACTTCGCATTGAGGTCAACGATGAGATCGGCGCTTTAACTGATTTATTGGCCCAGGCCACTGACTTACTGATACCTACACACGGCCGGCTCAGCGTGATCAGCTACCATTCTCTGGAGGATCGCATCACCAAGAACTACCTCAAAACCGGCAACGCGGACGGAACCGTTATTAAGGATTTTTACGGGAAGATTGACCGTCCCTACACGATCCTGACGAAGAAACCCGTGCTGCCTTCCCCCGAAGAAATTCGGCGGAACCCCCGTGCCCGTAGCGCTAAACTGCGGGCCGGACAGCGGCGCTAGCCGTTCAGCGAACACCTTTCGGAGTGCTTACCCGCACTCCGAAAGGTTCGCCGGGCGGCGGGACGCGTCCGTATTTGTTTATCTCACCGACTTCGGGTGAGCGCTAAATGGTGTGTGAAGAATGGCAGCAAAACGCAAGCGCGTCACGGTCCCCTCCGTGCCCGCTCTGATCTTGGATAATCTTGGCTTTCTCTCCTTTTTAGGAGTGCTGGCGCTGCTCTATATCGGCAACGCCCACTACGCCGAATACAATGTCCGCCGCATCCAGGAACTGGAGGCGGATATCAAGGAAAAACGCTGGCTGTACATGTCGCTGCAGAGCGAAAATATGTACAACGGACTGCGCTCCGAGGTCGTCGACCAGGTACGCCCGGCCGGACTTCGGCTCCACCGCGGAAAACCCAAAAAGATCTACGCCCCCGCGGCGAAGTAAGTAGCTATGGCCGTAAACTTCAAAGACGAAGTCCTCATCCGCATCTTCGCCATCCTGGCGGTGATCATCGTGCCCGTGGCCGGATTGCTGATGTACCGCACGGTGGATATTGCCGTGGTGCGCCAGGATGAATTCAGGCAATTGGGGCGCGAGCGCTTCCGGGTAGTGACGGTAGCCGCCGAGCGGGGCAATATCTACAGCCACAACGACAATCTGCTGGCCACCTCGGTGCCCTACTTCAGCTTACACTTCGACCCATACGTGGCCAGCCCCGCCGACTACTACGACAATATCGACAGTCTGGCGTTGCTCCTTTCCCGCCACATCGACGATTCCTTCACCCCCGGTGCCTGGCGGGACAGCCTGCTCCTGATGCGCGACAGCGTTAGCGGACCCGCTAACCACTACTTTAAGCTTAAGGAAAGCGTCAGCTACAGCGAGCTGGCCCGCATCCGTAGCTTCCCGATCTTCAATAAGGGGCGAATGGGCGGCGGCCTGATCGTGGAGAAGCGAGCCGAACGCAAACGCCCCTTCGGCTGGTTGGCGCGCCGGACGATCGGGTATAGCCGGGAGGACGGCGGGCAGGTCGGACTTGAGGGGGCCTTCGACGAATACCTCGCCGGTCAAAGCGGTCAGCAGGAGATGTTCAATATGGGCAACGGCATCTGGCTGCCTACCGATAATTTGGCCATTGTGGAACCGACTACGGGAGCCAACGTCTACACGACCCTCGACGTCAATATTCAGGATATCGCCGAGAACGCCCTGGAAAGCGGCGTACGCCGTCACCGGGCCGAGTGGGGTGCGGCCATCGTTATGGACGTGAAGACCGGTGCCATCCGCGCCATGGCCAATCTCGGGGCGGTCAACAAGAACCGCAACCGCTACGCCGAGCAGTACAACTACGCGATTTCCCGCTCTAACGAGCCCGGATCGACTTTCAAACTGGCCACTATGATGGCCCTGCTGGAGGACGGGCTGATCGACCTGGATTCGGAGGTCGACGTCGAGAACGGCGTCAAGACCTTCTACGATCTGACGATGGAGGATTCCAGCCCACTTAGCCGAGGCTGGCGGACGGTCTCTGTGCGCGACGCCTTCGAACAGTCCTCCAACGTCGGTATGGCCAAACTGGTGGACAGCCTGTACCGGGAAAACGAATTTTCCGAACGCTTGCAGTCCTTCCATCTGGGCGCGGAAAGTGGTATCGAATTGGAAGGCGAACGCACCCCATTTATAAACGATACGAGCCGAGCCAATTTCTCCGGCATCAGCCGCGCCTGGATGGCCATCGGTTACGAAAGTCGGCTGACCCCCCTCCAAATGCTGACCTTCTACAACGCGGTCGCCAACGGGGGGCGGATGATGAAGCCCTACCTGGTCACCCACGTCGAACAGAAGGGACGCACGCTGGAGGAATTCAAACCCACGGTCATCGACCGCCGGATTGCCAAACCCCAAACCATCGAGCAGCTTCAGTCCCTGCTGGAAGGCGTCGTCGAGCGGGGGACGGCCCGTAAGTTGCGCACCGATCAATACCGTTTTGCCGCCAAGACCGGAACGAGCCAGCAGGGCTACGGTCAGCGCAACCAGCGCAAAAAATACCAGGCCAGTTTTGCCGGCTACTTCCCGGCTGAAAATCCCATGTATAGCATCATCGTGGTGATCAAGGACCCCACCAACGGCGCCTACTACGGCGGCGAAGTTGCGGGCCCCATCTTCCGGGAGATTGCCGACAACATTTACAACAGCATGATCGAGGTGCACGAGCCCCTCAACCAGGGCCCCCGCCCCGTGCTCTACGCCGGCGAGCTTCCCAGTCGCGATGCCGGCTATACCCCCGAACTGGTCACGGTGCTGGACTACGTCAACGTCGCCATCGACACCCTGCCCGAAAGCGAGCTGAGCATCGTGAATGCCAATGATGAGGGGGTCGAATTATCCGCCATCGCCCCGGCCACCCAGCGCTTCCCGAACGTGCGGGGGATGCGGCTACGCGATGCGGTCTATGTACTAGAGAACGAAGGCTTCGTAGTCCACCCGCGGGGCGTGGGGCGGGTGGTGAATATGCGCTGGCAGAGCGACGGCCGCGGGCAGCGGGGCCGGGACGTGGAAATCATCCTGCGATGAGCCGATCCCTGCATACGCTAATCGAGGGGCTGGGCCTGGACGTACTGGCGGGCGACCCTCAGGCGGTACAGGTCACGGGCATCGCATTCGATAGCCGCCGGGTTGAACCGGGTATGCTTTTCGTAGCCGTGTCGGGTACTCAGGTAGATGGGCACGACTACGTGGAGGGGGCGGCTAGCGCAGGTGCGGTGGCAATCATCATTCAGGAGGATCAACTTCCGAAGGCCCAATTGGCACCCGAAACGGTGGTACTCCGCAGTAAGAATTCCGCCCGGACGCTGGGCGAACTGGCCGACCGCTGGTACGACTCGCCCAGCCAGGACCTTCAACTGGTCGGCGTGACGGGCACGAACGGCAAGACCACCGTCACGACCCTGCTCTACGATCTGTTCACCCGGCTGGGCTACCGCGCGGGCCTGCTGTCGACCGTCGAAATCCGTATTGCCGGGGAGGTGCGACCGGCTACCCATACCACCCCCGACGCTTTGTCGATCCACTCCACCCTGGCCGAGATGCGGGACGAGCGGGTGGATTACGTATTTATGGAGGTCAGCAGCCATGCGGTCCACCAGCAACGGATTGCGGGGCTGCATTTCGCGGGCGGCGTATTCACCAACCTCAGCCACGACCACCTCGACTACCACGGTACCTTCGCCAATTACCTGGCCGCCAAAAAGGCCTTCTTCGACGGGTTTACCGCGGGGACCTTCGCGCTCAGTAATGCCGACGACCGCCGGGGAGAAGTAATGTTGCAAAATTGCCCGGCCCGACGCTACTACTACAGTCTGCGATCGGCGGTGGACTTCCGTGCCCGGGTCATCAGCAACGCGCCAGAAGGGCTGCAACTGCACCTTAACGGAACGGACGTCTTCTTCCAACTCGTCGGCCGCTTCAATGCTTACAACCTCCTGGCCGCTTACGGGACTGCCGTTTTACTCGGGCAGCCCGAGGAGGAAGTCCTCATTCAGCTCAGCGGACTGCGGGGAGCCCCCGGTCGCCTCGAACTCGTACCGGACCCCCACGGGAAACGGACTTTCCTGGTCGACTACGCCCACACTCCCGATGCGCTGCAGAACGTACTCGACACCCTGAAGGGAATGATGACCGGCGACCAGCGCCTCCTTTGCCTGGTCGGTGCCGGCGGCGACCGCGATCGCAGTAAGCGCCCGGTGATGGCCGCCATTGCCGCCCGCACCGCAGACCGGGTTATCCTGACCAGTGATAACCCGCGCAGTGAAGACCCAGAGGTCATCCTCGACGAAATGGAGGCGGGCGTACCAGACCACCTGGCAGACCGCGTTGAACGCATCACCGACCGCCGCCGCGCGATCGAGCATGCCGTAGCACAAGGCTTCGAGGTGACTCTGGTGGCGGGCAAAGGACACGAGACCTACCAGGAAATTCGTAGCGAGCGCAACCCCTTCGATGACCGGCTCGAAATTCACCACGCCCTAAACGCCCGCAGCCGTGTTAATTGAACTGATCGACTGGTTACGCACTACGCTCGGCGATTTCCCCGGCGCCAACCTGCTGAACTTCCTCAGCGTGCGGGCCGGGGCGGCCATCATCTTTTCCCTTACGTTGAGCATCATTACCGGCGGGCGCATCATTCGCTACCTGCGCCGGCAGCAGATCGGGGAGTCGGTGCGCGACCTCGGACTGGAGGGGCAACTGGAAAAGAAGGGTACCCCCACTATGGGCGGTCTGATTATCCTCCTCGCCGTCCTGCTGCCCTGTCTGCTCTTCGCCCGTTTGGACAATACTTACCTGGTGACCATGCTGGTCGCAACGATCTGGATGGGGGCCATCGGCTTCGTGGACGACTACCTCAAGATCAAGCACAAGAATAAAGATGGCCTGGCCGGAAAATTCAAGATCATGGGGCAGGTGGGTCTCGGGCTGCTCATCGCCCTTATTATGCTCTTCAGCGAGCAGGTGGTCGTACGTATGGACCTGGATAGGGCCGCCCTTGCCGGTATTCCCGATGAACAACGCATCGGGGAAGTTATCCAGGTACGGACTGACGACAACACCATCGTTGAACGGGCCGATTACCGGACTACGCTGACCAACGTTCCTTTCGTGAAGGGCAGTACGATGATGTACGCCAACGTCTTCAGCATCGGGCGGCAGCTAGTCTGGATCATCTTCGTTCCGCTGATCATTCTGGTCGTGACCTCGGTCAGTAACGCGGCTAACCTGACCGATGGACTGGATGGCCTTGCCGCCGGTACCTCCGGGATCATCGCCGGCACGCTGGCCGTTTTCGCCTACGTGGGGTCGAATGCGATCGCGGCGAACTATCTCGGTATTCTGCACCTGCCCGGGACCCAGGAACTGGTGGTCTTCAGCGGGTGCCTGCTCGGGGCCTGTCTGGGTTTTCTCTGGCACAACAGTTTTCCGGCCTCCGTCTTCATGGGGGACACCGGCTCGCTGGCCCTCGGGGGCATCATCGCCGCCCTGGCGATCCTGCTGCGTAAGGAGCTACTGATTCCCATTCTCTGCGGCATTTTCGTGGTCGAGAACCTGTCGGTTATGGCTCAGGTCGGCTACTTCAAATACACCCGCCGGAAATACGGGGAGGGGCGGCGGATTTTACGGATGTCACCGCTGCACCACCACTACCAGAAGGGCGGTATGTCGGAAGTCAAGATCGTCATCCGCTTCTGGATCATCGGTATTCTGCTGGCGGTAGCCACCATCCTTACCCTCAAACTTCGCTGACCCGCTATGCCCGAAAAGAAGCTCGTCGTCCTCGGTGCCGGAGAATCCGGAGCAAGCGCCGCCCGCCTGGGCCGGCGCGCGGGCTACGCGGTGTTCGTCAGCGACGCGGGCAACGGCCACCCCGACCACCTCAATGAGTTGCGGGAAGCGGGCATCGACTACGAAACGGGCGGGCACACCGGCGGGCGGCTGTTACAGGCTGATCTGGTCGTGAAGAGCCCGGGCATTCCGGACACGGCGGCCATCGTCCGCCAACTGGCCGCCGCGGGCATTCCCATCATTTCCGAGATCGAATTTGCGGCCCGCTACGTCGATCCCAATGCCACCGTCGTAGCCATTACCGGAAGTAACGGAAAAACGACGACGACCCTACTGACCCACCATCTGCTGAAGTCGGCCGGTGAGCGCGTCGTGGCCGGCGGAAACCTGGGGGAAAGCCTGGCGCGGCTGCTCCTGGACGAAGCCCCCCAGGATATCTACGTACTGGAAGTCAGTAGTTTTCAACTGGATGGCTGCTTCGCCTTCCGTCCCGACATCGCCGCCGTCCTGAATATCACGCCGGACCACCTCGACCGCTACGACTACCGGATGGAAACCTACGCCGACAGTAAGCTGCGAATCACCCGCAATCAGCATCCGGGAGATCGCTTGCTGCTTCTTGATGATCCGGTTACCATTGCACCTGCGCTCCGCCGCAATAGTTCTCGCGCCGAGGTGCTTTATGTGCGCCCAAAAGAAATTATCAAGGGAGCCACCGTACAGGTTGAGGGTGCGCAATACGATCTGCGTAATACCCAACTGGCCGGTCGCCACAACGCCATGAACGCGGCCTTCGCCATCCAAATCGCTCGCTGGCTTGGCGTAAGCGAGCAAGAGATTCGGATCGGGCTGGAGAGCTTTCGGCCCGCCCCCCACCGCATGGAAATCATTCCCACCACCGACGGCCGCCACTGGATCAACGATAGCAAAGCCACCAACGTAGACAGCACCTACTTCGCCCTGGAAAGCATGACCGCGCCGACGGTCTGGATCGCCGGCGGTACCGATAAGGGTAACGAATACGGGGCACTGGACGAGGTGATCGACCGCGTACACTGCCTCATCTGCCTGGGCGTGGACAACGAAAAACTGATCGCCCACTTCGGTGAGCGGATCGACCGGCTGGAGAGCTGCGACCGCGCCCGCCGCGCCGTGGAACTGGCCGACGAGATCGCCGAACCCGGCGACACCATCCTGCTGAGCCCGGCCTGCGCCAGTTTCGACCTATTCAAGAACTATATGGACCGCGGCGATCAGTTCCGCGCCGCCGTACAAGCCCTGACATCATGAACATCAGCACCCGCATCGCAACCGAACTTCGGGGGGACCGCGTCCTCTGGGCCATCATCGTGCTGCTGTCGCTCATCAGTATGGTCGCGGTCTACAGCGCGGTGGCGAACCTGGCCTACCGCAACACCGGCGGGGCGGTGAGTGGCTACATCTTCAAGCACGGGGTGATCCTGGCCTTCGGGCTGGTGGTCATCTACATCGGTCACCTGTTGGCCTACACCAAATACAGCCGCTGGGCCCCAGTGATGCTCGTGCTGGCGGTGCTGCTGCTGGTCCTGACCCAGCTCTTTGGTACCGAGATCAACGGCGCCCGCCGCTGGCTGACCGTGCCGGGTATCGGACTGACCTTCCAGAGTTCCGACTTTGCCAAGCTGGCGCTGATCGTTTTCGTGGCCCGTGCTATCGGGAGCAAGCAGGACATCATCAAAGACTTTCGGGAGGCTTTCGTGCCGATTATTTTGCCGGTGCTCTGCGTCTGTCTGCTCATCGCCCTGAGTGACCTCAGCTCGGCCATCATGCTCTTCCTGATCTGCATCCTCATGATGATCGTGGGGCGGGTGGCGATGCAGTACATCATCATGCTCATTCTACTGGGCATCAGTGTATTCAGTATCCTCGTCATGGTCGGTAGTAAGTATCCGGAAGTGGTGCCCCGACTGGCGACCTGGGAGAAGCGCATCGAGACATACATCAATCCGGCCGCTGCCAAGGTCGATGACCGCCGGCAAATTACCGGGGCCATGATCGCCATAGCCAATGGGGGCGTGATCGGGGTCGGACCCGGGAATAGCACCCAGCGACATACGCTTTACAGCGCCCAGTCGGACTTTATCTACAGCATCATCGTGGAGGAATACGGGGCGGTGGGCGGTATTGCCGTGATCGGGCTCTACCTGCTGCTCTTCTTCCGGGTCATCCGTTTGGTTACCCGGAGTAGTAAGGCCTTCGGGGCGATGGTTGCGTTCGGGATCGGACTGTCGCTTCTACTCCAGGCCTTCCTCAATATCGCGGTCAATCTCGACCTGCTGCCGGTTACCGGACTTACGCTGCCGCTGGTCTCCATGGGGGGAACCAGTACCCTGTTCACCTGTATTGCGCTCGGCATCCTGATGTCTGTCTCGAAGTACATAGAAGCCGTGACCGCCGATGCGACCTGAACGACCCAGATTCATCATCAGTGGTGGGGGCACGGGCGGCCACGTCTTCCCGGCCATCGCGATCGCGGACGAGCTCAAACGGCTCCGCCCGGAGGCGGACTTCCTGTTCGTGGGCGCGAAGGGGCGCATGGAGATGGAAAAGGTGCCCGCCGCCGGCTATCCCATCGAGGGCCTTTGGATCAGCGGGCTGCAGCGGCGGCTGACAGTCGACAATCTAAGCTTTCCGGTCAAGGTGCTAAGTAGTCTGTGGCGTAGCCGGCGGATCATCCGCAACTTCCGGCCGGACGCCGTGGTCGGAACGGGTGGCTACGCGGGCGGCCCCGTGCTTTACGCGGCGGCGCGCATGGGCATTCCCACCGTCATCCAGGAGCCTAACGCCTTTGCCGGCCTGGCCAATAAGTGGCTGGGCAGCCGGGTGGATAAAGTCTGCGTAGCCTTCACCGGCATGGATCGCTTTTTTCCAGCGGAAAAGCTCGTTCTGACCGGAAATCCCGTCCGCCAGCAACTTCTGGATCGTGCGCTTTCGCTTCCTGGAAACGCACGGCCGACCATCCTTTTGATGGGCGGCTCCGGGGGCGCGAAATCCCTCAACGAAGCCATGGCCGCTTCCACTGATTTGATTCGGGCGCGGCCGCAGGTGCAATGGATCTGGCAATGCGGGAAGAACTACTACGACGAATACCGCGATTGCCCCTCTGCCCGGCTCGATAACGTCACCCTTGCCCCCTTCCTGGACCGGATGGACGAAGCCTACGCCGCGGTTGACGTGGTGATCGGCCGGGCCGGATCGACCACCATTGCCGAACTGCAGTACCTGGGCAAGCCGGCCATCCTCGTCCCATCTCCCTGGGTAGCCGAAGACCATCAGACCAAAAATGCCGAGGCCCTGACGAAGCGGAATGCCGCCCTGTTGGTGCCGGACGCGGAGGTTACCAGCCAGCTAGTACCCACGGCGCTCGGACTGCTCGACGATGCGGGCAAGCGGACGGAACTCAGTCGCCGTATCCGTGAAATGGCCACCCCGGGGGCCGTTACCCATATCGCCGAAGTCGTGTTAAACCAGATCGCCTCACCCACTCAATCCGCCGCCCGTGCAGTTAGCTGAGATCAAGGAGGTTTACTTCATCGGTATCGGCGGCATCGGGATGTCGGCCCTGGCGCGCTACTTCCTGCAGCGGGGGGTAACCGTAAGTGGGTACGATCGTACGGCTACCCCACTAACCCGTGAGCTGGAGCGGCGGGGAATGGACATCCACTATCAGGCGGACCCGAAGCGCATTCCGGCGGTCGGTCCGGAAGTACTCATTGTATATACCCCGGCCATGCCGCGCGACTTCCCGGAGTTGGTTCACGTACGGGAAGGAGGTTACGCACTCATGAAGCGGGCCGAAGTGCTCGGTCTGATCAGTCGCGCAACCCGCTGCGTCGGCGTTGCCGGCACCCACGGCAAGACGACTACGACTACCCTCACCACCTACCTGATGACCACCGCCGGACTCGACCCCTCGGCCTTCCTGGGGGGCATCGCGCGGGACTTCGACGGCAACTACGTCCACGGCAGCAGCGACTGGATGGTGGTGGAAGCCGACGAATACGACCGGAGCTTCCTGCAACTGAGACCAGAGATCGCCGTAGTCCTCTCCACTGATCCGGACCACCTCGACATCTACGGCAACCACGAGCAGATGCTCGAAACCGGATACCGGGCCTACGCGCGGCAAATCAAATCCGGGGGGCAGCTCATTGTCCGCTACGACGTCGCCCACCACTTCGAAGGCATCGAGCAGGTGCTGCTGACCACCTTCGGGATCGGGACCGGAGATTTCTGCGCCCAGAAGGTGCGGGTGGAGGAGGGGGCCTTTCATTTCGATCTACGGGAGCCGGACGGTCATCTCATCCAGGGACTACGCACCGCATTGCCCGGTCGCCACAACGTCGAGAACGCCGTGGCCGCCTGCGCCGTGACCCGATTGGCCGGTGGTGATGAGAACGATTTGCGGCAGGGGTTGGCGAACTTTCACGGCATTGCCCGACGGTTTGAGGTCGTCCTACGCAGCCCGGAAATCGTGATCATCGACGATTACGCCCATCACCCGACGGAACTGGAAGCTGCGATTTCCGCGGCCCGGGAGCTTTATCCGGAGCGGACGATCCGGGGGGTGTTCCAGCCACATCTGTACAGTCGGACCCAGGACTTCGCCGCCGGCTTCGCGCGCGCCCTGGACCGACTGGACGAGCCCATCCTGCTGCCCATTTATCCGGCCCGGGAGGAGCCTATTCCCGGAATAACAAGCCAGTCGATCTACGGACTGATGAAGAACGATCGGCGGCGATTACTGAGCAAGGAGCAACTCCTGAACCTGGGCCGGGAACTTGGCGACGGCGTACTGCTGTTGCTCGGGGCGGGAGATATTGACGCATTGGTCGAACCCCTCGCCGGGGCCTACCGTAAAGCAGAGGCAAATGAGTAAGCAAGGAGGACGCATCGCAGGCTTTTTCGCCGGTATCTTCGTGGGTATCCGCACCTACGGCTGGATTTTCGTCGGATTAGCCATTGCCGCCCTGACCATTTCCGCCATTACCGAGCGGGAGGCCACTTACATACGGGCCATTCAACCCGAGGTGGTCCCCCTGGCGGATAATGCTAACCTGGTCGAGGCGGAAGAATTATTGGCGCTACTTAGTAGCAGTTTCACCAAACCCATGGATCAACTGACCCTGGCCGATATCGACATCGAGCGGGTGGAAGAAATTCTGGAGAGCCAAGCCTTCGTCGGCGACGCCGAGGCCTACGTGGATGCCGCCCTGACGCTCCATATCCGGGCCGAACAGCGGGTGCCCCTACTGCGCGTAATGGCCGATAACGGACAAAACTACTACCTCGACCTGGAGGGCGTCCGGCTGCCCTTGAGCGAGAACCACACCGTCCGCGTGCCGGTCGTAACGGGTAACATCGTTCCCTGGTCCGATGACTACCGGGATCAGACCGACCACCCGCTTTCCCAACTAATGGACCTGGGGCATTACCTCCGACAGGACCCCTTCCTGACGGCCCTGATCGAACAGATCCATATCACCGAGGAGGGCGAGCTCGTACTGGCCCCGAAAGTCGGCGATCAGGTCATACGCCTGGGTCGGTATGGGGAAAACATTACCCGCGAGCGCCTTAATCGCCTCAAAATATTTTATCGGGAAGGCTTGCCCTACGAAGGCTGGCAAAAGTACCGTAGTTTCGACCTGCGCTACACGGACCAGGTAATCGCCAAAAAGAACTGAACATTTCTAGCGGGCGCCCCGGTAATGACCCTGCCGCCGCCCGTCACGCATTTTTAAACCATTGGATATAATGACTGATACCACTCAAAAACAAACCATTGCCGCCCTCGATATCGGCACCACCAAAGTCTGCGCCCTCGTCGGCCGACGCGACGACCACGGTCGGGTAGAGATACTCGGGACCGGAAAGGTCGAATCGGAAGGCGTCATGCGCGGCGTGGTGAGTAATATCGAGAAGACCGTTCGCGCCATCTCGGAAGCCCGCCGCCTGGCCGAGCAATCGAGCGGGGAAACCTTCGACGTCGTTCACGTCGGTATTGCCGGCCAGCACATCAAAAGCCTGCAGCACCGCGGTATGCTGATGCGCGATAACGCCCAGTCGGAGATCGGACAGCGCGACATCGACCGGCTGATCGGGGACATGCACAAACTGGTTCTGCCCCCGGGCGATAAAATCCTCCACGTCATTCCCCAGGAATATACCGTGGACAACGAGCAGGGTATCGTCGACCCCATCGGAATGTCCGGCTCCAAACTGGAGGCCAATTTCCATATTATTACGGGGCAGATCACGGCCAGCAATAACATCAACCGCTGCGTCGAGCGGGCCGGACTGCACATGGCCAACGTCACCCTCGAACCCATCGCCAGCAGCGCCTCGGTGCTCTACGACGATGAGAAGTACGCCGGCGTAGCCCTGGTCGATATCGGCGGCGGCACCACCGACATCACCATCTTCCAGGAAGGTATCATTCGCCACACCGCGGTCATTCCCTTCGGCGGTCACGTCATCACCAAGGACATTAAGGCCGGTTGTACCGTCATGGAACAGCACGCCGAAAAACTAAAGGTCAACTACGGCAGTGCCCTGGCCAGTGAGGTCTACGAGAACCGGATGATCGTCATTCCGGGCCTGCGTGGCCGCGAGCCCAAGGAAATCAGCGAAAAGAACCTCGCCCTCATCATTCAGGCCCGGGCGGAGGAGATCCTGGAGCACGTCATGTGGGAGATCCGGCGCGCCGGCTTCGACGGCAATAAGCTCATCGGGGGCATCGTGCTCACCGGCGGCGGCGCCCTGCTGCGCGACTTCGACAAACTGACCATGCTGCACACCGGCATGAGTGCCCGCATCGGCAGCCCGGTCGAGCACCTGGCCCACGGCTATACCGAAAAACTGACCAGCCCGATCTACGCTACCGGCGTAGGCTTATTGCTACAGGGCTTCGCGGACATCGACGCCGGCCGCGTAAGGGTCGCCCCGGTGAAGAAAGAAGAGCCGGTCACCGAGATCGAACTCGAAGAACAGATCAAGGAGGAAGCCGCCGGTCCGAACTGGTTCGATAACGTCTTCAAACGCACCAAGGAATGGTTCGAGGCCGAACCCGATCGCGACTTTTAAATCCCTACACTCAATCCAACGAATCATCCTCGCCACGGCGAGTAAAGAATACCATTATGACTATCGATTTTCCCCAGGGTGAAAGCCCCATCATCAAAGTGATCGGCGTCGGCGGCGGCGGAAGCAATGCCGTCAACAATATGTTCGAGCAGGGCATCGTCGGCGTGGACTTTGCCATCTGCAACACCGACCACCAGGCCATGGAACTGAGCCCGGTACCGACCAAGATCCAGCTCGGACCCCACCTCACCGAGGGCCGGGGGGCCGGCTCCAAGCCCAACGTCGGCAAACTGGCCTGCGAAGAGAGTATCGAGGAGGTACAGAAGTACCTGCACAACAACTGCCGCATGGTGTTCATCACCGCCGGCATGGGGGGTGGTACCGGAACCGGCGCCGCTCCCATCATCGCCCGCACCGCCCGCGAAATGGGCATCCTGACGGTCGGTATCGTGACTTTGCCATTCACCTTCGAGGGGCGCCGCCGTGCCTCCAACGGAATGGACGGGCTGCACGAGCTGAAGGAGAACGTCGACACCCTCATCGTCATCTCTAATGACAAGCTTCGGCAAATCCACGGCAACCTGAACCTCAGCGAAGCCTTCTCCAAGGCCGACAACATCCTGACTACGGCCGCCAAGGGTATTGCCGAGATCATAACGGTGGCCGGTTACGTGAACGTTGACTTCGAGGACGTGAATACCGTCATGCGCGACAGCGGCGTAGCCATCATGGGTACCGCCAGTGCCGACGGCGACGACCGCGCCCGGGTGGCCGTCGATCAGGCCCTGCACAGTCCGCTGCTGGAGGATAACGACATTCGCGGCGCTAACCACATCCTGCTGAACATCACCAGCGGTACCCGAGAAGTGACCATGGATGAGATCTTCGAGATCACCGAATTCGTACAGGAGGAGGCCGGCTACGGTACCGACCTGATCTGGGGTAACTGCTTCGACGAGCAGCTTGGCGACCGCATCAGCGTGACCGTTATCGCCACCGGCTTCGGCGACAAGAAAGCGGCCAACCGCTCCGTCGCCCCCGAGCGTAAAGTCGTCCACCTCGACGAGCAGAAGAAGCAGCCCAAGCGCGCTTCCCTGGAGGAGATCACCGGCGAGAATGACCCGGTCGGCTACGGTAGCGAAAAAGCCCGGACCTTCGAGTTTGAGGACATGGACGAAGCCAAGGCCCGTTTACGTGCCCGCCGCCGCGACACGGGCAGCTTCGCCCAGAACTATCTGCAGGAGGAAGAGGATGCCCGCCGCGAAGCCCACCGCCGCGAGATGGAACTTCAGGACCAGGCCCGCCGGGAAGCCCTGCGGCAGCGTAGCGAGCTCCCCAAACTGAGTAACCCTAAGGTGGTCAATGAATTGGAAAGCCAGCCCGCCTACCTGCGCCGCAATATCCAGCTCGACAGTAAGCGGACCCCAGACAATCCCGAAATGAGCCGCTGGAGCATCACCGATGACGAAAAGACGCCGCTACGACGAGACAACTCCTTTCTGCACGACAATGTCGACTAGGCGTTAAGCAATAAGCTAATGTAAGCGTTTGTTATATCCAAATTAACACCATTTTAGCTTTGGAGCGGGTAGTGGGGGGTCAATCTCACTGCCCGCATTTTTTTGGGTTTTGCCCACAGAGCGACCTTCGGACGCGCACAGAGGGGAACACAGAGTAGGCACGGAGCGGTCGCGACAGCGTCTCCGCTTAACTCCGTGCGTACTCTACGCAACTCTGCGGGCTAACCCTCTTTAGTTCAACGTATACTTCAACGTGATCTCCGTATCCAGTACCTTACTGATCGGGCAGTTCTCCTTGGCGTCATTGATGATCTTATCGAATTCATCCTTTTCGATCCCGCTCACTTTCGCCCGGGTGGTCAGGTGACTTTCCTTGATCGTTTGGTCCTGGAAGTCCACGGCGCAGTCGGTGTGCAGCTCCTCGGCCGTGTAGCCGGCTTCCTGCAGCATGTGGCTCAGGGCCATGGTGAAGCAGCCGGCGTGAGCGGCGGCGATCAGTTCCTCGGGGTTCGTACCCTGCCCGTCCTCGAAGCGGCTGTGGTAGCTGTAGTTGGTTTGGTTGAGGGTGTTGCTCTTGGTGGTCAGGCTGCCTTTTCCTTCTTTGAGGTTGCCGTTCCAGACGGCTTTCGCGGTACGTTTCATAGTTTGTCGTTTGTTGAATAAACGGGCTGAACGATAGATGTTCGGCAAAGCTGTACGACTATGAAAATTGCCGTCGTGACGGGGGCCAACCGGGGGTTGGGAAGAGAATGCGTGCGCCAGTTAGCCGACCGCGGGTACCGGGTATACGCCACGAGCCGGAAGCCTGCGGAAGGGCAGGCGGGCGGCGGCGCGCAGGTGCGGTGGGAACGGGTGGACGTGAGTGATGCAAGCTCCATCCAGCGGTTTGCCGCCCAACTAGCCGCGGAGGACATCACGGTAGACTGCCTGATCAACAACGCCGGCATCCACTACGATACCTACCAGTCAACCCTCACGGCGGACTTCGATATCGTCGGGGAAGCTCTGGCCGTCAATGCCCTCGGGCCCTGGCGGATGGTTAAGGCGCTGTACCCTCTTTTTCGGAAGGGTGGGGGAGGTCGCGTCGTGAACGTATCGAGTGCTAGTGGTTCCTTCGTAGAAAGCTGGCCGGGTACTCCCGCCTATGCCGTATCCAAGGCGGCCCTGAATATGCTCACGCTCAAGATGAGCCACGATCTGGCCGCCGATCGCATTTTGGTCAATGCCGTTTGCCCCGGCTGGGTCCGCACGCTGATGGGAGGAGAGGATGCACCCCGCAGTGTAAGCGAAGGGGCCGACAGCATTCTGTGGGCTACCGACCTTCCGGACGATGGACCCACCGGCGGTTTTTTCCGGGATGGGGAGCCACTTCCCTGGTGACCGGCTACCTGGCGGTCGGGCGGTATACGGCGTGCATCAGGATGGCATGGGGCAAACTGATCAGGGAAACGAATACAAAAAGCGAACTCAGATCAAGCTTCGCTCCCTCCAGGTTCCGTAGGTAGAGATAGAATAGCAGGAAGAGGATCACCGCCCCCCCCGACAAAGGAAGCAGCCGGCGAAAGTAGTCGGTCAGGTCCCCCAGTAATCGACGGTCGCGCAGAAATCGCCATTGCGCCATCCCCGCCGGCAGCGAGTGCCATAGAAAGAAGAATAGCGCGAAGCCTAGCATCAGGTCGGTCCCCAGATACATTAGCGTAAGCAGGACCAGATCAAGCAGTTGCCGGGCTTGCCACGAACCCTTCGCTTCCGTCCGACCCGTAATCACCAATACATTCGCCAGAACCAATCCAACGCAGATCAATACGGTCCAGTCTTCCCCGTCCGGTAATCCTATACCGATCATCCCTTCGATGATGGGGCGGGCCTCGGCGAAGTGGTGTAGAACGGGAAACAACAATACGAAGCAGCCCCAGGCAAGCGTCAACTGCCACCCCTGCCCGGGCGAACTACCGGAGTTTTCGAGTCGCGCCTCACCGAAGTGGAAAATTGAAACGAGCAGAAAGAGCATAAATGCCACTGCGGGCATTACCAACCAAAGGCCTCCGTACCCCACCAGAAAAACCAAATAGTAAATGAAGAAGGGCAGTAGTTTTTTCCCGTCGCGTTGCCTCGCCGGTCGGTGTGCCAAAAAGAGTAGGTGGTCGGCCGCACCGTGTGGCACCCCCAAGGCGAGGATGACCAATGCAAGTGGCAGGGAGAACGAGGCCGAAAGATCACCACCGATCCAGGCCAGGGCGGAAAGCAAGCAAACGGTTGCTCCACGAATGGACCATGCCAGGGGGGTAGGACGGATCACACGATCGGCCTATTTGAAGGCCGTTTCGTATTCGAAGCCTTCCTCCCGGCTGCGAATTTGTGCCAATTGCGTCAGCAGGATACCATAGATCACCTTCGAGGTAATGTCGGCGATCGTGTAAGTCATCTGCCGGCCGACGACGCCGCTTTCGTTGTAGAAGCCGCCCTCGATGCCGAGTAGGTGGGGCATGAGATAAGCGCCCGGATACAAGAACCAGCTGACCAGAAATAGAATCCAGATGCTTTTGAGCACCTTTTTTCCCGCTTCCGACAATCCCTCCTTGCCCTCCTTGATCACCTTATTCATTAGGTAAAGCACGTGGAAGAAGAAAACCGTCGAGATAGCGCCCCAGACGAAGAAGGCCGTCAGGTTAGTCACCTCGTAGAACTGTCCGATGTAGCCGGTGATGATCATCAGGGAGCCGGAAAACCAGAACTGGTTGCGGATGCTCGAAAAACTGCTCGTGGTCAACGAAACCACGAAGAGGATCTGGAAGAGCAGCATCGGGACGTCGATGAGCCAGTTCAGGTAGCGGTAGCCGTTGTTGAACAGGTCGTCCCCCTGGCTGAGGATGTACGTACCGGTGGTGGCATCGAAGTTGAAGCTGTTCCCCCAGTTCACGGACTGGGCGTAGAGGAGCAGAAATGCGGAAACCATAACCACCCCCGACAGAATGGAGCTGATCCGGTACTTCGGTGCTACGTACTTGATCGTGAGGATGAAGTAGAACAGGCCGGCCAGCATCACCGCGTAGCCCAGCGTGAGCAAGTGGGCCACCATTTGATAGGCCATCTCGCTGTAGCCCTGGGTGAGGGCAACGTAGTTTTCGAAATTCGCGTTTCCGAGCGTCTCCATAGGACAGAAATGTAGGTTGTACGGATGCCTAATAAGTTATCCAAATAAATGTTTGCGTATACCGCGAATTTCCCTACAACTGGCCTGGCAGTCGGATAAATGCAGAACCACTTCGCCTGATTTGCTATTGGGTGTGCGGTACAAATCGCTGACCTGCCGCTTGAAGCCTCTTCAGAAACTCATCTGCATTTACCTAGGGGTACTGACGGTCGGGGGGCTTCTACTCAACCTGAATGCCTTTCAGGATGCGCCCGCCCGCATTCTGGACCACCTGTTCACGGCAACTTCGGCCATTTCGACCACCGGGCTTACGACGGTCAACGTCTACGCCACCTACTCCATTTTCGG
Organism: uncultured Lewinella sp.; assembly: GCA_964554545.1. GTDB lineage: Bacteria > Bacteroidota > Bacteroidia > Chitinophagales > Saprospiraceae > Neolewinella. Next base: position 27,802 of record CAZKPE010000015.1, read on the forward strand.
GGAGATCGTCATACTTCTGCTGCTGCAGCTCGGCGGTATCGGCTATATGTCGGTGGCCGGTACCTTGCTGCTGGAGAATAACTACGACGTCAATCCCGATGACGGTCAGGAGGATGAAGAAGAAATGGTGACGGCCGATTATTCCGTGCCCGACCGTACGAATCTACGCTCCTTCGTACGTAAGATTCTGATCTATACGGTGGTCTGCGAGTCGATCGGCGCGGTGATCCTATCGTTCCATTTCTTCATCCTGGGTGAGAACGATGCGGTTTGGCGGGGCATCTTCACCGCCGTATCCGCCTTCTGCACGGCCGGGCTTCACCTTTTTGACCAGAGTCTTCATGACTTTACCGGCGATGTGACCGTCAACGTGACCGTGAGCCTGCTGAGTCTGGCCGGCTCCTTCGGTTTTCTTTTCTTTTCCGACGTGGTGGACCGGGTTCGGGGTAGGAAAGCCGAGCTGAGTATTTCGACCCGGGTTATTATTCTGTTTATGGCCGTTAGCATACTGCTGCTGTCCGCGTCGCTTTTCTTCGCCGGCGACAGTATCGGGGAGGATAGAAGTACCGGGGAGGCTATTCTGGTGGCCATATTCACTTCCATCAGTACGGTATCGACGACTGGCTTCAGTACGGTACCGATCGACGGACTGGGGATCACCAGCATCTACCTGATCATTATCTTCATGTTCGTCGGAGCCAGTCCTTCCGGAACGGGCGGGGGCATCAAGAATACGACCCTGGCGGCCGTGATCGCTTTTGTAGTTTCGGTGATCCGGCGGAAGGCGGGCGTGCTGTTATTCGGAAAGCGGTTATCCGAGCACCGCGTCCATCTGGCGTTGGGGCTTTTCGTGGTGAGCCTTATCCTGGTGATCGTAATGACCGGCGCCCTCCTTACGGGACAGCCCGATCTGGGCCGACAGGCGGGGTTCGAAGTGGTTTCGGCCCTGGGTACGGTCGGCCTTTCCCTCGGTGCTACCTCCAAATTATCCGTTTGGGGCTGCGGCCTCATCATGCTACTGATGATGGTAGGCCGCCTCGGTGCCCTTTCCGTGTTGATGGCCACGATTGGCAAATCGCCCGATACGGAAGAAACCTCCGAAGCGGAGAAGGCAGCGCCCGCGGAAGGTGACATCGCCATTGATGGTTAGTGCTTCCCGTTACCCTTGCACCTGCGCCCCGCCGCCCTAAAACCCGAACTGTGCGGGAAGCCAGGTACTCAAGCCCGGCACCAGCGTCACGATCAGCAGCGCTACGAGCATGGCGACGAAAAAGGGCAGGAGCGGACGCACCACCTTGCGAATGGTCGTTCCGGCCACCCCGACCCCAACAAACAGCACCGAGCCGACCGGGGGCGTACAGAGCCCGATGCAGAGATTAAGGATCATGATGATGCCGAAGTGGACCGGATCGATACCGATCTGCACGGCCACCGGCAGAAAGATCGGGGTGAAGATCAGCACAGCCGGGGTCATGTCCATGAACACCCCTACGAAGAGCAGGATCAGGTTGATGATGATCATGATGACGATCGGGTTATCGCTCGTTGCCAGCAGGAAGGCCGTGATGTCCTGGGGAATGTTCTCAAAGGCCATGATCCACGACATCGAGATCGAGGTCGCGATCAGGATCATGACGATGGAGGTGGTCCCGATGGCACTCAGGAACACCTCCGGAAGCTGGGCGAAGGTGACCTCCCGGTACACGAAGCTGAGCACCAAACAGTAGAGTACCGCCGCCGCCGAGGCCTCCGTGGCCGTGAACACCCCCGCCACGATGCCCCCAATTACGATGATGAGCAATAGCAAACTCGGCAGGGCGTCAATAAAGGTGCGTCCGACCTCCCGCAGCGAAAAGGTCCCCCGGGTCGTGTAGCCCTTGCGCTTGGCCATGATGGCGGCCACCAGCATGAGCAGTAGCCCGACGACCAGTCCGGGGATATAACCCGCCAGGAAGAGGGCCGCGATGGACACCCCGCCGCTCGCCAGACTGTATACGATGAGGATGTTACTGGGCGGTATAATCAGCCCCGTGGTACTGGAGGTGATATTTACGGCGGCGGAAAATTCTTTACTGTAGCCCTCCTTTTCCATCGCCTTGCCCACGGTGCCCCCGATGGCCGATGCCGCCGCCGCCGCCGAGCCCGCGATGGCCCCGAAGAGCATGGCGGCCATGATGTTGACGTGCGCCAGTCCGCCCGGCAAGCTACCGACCAGCGAGCGGGCGAAGGCGATCAGGCGACGGGCGATGCCGCCCTGATTCATGATCTGCCCGGCCAGAATGAAGAAGGGGATGGCGAGCAGGCCGAAGCTATCCAGCCCGGTGGCCGTTTGTTGAGCCACGGTCGTCAGGGCCGGCAGGGTGGGGATACTGACCAGCATCGTCACCGTAGCGCTGATGCCAATGCACCAGGCGATGGGCATCCCGATACCGATCAAAACGACGAAGGTGAGTACGAGAATGGCGACTTCCATCAGTTGCGGGGGAATAGGTCCGGAATCCGGTAGTAGACGATGAGCAGACCGCTGATCGGCACTACGGCGTAGACGAGCGACATCGGGATGCCGAGGGCCGGGGCGGTCTGCCCGAGTTGGGCGGTGAGCAACACCAGCCGGGTACCCCCGACGACCATGACGGAGAAGGCGAAGAGGATGATGCCGGCGGCGATGAGACGGACGGGCTTGTTCTTCAGCAGGTCGATGGACAGGTGCATCCGCTGGCCGGTGGCGTAGGCGGCACCGAGCAGACCGATCCAGATGAGCAGGAAGCGGGCCAACTCCTCCGACCAGCTGGCCTGGTTGGCGAGCACGTAGCGGGTGAAGACGCCCCAGAGCACGTCCAGGGTCATGATGACTAGCATGATCACTAGGGTCATACCTAAGATGCGATCGATCTTAGTTTTCATCGGGGGCCATTGCGATGATGCGTTCGATGAGGTCGTAGACGACCGGATCGTCGGCATAGGACGCCAGGATGCCTTCGGTCTGCTCGATGAAGGGGGTCTTGTCGGGGCGGATGATCTCGACGCCCGCCTCCACCACGGCATCCAGGGCCTCCTGCTCGGCCGCCTGCCAAAGGACGCGCTGCTGCACTTTGGCCTCTTCCGCCGCCTCCTGCAACCAGTCCTGCTCTTCGGCACTCAGCCGGCTCCAGGCCTCGGTGCCTATGATCAGTACGTCGGGCACGGCGGTGTGCTCGTCGAGGGTGTAAAACTTGCAAACCTCGTAGTGGCGGCTGGTGTAAAAGCTGGGCGGATTGTTCTCGGCACCATCCACCACTCCCTGTTGCAGGGCGGTGTAGAGTTCGCCGTAGCTGATCGGCGTCGGGCTGCCACCGAGGGCTTTTACCATTTCAATGGCCGTCGCGCTCTGCTGCACGCGGATCTTCTGTCCGTTCAGGTCGGCGGGCACACGTACCGGGCGATCTTTGGTATAGAAAGAGCGCTGACCGGCATCGAAGAAGACCAGCCCACGTAGCCGGAAGGGCTCACTGGCCTCCAAGACTTCCCGCCCCAGGGGGCTATCCTGAAAGGCGTAAACGTGCTCCCGGCCGCGGAAAAGGTAGGGGAGCGAGAGTACCGTGGCTTCGGGAGAAAAGTTCTCCAGCACCGCCGCCGACACCTTGGTCATGGCCAGGCTACCGATCTGCAGCAGTTCCAGCGATTGGCGCTCGGTGCCCAGTTGCTGATTCGGGTAGATCGCAATGGTGAGGCTGCCCCCCGATTTTTCGGCCAGGCGCTCGGCCATGAACTCCATGCCCCGGTGGACGGGGTGGTCGGTATTCAACCCGTGGGAAAGGCGCAGTACCTTCCCCTCCGAACCGTCGTCGCAGCCGGAAAGCAGCAAGAAAAGTAGTATCGCACCAATTCCCGCCCTCACGATCGAAGCTGTTTGGCATCGGCCAGCGCCTGCCGCACGCTGGCCTCCAGCTCGTCGAATTTGCCGTCGCGCAGCACGTTGCTACCGATCAACTGGGAACCCAGGCCCACACAGACCGCGCCGGCCTTGAACCAGCTTTCCATATTCTTCAGCTCGGTCGTCACCCCTCCGGTGGGCATGATGCTGGTCCAGGGTTGGGGACCCCGGACCGCCTTGATGAAGCCCGGCCCGTAGGTGCTGCCCGGGAACAATTTGACGATCTCACACCCCAGTTCCTCGGCCCGGCCGATCTCGGTCAGGGAAGCGCAGCCGGGCAGGTAGGGTACCTTGCGGCGATTGCAGACCAGGGCGACATCCTCCCGCAGCGAAGCGGAGACGATGAAGCTCGCCCCCAGCTGCATGTAGAGGGCTGCCGTGGCCGCATCGTTGATACTGCCGACGCCTATCACCATTTCCGGCATTTCCCGGCGGGCGAAGAGGTTGAGTTCGCGGAAGGTTTCGTGGGCGAAGTCCCCGCGGTTAGTGAACTCCAGGATGCGTCCCCCGGCCGCGTGGCAAGCGCGCAGGACCCGCTTGCCGAGTTCGGCGTCGTTGTGGTAGAAGAGCGGCATGATGCCCTGGTCGAGGATCGTGCCGAGGGTATGCAGACGGGTGTGTGTAGCCATACGGGTGAGCGGAGTGGATTAGCGGGACACGCGGCCGGAGCCATCCCCTTCGAGTAATTTGTTGACTTCGTCGACGGTGGCCAGGTTGGCGTCGCCGTAGATGGTGTGCTTGAGGCAGGAGGCGGCGACGGCGAAATCCAGCGCCCGCTGCTTGTCGTCCTTGAAGGTGAGCAGCCCGTAGATGAGGGCCGACATAAAACTGTCGCCGCCACCGACCCGGTCGACGATATCGGTGATCTGGTAGGTTTCGGTCTCGTACAATTTATCGCCGTCGTAGAGCACGCCCGACCAGCTGTTGTGACTGGCGCTCACCGAGCCGCGCAAGGTGGTGATGGTCATCTTGCAGCGGGGGAAGCGTTGCATGAGTTCTTTAAGTACGGGCAGGTACTTCGTACCGTCCATTTCACCGCCGGCGGTCACGTCTACCTCCTCGGGGTGAAGGCCGAAGTGCTTTTCGGCGTCTTCTTCGTTGCCGAGGATGACGTCACAGCCCTCGACCAATTCGGGCATCACCTCCTGCGGGTCCTTTCCGTACTGCCAGAGTTTCTTGCGGTAGTTGAGGTCCGTGGAGACCGGTACGCCCAGCCGATTAGCGGCCTGAATAGCCTCCAGGCAGGCATCGGCCGCCCCCTGGCTCAGGGCGGGGGTGATGCCGGTCCAGTGGAACCAGTCGGCGTCCGTAAAGACCTCATCCCAGTCGATCATTCCCTTTTCGATGGTCGCCATACCCGAGTAAGCCCGGTCGTAAACCACCTTGCTGCCGCGCTGTACCGCTCCCATCTCCAGGAAATAGATGCCCAGCCGTTCGCCACCGCGGACAATGTGTTCGCTATGCACGCCGCGTTTGCGGAGTTCCATTAGCGCGCAGTCACCGATGTCATTGTCGGGCAGCCGGGTAACGAAGTGAGCGTCCAGCCCGAAATTAGCCAGGGCGACGGCCACGTTGCTTTCCCCGCCGCCGTAAACCACGTCGAACCGGGAGGCCTGGGAAAAACGAAGGTGACCCGGTGGGGTCAGGCGAAGCATGATCTCGCCGAAGGTGACAACTTTCATTCGGTAAATTTGAAGTAATTCTTTGCGTTGTAATAGCAGATGTCCTGAATGATCTTCCCGATCCACTTGCGGTCGTCGGGCAGCAGGCCTCGCTCGATGTCCTGCCCAAACATATTGCAGAGCAGCCGCCGGAAGTACTCGTGGCGGGGAAAGGAGAGAAAGGAGCGGCTGTCGGTCAGCATCCCCACGAAGCGGCTCAGCAGGCCCATATTCGACAGGGCGTTCATCTGCTTTTCCATCCCGTCCAGCTGGTCGAGGAACCACCAAGCCGAGCCGTACTGCATCTTCCCGGCCAGGCTACCGTCGTTGAAGTTCCCGACCATGGTGGCCATGACCTCGTTGTCGGCTGGATTCAGGTTGTAGACGATGGTCCGTGCCAGTTGATCGTCGGTATCCAGGGCGTTGAAGAGAAAGGCCATGCCGCGGGCCTGACTGAAGTCCCCGATACTGTCCACACCTGCGTCCGCGCCCAGATTGCGCAGGATGCGGGCGTTGTTGTTGCGTAGGGCGCCGAGGTGAAATTGCTGGGTCCAGTCGCGGGCGTGGTACTGCCGGCAGAGGTGGATGAGCACTGCCATCTGGAACTGCCGAGCCTCCAACGGACTGACGTCTTTCCCCTCCCGCCGCTTGCGGAAGATGGCGGTCACCTCCGATTCGGTGGCGGGGGCGTCGAAGAGTTGATTCAACCCGTGGTCGGAAACCCGGCAGCCGCGCTCGTGGAAGTAGGCCATGCGCCGGTCGAGGGCGTCGAGCAGGTCCTGGTAATTCCCTATGTCGTGGTCACTTGCCTCCGCTAGTTTGTCGATGTAGTCGTTGAAGTCAGCATGGGCAATCAGTAGGGCACGGTCGGGCCGAAAACCGGGTACGACCAGGGGGCCGAAGCCCTTGTCTGCCAATTCACTATGGTGCGTGAGTTCGTCCGTCGGGTCATCCGTAGTGCAGACGACCTCTACCTTCATCCGGTCAAGCAGTGCCCGCACTGTTAAGCCGGATCCCTGCAGCTGCTCGGTACAGTTGTCGTAAACCCGGTCCGCATTCTCCGGACCCAGTACCTCCTGGATGCCGAAGTAGCGATCCAGCTCCAGATGTGACCAGTGGTAGAGCGGATTGCGCAAGGTGTAGGGGAGGGTAGCGGCCCAATTCCGGTGCTTTTCGCGGTCGCTGGCCGCCCCCGTGATGCCGGATTCCGGAATGCCGTTGGCCCGCATGGCCCGCCACTTGTAGTGGTCGCCCCGCAACCAGATGTCGGTCAGGTTTTCAAACTGATGGTCGGCGGCGATCTGGGCCGGCGGCAGGTGACAGTGGTAGTCGATGATGGGAAGGCCGGCCGCGTGGTCGTGGTAGAGCTCGCGGGCGGCGTCCGATTCCAGCAGGAAGTCATCGGCGGCGATGGGGTTGGCTACGGAGGGCGTCGTCATGGGGACGACAATATAGGTATTCCGCCTTAGCTCGCTCTGCGCCGTTTGCCGCTGGCGGCGGGGCTTTTACGGCCGCCGGGCCGGTACTTCAGCTCGCCCAGCCAGTTTTCATACTGCTTGGATCTGGGAAATACAAACTCATTTAAGCAATCTCACTTTAATCATTTCAACCTCTTACTTTCTTATGGGACAGATGTCTTCCCAGTTCAGAGCGATTACCCCGAAGGTCGGCGTGCAACGCCTCTGCCGGAATCGATCCGCGCCCCCTATCCGCGGAAATCCTTTGTGAACTCACCAATGCGTTGACTGGAAATGCCCAGTAGCAGCTACATAAAACGTTACCACGCAACTTATCGACCGGCACAGTCCATTATGGCCCAAAATGTGGCCCATGTTCCCGGTATCCCTCCAAACCGCCCGTTTACGACTGACCACCCTCCGGGCCGCCGACATCCCGACTATCGTCTCGCTGGCTAACGATCCCCTGATCGCGGAGATGACCCTCAGCGTCCCGTATCCCTACAAAGAGAAGGAGGCTGTCCAGTGGCTGGCGACGGCCGACCGGAATCGAGAGGAAGGATCCGCTTTCACCTTCGCAATCCGTTTACCGGAGAACGATGCATTCATGGGTGCCGTGGGTTTGCATTTCCGGGAGCAGTACGGCCACGCGGAGCTCGGTTACTGGATGGGCGCGCCCTATCGGGGTCGGGGATACGTTAAAGAGGCTGTTGGGGCGGTAATCGACGCGGGCTTCCGCCATTCCGAGGTCGTGCGCATCCAGGCGATCCACCACGATAACAATCCGGCCTCCGGTCGTATTCTACTTTCGAACGGACTGCAACGAGAGGCCGTCCTGGACAGCTACGTCATCAAAAACGGACGGGCCCAGACCGTCGTCCAGTACCGACTACTGCGCAGCGAGTGGGAAGAGCACGCAAAACAATCAAACATTTTGTAGTTTTAAACAAGCTGCGTATCTTGCGGAC
>CAZKPE010000016.1:0-35787 GCA_964554545.1 uncultured Lewinella sp.
GCCTGGAACTACCTGAGCCAGAACCTGATCGAGGGAAAGGCGGCGGGCTACGGAACCCGGCCGTGGTACGCCTACCTCGAACTGGTTCTACTACGCGGCATTCCACCCCTGAGCTTGCTGTACATCGTGGGCTTCGGGGTTTTCGCCTACGCTTTCCGGCGGGATCCGATAACGTTTATGTGGGGGGTATTTTTGCTGGTGCATTCGGTACTGGCGCGGAAAGATATCCGGTTCCTGTTTCCCCTGGTGCCGATGATTCCGATCGTGCTAGCGGCGGCGGCTCATTTTATCGAGCGGACCTACGGCCGCGGGGTTTGGAACCGAAAATGGATTCGCGTGCTCGCATACCTATCGGCGGGCGTCAATTTCGTACTTCTTCTCGCTACGCTCGTGCGGGCGCCGGCATCGGAGATCGCTCCGGCCCGATTCGTTTACCGCAATTACCCGAATGAAGTCACCTTGTCGGGACCCGAGGCCCGTATCGTCCGGGCGGAAGGGACGATCAGCCGATTCTACCACCGTCCTGCTTACCGGGTTGACACCATCGTTTCCCGATTCGACGGCACCTGCGCGCCGCCGCCCTGCCTGTACGTGATCCGGGAACGCGGTACGCCTGGGACCTTTCCGGATGCAAGCCTTGTTTACACCGACCGACCCCGCTGGCTAGACCGACTGGGGCTATCGGAATACGTGGACCGCCTGAAGTGGTGGTACATCTACGAGCGAAGGTGACCGCCGCCCGCTGCCTTTGCCTATATTTGCCCGCCATGACCGCCCTGCCCAGCTACCCCGCGCCGCCGACCACCCTTGAGGACCTACGAGAGTTGCATGACCGCCCGTTGATGGAACTGCTCTTCGAGGCCGCTACGGTCCACCGTCGGCACCATGACCCGAACGAGGTGCAGGTGTCGAGCCTGGTCAGCATCAAGACCGGCGGCTGCCCCGAAGACTGTGGGTACTGCCCCCAGGCCGCCCGCTACCATACGGGAGTGGAGGCTGAGCAACTGATGTCGGTCGATGCCGTAAAAGCCGCCGCGGAACGGGCCAAAGGACTCGGAAGCAGCCGCCTGTGCATGGGAGCCGCCTGGCGTAACGTGCGGGACGATGCCGAATTCGACCACGTCCTTGACCTGGTGCGAACCGTCAATGGGCTGGAAATGGAGGTCTGCGCCACCCTCGGCATGCTCACTCCCAATCAGGCCGAGCGGCTGGCCGCGGCGGGCTTGTACGCCTACAACCACAACCTGGACAGCAGCGAAGACTACTACAAGGAGGTCATCAGTACCCGCGGTTACGAAGATCGGCTGGAAACCATCGGAAACGCCCGTAAAGCCGGACTGACGGTCTGCTCCGGCGGCATCATCGGAATGGGCGAGGCCATCGACGACCGGCTGAAGATGCTACTTACCCTGGCCAGTCTGGACCCCGTCCCCGAATCGGTACCCATTAACGCCCTGGTTGCCGTAGAAGGAACCCCTCTGGAGGACCAACATCCGGTCGACATTTTCGAGATGGTGCGCATGATCGCCGTCACCCGCATCACGCTGCCGACCACCACCGTACGACTGAGCGCGGGGAGGACGGAGATGAGCCCGGAGGGGCAGGCCCTTTGCTTTTTCGCCGGGGCGGGTTCGATCTTTGCCGGCGATAAGTTGCTGACGACACCCAATCCCGAGGCCTTCGCGGATATGGAACTGTTCAGTGCCCTCGGTCTGAAACCTACCCGCGCCTACGCCAAGGGCGAACGCCCGGAGCCCGGTGTCGATCCCGGCCCCCCGTCGCAAAAGGAACGGATCCGGTGGAGCCGTCCCGCCCACAAGATTGCCCGTAACGAGGCGAAACGCAAATAACCCCCCTGAGCTATGAACCGCATGATGGTCGCCGGAAACTGGAAAATGAATACGACCCCCCGCGAGGGCCGCGCCCTGGTGGACGCGGTGACCGAGCGGGTTGGCACGCCTCCCTGTCGGGTCGTCTTCGGGGTACCGGCGATCCAGTTGGCAGCCGTAGCCGAGCAAGTAAAGAGTAAGGCGGGCTACGCCGTGGCCGCCCAGAACATGCACCAGGCGGCTAGTGGAGCCTACACCGGTGAGCACAGTGCTGCCATGCTGCAAGACGCCGGCGTAGAGTACGTGATCCTCGGCCACAGCGAGCGGCGGGAGTACTACGGCGAGGACGATGAGCTGATCAATGCGAAAATCGCGCGGGCGCTGGAGGCGGGCTTGAAGCCCATTTATTGTTGCGGGGAAAAACTCGATATCCGCGAAGCCGGAAACCAGGAGGTGATCGTCGGCAAGCAGATCGAGATCGCCCTGAACTCACTCGACCCCGGGCAGATCGCCAACGTGACCATCGCCTACGAGCCCGTCTGGGCCATCGGCACCGGCAAGACCGCCACCAACGAGCAGGCGCAGGAGATGCACGCCTACATTCGCCGAATGATCGCGAACCAGTTCGGAGCGGAGGTGGCCAACAATATGACCATTCTATACGGTGGCTCGGTCAAGCCGGGTAACGCGGCCGGACTGTTTGCACAGCCCGACGTAGACGGGGGGCTGGTTGGCGGGGCGAGCCTGGATGCGGAGAGTTTCGCGGCGATCGTGGCGGCGGCCCGACCCTAGCCCTCAATGTGAAAGCTGAGCGTGAAGGTGCGGCTAGTGACCTTTTCCAGGACACGGCTTTGCGGAAGGTTGGGATTGAAGAGCAGGGTATTGCCGACGCCGTGGCTGATCTTGAACTCCGGTGAGAGAATGAAATAGGGGAAGAATATCTGGATGCCGGCCCCGTACTCCACCGAAAAATCATGGGGACTGATGCGGACCAGCTCATCCGCCTGACGGGTACGGCTTTCGGTGGCCACGTCGTAGCTGTACTTCACCCCTGCGATGAGGAATAGCCGTTTGTCGCGATAGGGGGCGGATTTGTAGCGGAAGTAGAACGGCGTTTCGATAAAAACCGACTCCACGGTCTCCTGCAAATCCTCCCGGCCGATAGTGGCCTGGCTGTAATTGAGCCTCCGCTCGGCGAAGCTGAAGCCGGGGGTGAAGCGAAAATCGAAGTACTTGCCCAGTTTGAGGTTTCCGATGAGGTTCAGGTTGAACCCCGGCCCGTTGAGGCTCTGCACGCCGACGATGCTGTCGGTGAAAATGAAGTCCTCACTACGAAAGGGGGTGTAGCGGCTGGAATTAAAGCCCAGGGTGATGCCGAAGTAGTAGGGCTTGGATTGAAAGTCGTAGAAGTTATCGTTCCTACCACCGGTGAACTGGGCCGAAAGGTCGAAGGTAAGCAGCAGAAAAAGGGAAAGGGCTAACGCGTAGCGGTGTAGATGGAAGCGATACCAAGCGTCAGGGGTTGCCATGCAGTGTCATTGTATCCGACCCGATCCAAAATGCGCTGAAAGTCCTTCCCACTGGGAAAGGCCTGCACGCTTTCGAAGAGGTAAGCGTACGCCCGGGGGTCCTTGCTTTGTAAACGGCCGATGAGCGGCATAATTTTGCCAAAGTACAGATTAAAGCCCCAGCGGATGGGTGCGTAAGGTATCCGACTGAATTCGAGAATGACCAATTTGCCGCCGGGGCGCAGGACCCGGCGCATTTCCGCTAGTCCAGCCTCCAGGTTTTCGAAGTTACGGACGCCGAAGGCAACGGTTACTGCGTCAAAACTTTCATCCGCGTAGGGTAAATTTTCGCTATCTCCCTGCTCAAGGACGATTTGATCGTCAAGTCCGCGGGCACTCACCTTTTTGCGCCCGTAGGCGAGCATACCTTCGCTGAGGTCGACCCCGGTAACGTGGTCGACATTTTGTCTGAGCACAGTTTGAATGGCCACATCGGCCGTTCCGGTAGCTACGTCCAGGATTCGGCGGTGGACGGCGGGGTCCAGTTCCGCGATCAGTTTGCGCCGCCAGAGGGTGTCGATACCCAACGAAGTGCCCCGGTTCAGCAGGTCGTAGGTCGGGGCGATAGCGTCGAACATCTGCCCAACCTCCTCCTTCTTGGACCCCTCTTCCCCGTAGGGTTTCACCACCTTTTCGACTTCAGCCATAATGGGGGTTAAACGGGGCAAATAACCATTAGTTTACCTCGATTTTGCGGCATGATTTTTGTACCTTCGCGGGAAGGCCGATGGGCCGTTTTAGTCTTTTCAACAGCCAGCGCATTAGATGCCAAATCAACGAATTATACCGGTCAATATTGAAGACCAGATGAAGTCCGCCTACATTGATTATTCGATGTCGGTAATCGTGAGTCGGGCCCTGCCCGATGTACGCGACGGACTCAAACCGGTACACCGCCGGGTGCTGTATGGGATGTCGGAACTCGGACTCAGCTACCGCGGCGCCCACAAAAAATCCGCCCGTATCGTCGGTGAGGTTCTTGGTAAGTACCATCCCCACGGCGACAGCTCGGTTTACGACACGATGGTGCGGATGGCCCAGGACTGGTCGCTGCGCTACCCCCTAGTGGATGGGCAGGGTAACTTCGGTTCGATGGATGGGGACAGCCCCGCCGCCATGCGGTACACCGAAGCCCGGCTGCAGCGTATTTCCGACAGTATTCTCGGTGATCTGGATAAAGACACGGTCGATTTCCAACTCAACTTCGACGATACGCTCAAGGAGCCGACCGTCCTACCGACGCGGATTCCGAATCTGCTGGTGAACGGCGCCTCCGGGATCGCCGTGGGCATGGCCACGAACATGCTACCCCACAACCTGAACGAGGTGGTGGATGGCGTCGTCGCGCTGGTGGACAATCCGGACCTGACGGTAGACGATCTGATGACGTACATCAAAGCTCCGGACTTCCCCACCGGCGGCATCATTTACGGTATGGACGGGGTGCGGGAAGCCTTCCGGACCGGACGGGGCCGCGTGGTGGTTCGCGGTCGGGCGGATATTAAGGTAGATGCCAATGACCGGGAAGCAATCATCATCAATGAAATTCCTTACCAGGTCAATAAGGCTACGCTGGTAGCCAAGATCGCCGAACTGGCGAATGAGGGAAAGATCACGGGGATCAGCGATGTGCGTGATGAATCGGACCGGGACGGCCTGCGCATCGTCATTGAGGTCAAGCGGGATGCCATGGCGTCTATCGTGCTTAGCTACCTCTACAAGTACACGCCCCTGCAGACCAGCTACGGGGTCAACAACGTCGCCCTGGTCAACGGCCGGCCGATGACGCTGAACCTGAAGGACCTGATCGAGGAGTTCGTGGCCTTCCGCCTGGACGTGATTCGGCGACGTACGCGTTATGAGCTGAATAAGGCATTGGCACGGGCCCACATCCTGATCGGCTTGCTGGTGGCGCTGGACTACCTAGACGAAGTCATTCGCCTGATTCGGGCCAGTGAGAGCCCCGAAGAGGCCAAGGACCGCCTGATGGCCGGCGACTTCATCGAGGATAAGGAAGCGTTTTGGTCCAAGTTCGGCGAATTGGTCCGCGAGGCCCAGACCGAGGAACTTTTCGTGACCGACGGCAACGTAATGAGTGAGGAGCAGGCCAAGGCCATCCTCGATATGCGACTGCAGAAACTGACTGGCCTGGAGATCGATAAGATCCAGCAGGAATACGATGAGATCCGCGCCCTGATCGAACGGCTGCGAGCCATTCTGGAAAGCGAAGAACTGCAGCGTGGGATCGTCAAGGAGGAATTACTGGACGTGCGCGCCCGCTTTGGCGACGAGCGGCGCTCGGAGATCAGTCTGGATACGGCCGACATTCTGATCACCGACATGATCGCCGATGAAGACGTGGTGGTCACCATTTCCCATCTCGGGTACATCAAGCGGACCCCGGTAGCCGAATACCGGGCCCAGGGCCGGGGTGGCCGGGGAAGCCGCGGCAGCCGGACCAGGGAAACGGACTTCGTTGAGCACATCTTTATTGCCAGCAACCACAACTACTTGCTGCTCTTCACCGAGCAGGGCCGGTGTTACTGGCTGCGGATCTACGAGATTCCGGAAGCTGGCAAGAATAGCGGTGGTCGGGTCATTCAGAATATTCTGGCTATCCCCAAAGATGATAACGTGCGCGCCTACATCAGCGTGGCTGACCTGACCGATCAGGACTTCCTGGACCAGCATTCGGTCATTTTCGCCACCCGGCAAGGGCAGGTGAAGAAAACCAGTCTGGAGGAATACAGCCGACCCCGGACGAACGGCGTCAATGCCATCACGATCAATGAGGGTGACGAATTGCTTGAGGCCCGACTGACCACCCACAATAGCCACGTTTTCCTGGCCACCAGGAAAGGCCAGGCTATCCATTTTGAAGCGGAAAAGGTGCGCAATATGGGGCGCAATGCCGCGGGCGTACGGGGCATTACGCTAAATGGGGATAATGACGGTGTCGTGGGTATGGTCACTATTGACCATGATCTGGATCAGGATAAATCCATTTTGGTGGTCAGCGAAAAAGGCATGGGCAAGCGCAGCGAGTGGTCGGAGTACCGCATCACCAACCGTGGCGGCAAGGGAGTTTCGACGATGAAAATCACCGATCGGACCGGCCACCTGGTTACCATCAAAGCCGTAAGTGATGACGACGACCTCATGATTACGAACAGATCCGGCATCCTGATCCGCACTTCCATGCAGGAACTACGCGTGATGGGCCGCTCCACCCAGGGTGTGCGGTTGATCAAACTGGAAGATTCGGATGCGATTGCGGATGTAGCTGTCGTAAGTCTGGACGAGGACGGACTGGATGAGGAAGAGTAAGCCCCAGGGTGGCGATGAACACCAATAAAAGCCGTTCCGTTAGTATAATTAGGTCAACGTTAACAGATTTCACTTTAAGGTTAACGTTTCCATACTATCCAAAGGACGCGGCAAACGTCTAATGGGTACGCACTTAATTTGAAAACCAACATACTTTACTATGCGTAAACTTATGCTATGCACCCTTGCGGCGCTGTTCACCCTCACCGCTGCCTACGGTCAGTCGGGCGAGGATCAGATGAAGGCCGCCGGCAAAGCCTACGATAGCTACAAAGTCAGCGGCGATGCCATGAAGTTACAGGAGGCCGTCGACGCGCTGGCCGTAGCGATCGAAGACCCGGAGGTTCAATCCGACTACAAGAACTACCTCGAGGCCGGCGATATTTACGCCGGGGCCATCACGGCCTACGTGCAGGACCGTACGCTGGCCGCCGGTGAGCCCGTGGAGCCTATGGTCGTGGCTGCCGCTTCCAAAGCTGCCGATCTCTACATGAAGGCCTACAACATGACCGACAAAAAGGGCGGACGTCGTGCCGCGCTCAAGGGTCTGGAGGAGCTGCAGGGTAATTTATCCAACGAGGGGATCTTCGCCATTCAGGACGGTAACTACAAGGAGAGCTACGAAGCGTTTAATAATAGCGTTCTCGTCCACGAATTTCTCGTCAAGGAAGGCGGGGAAAGCTTGTTCACCGAAGACATGGAGAAGCTGGACGGCGAGCGGTACTACGCCGCATTGTCCGCGGTACTGAACGAGCAGTACGATGAGGCGGAGCCTCTCTTACTGGCCCTTCACGAGTCAGAGTATGATGACTATGGCGTCTATGATGGCCTATTTAAGGTCTATAGCAGCCGCAACGATATGGACCGCGCCGGTAAGTACCTTCAGGAAGGTCGGGAACGCTATCCTGATGAAACGCAGTTGCTCTTCACCGAGATCAACTACTATCTGGCTGAGGGTCGACTGGATGAGCTGACGGATAAACTACAGGAGGCCATTGACGCCGAGCCAAACAACGTAAGCCTGTACGCCACGTTGGGTAACGTGTACGATCAGTTGTACCAAAAGCAACGGGCGGAGAAGCCTGAGGCAGCCCAGGAGTATTTCGACAAGGCCATCGCAAACTACGAGGCCGGTCTGAAGATCGACCCCGATAATGCCAGTCTGATCTATAGCATCGGAGCACTCTATTTTAACCGGGCTGCCTCCATGACGGAGCAACTGGTGGAGCTCGGTAACGACTTCTCCAAAGAAGGTCAGAAAAAGTACGAGGCAATGGAAGCCCAGATCAACGAGGAGTTCGACGCCGCCTACCCTTACTTTCAGAAGGCGGAGCAGACCGATCCCAGCAACCTGAATACGTTAATCGCCCTGAAGGAGATTTTTGCCCGTCGTGACAACTACGATGCGAGCAATGAAATGAAGGAGCGCATTGAGCGGGTACAGGCCGGGGAGAAGATCGAAAAGAGCTACTTCGTAGAGAACGGTATGTAAGCCATTCCGATAAGCTTCCCTGAATAGAAAGTCCCCCGTGTCTACGATGCGGGGGACTTTTTGTAATGGGGCTGTGGCAGATTGCGGTGCTTAACCGAATAAGGCCAATTGGGGAGACGGGGCGGCGTGGCGGGAGGTCGTCGGGCGAGAATGAACGATTTGCTTGCGAATTACGTCCGGATCGAAACCAAGGGTTTGAAAATCACGATCAGCGCTGATGACGAAATACTGCGCTCGTTTCCATACTACTCCAATTCGCCGGAGGTGCTCGGCCCGCAAGCGGCGAAAGCGGCGGCTGGAAACGATCTTTTTCGCCGACTTCACCCCTACTCCGGGGATTCGCAGAATCTGTTCGTAGGGAGCCGCATTAACATCTACGGGAAACAGGGCGGGATTCCGTAAGGCGTAAGCCAATTTCGGGTCCAAATTCGGGTCCAGGTTCGGGGCCTGATCGTCGACGATGTCCTCAACTGAAAAGCCGTAAAAGCGCAGCAGCCAGTCGGCCTGGTATAGACGGTTCTCCCGGCGTAGGGGCGGGGCGCTGAGAGTCGGTAGTCGGCTATCGGAACTGATGGGTACGTAGCCACTATAATAGACCCGTTTGAGCTCCTGATCCTTATACAGAGAACTTGCCAGGGTAAGTACCTCCCTATCGGATTCCGGGCTGGCACCGATGACCATCTGGGTAGACTGGCCGGCCGGGGCGAAATTAGGGGTTCTGGTCAGCGCCTTTTTCTCCTCCCGGTAGCCGGTGATGGCTTCCTTCAGGTGGTTCATGGGCTGGTAGACTTCGGCGTAATTCTTTTCGGGGGCCACTTTTTTCAGGCTGGCCTCGCTAGGCATTTCCAGGTTGACGCTCAGGCGGTCGGCGTAGAGCCCCGCCTCGTGAACTAACTCATCGCTAGCCCCGGGAATGGTTTTCAGGTGGATGTAACCATTGAATTTATGCTCGGTCCGCAATACCTTGGCAATGCGCACCAACCGTTCCATGGTGTAGTCGGCCGACTTGAAAATGCCGCTCGAAAGAAATAGACCTTCGATGTAGTTGCGGCGGTAAAAATTGAGCGTCAGGTCCACGACCTCCGCTACCGTGAAGGCGGCTCGCTTTACATCGTTACTGCGCCGACTTACGCAGTACGCACAGTCGAAGATACAGTGGTTGGTCAGTAAAATTTTGAGAAGGGAAACGCAGCGCCCATCCTGGGTATAGGTATGACAAATCCCCATCCCGGTGGCGTTGCCCAGCCCATCCGCTGTATTTTTACGCTTACTGCCGCTGCTGCTGCAGCTAACGTCGTACTTGGCTGCGTCGGCCAGAATGGTAAGTTTTTCGGCAGTCCGTTGATTCATAAACCTGCTGTTTAAAGACTACACAAAATACAACAAATTGTGGACGTTAGACAGCTTTTCAGGCACTTTTGTTCCCTGCCGACGGCATTGTTTTTCGGACTGACCGTTTTTGTCTTGCTCTGGTGGACCTGTCTGCCCTCCCCCCTGTTTCCAGCCCCCTTATCCACCCAGCTCCTGGCGTCGGACGGTCGGCTACTGGGCGCGAGGATTGCTTCCGACGGGCAGTGGCGAATGGCGGCCAGCGACTCCATATCCGATCGGCTCCGCGTGGCCGTCGTTGCGTTTGAGGACCGGCGCTTCTACCAACACGATGGTATCGATCTCCGGGCCATCCTCCGCGCCGCCCGGGATAACCTGAGGAGTGGCCGTACGGTAAGTGGTGGCAGCACCCTGAGCATGCAGGTAGCGCGTATGGCGAGCGGAAAATCCCGGCGCGGAATTTTGCACAAGGCGTGGGAGGCACTCCGCGCGCATCGACTGGAGGCGGGCTACAGTAAAGCCGAAATCCTGGACCTGTGGCTGAACCACGCCCCCTTTGGCGGTAACACCGTAGGGATCGAAGCCGCTTGTTATCGCTATTTCGGCCGCTCGCCCGCCTCGCTGAGCTGGGCAGAAGCCGCCGTACTGGCCGTGCTACCCAATGCACCGGGCCTGATCCGGCCGGGCCGCAATGCTGATCAACTCCGGCAGAAGCGCGATCGCCTTCTCCAATGCCTCCGGGACCAGGGGTATATGTCGACCTCCGAACTCGAACTGGCTAAATTAGAATCCCTGCCTTCCACTCCCCTGCCGCTACCGCAATTGGCCCCCCACTTGCTTCAGCGACTGATTCGAGACAATGGCCCCGGACGCTACCGCAGCGACCTCCTTTTTGATCTACAGCAGGCTACTGCGCACATCCTTCTCCGCCACCACCGCAAATTGCGGGAGAATCAAGTACACAACCTATCGCTCCGTGTTAGTGAAGTGCGTACCGGCCACACCATCGTATACCATGGCAACGTGCCCCTTCAGGTGCTTACCCGGGCGGGCAGCGTTGATCTGATGACGGCGCCCAGGAGCCCGGGCAGTTTACTCAAGCCGCTACTCTACGCCGCTGCCCTTTCGGAAGGAAAGATCTTACCCGCCACCCTGCTGGCCGATGTGCCTACCCGTCTACAGCGGTTTCGCCCGACCAATTTTCACGATCGCTACGACGGTGCCGTTCCCGCCGATGAGGCCCTCATCCGCTCGCTCAATGTTCCCTTCGTGCACCTGCTGCGAGACTATGACTACGGCCGTTTCCACCGCCGACTGCGGAAGAGCGGGTTTGAACAAATGGGACAGGGAGCGGATCATTACGGCCTTTCCCTCATCCTGGGGGGTGCGGAAATCACCCAGGAAGAAATACATAACTGGTTTCTGGGAGCTGCCCAGGCACTTTTGCGGTACGATAGTCTACAACAAGCCGGACTGGAAACCAGCTACCGGGGCATCGACGCCGGAGCGCTATACCTAACGTTTGACCGGCTGCGCGACCTCCGGCGACCGACCCAGTCGGGGGCATTCCGTCAGTTCGATGATTGCCTGCCCATCGCCTGGAAGACGGGTACCAGCTTTGGCCACCGGGATGCATGGGCCGTGGGGGCCACCCCGGACTATGTGATCAGCGTATGGGTCGGTAACGCCTCGGGGGAGGGCCGTCCGGGACTGGTAGGTGTGGAAGCCGCGGCACCGGTCCTGTTCGACATTCTCCGGATGCTGGACCGACCGGGTAAGGCAGATATTTGGTTTCCCCGTCCCTACGATGCCCTCGCTCCAGTAGCGGTATGTCAACAAAGTGGTGCGCTTGCGGGGCCGGACTGCCCGACACTCAAAATGGATGCGCCAAGAAGCACCCGGAATAGATCGCGCTGTACCTACCACCGCCTCATCACGGTCGATGCTTCCACAGGGTACCGGACGACGCTATCCTGCAATTCGACCGCGCGGCAGCGAGTGGTCTTTGTCCTTCCCGAAACCCAGGCCTACTTCTACCAACGCAATCATCCGGACTACGCCCCTTTGCCTCCCTACGATCGAAGCTGTTCGGAGACCGGACTGCTTGCACTGCCGGAAATTCGTTTGCTCTACCCCGAGGGGTCGGGAACGCTGAGCCACGCACTGAACTGGAAGGGGGAACAGGAGCCCTTCTTCTTTGAAGTAGTATACAACCAACCGGCTGCAACACTATACTGGCACATAGACGGGCTATATCGGGGACAAACCAGTACGTTTCATCGGTTCACCACGCATCTTACGGCAGGCGATCACCTGCTGGAGGTCACGGATGAAGCAGGGCAGATGCTACGGCATCGCTTTATCGTAGACTAGTGGACCAGCTGGCAAGTCCTGTTACTCCCAAGTCTGGGCTTTGCCTCGCATGACACCGTGACTCCATCGACTTTATGCTTCGATACGTAGAACTTGGTCAACTAGCTTGGAGGTAACAGATACTAAATCAGCAACAATTTCCCCAAGCAACACATAAATACGTATAATCGCATTAAAACAATCTAATCGTCCGTATTATACAACTATTACACTATATATTTGGTATTGTACTGACTACTGGATTGGGACACGTGAGCTGAGAATGGGTACTTTTCCGCATACTTGGTGTTATAACTATACGAAGCCCTCCTATCTTTGTCCTAACAAGAAGCAGAAGCGCAACGGGTGTCGCACATCACGAATCCGTTCCGAGTCTTCTTCGACCAACTTCGGCATGATCGACTTTAAGCATATGGCGAAGGGCCGCTCCTACGGGGGTGGCCCTTCCTTTATTTACCCATGGCGATACAACGGAAGCCGAGGTGGTTGAGACCGGAATCGGCCGGCGTAAACTGCCGTTGCTGCAAATCGAATCCGGTGCAGTAGCTCGTACTACAGAGAAACGAGCCCCCCTTGATCACCGACTCCCCGGTTGAAGGCTTGGTCGTAGCGGTCCATTCCCACACGTTTCCCGAAATGTCGTACAGCCCGTTCTCGGCGGCGGGATACTGACGTACCGGTGCAATCCCCGGAAAGCCGTCGGCCACCTCATCCTGGTAGGGAAAGGGGCCCTGCCACCAGTTGCCGAGGTAGTCGCCGCCCGGTAGCATGTCCTCGCCCCAGGGAAATGATAAATAGGTATGTTGCTGGGTAGCGGCCGCCATCCACTGCTCTTCGGTGGGTAGTTGCTTACCCGCCCAGTCGGCGTAGGCCCGGGCATCGCGCAGGCTTACCTGGGTGACCGGGTGATCGGGACGGGCGGCGGATCCCTCCGGACCGGTAGGGTGACGAAAATCGGCTCCGGGTACCGGCACCCAGGCCTGTTCCTGACGGTCAAATACGCCGGACCAGCCGAACTCTTCCGCCTCGGTCACGTAATCGGTAGCGGCTACGAACTCGGCAAATTGGGCGGTAGTGACCTCCGTTTCATCCATCCAGAAGCCCCCCCCGTCGGCCGGTATCCATACCATTCCTTCCCATTCCCCGTCACTGACCGCGGCAGCTTCATCCGAGTTACAGCAAAACAGTGCACCTGCGACCGCGCCCAAAACGAACGCACGCAGAAAAATGGAGGATGCCCAAATGAACTGACCCATCATGGAAAAAGCGATATTGCCCAAAAGTACGACCGATGCGACGATGGCCGGCCGAGTGGGAGCCCCAGGAAACGGTAGTGTTTTCCTTCCCCCGACGGGAGGGAGATTGGGGGTCTCAACTCGGGGCGGCTTCCCGGGCCATGATAGAAGCCATGCGGCAAGTTCAGACTGCCTGCCCGGTAACCCTGCTAGTGGGCGATCCAGAATACTTTGCCGGCTACCGAGATGAGTTTAGCGGTTTCGTGGTTGAGATTCCGACGGATGATTGCTGGGTGCGGGACTCAGGACCGATCACCGTCTTCGAAAACGGCCGGCGCACGATGCTGGATTTTACCTTCAATGGCTGGGGCGGAAAGTTCGTGGCCGAGCGAGACAATGCAATACCTCGCCGGCTGCACGATAAGTCCTACGCCGATCTACACTACGCCCGTGTATGTACCGTTTTGGAAGGCGGCGCCATCGAAACCGACGGTCAGGGGACCATAATAACCACGACCCGCTGTCTGCTATCGACGGGAAGAAACGATTATACGTCCAGAGCAGAAGCGGAGGAGGATCTACGCAACGAACTGGGAGCCAGCTGTATACTCTGGATCGACCACGGAGAACTCGAAGGGGACGATACCGACGCCCACGTCGACACCCTGGCGCGTTTTCTCGATCCGCAAACGATCGCCTACGTGGGACCGCCGACGGACCGGCAGGACGCACACTATGCCTCTCTGCTGCGTATGCGGGAACAGCTCCACGACATCGCTAAGAATTACCGGTTAGTCGAGCTCCCCTTCGCCGCGGCTACCTTTAGTGCGATCGGCGGTCACCGGCTGCCCGCCACCTATGCAAATTTCCTGATCAGCAACGGCCATCTCTTCCTGCCTACCTACGACTTACCTACCGACGCCGCTGCCGGGGAAGTCCTACGCAGGTCCTGCGACTATCGGATCGTGGAAGTCGACTGCCGCCCCTTCATCGAGCAGCACGGCTCCCTGCACTGCCTGTGTATGCAAATCCCCGCCAACCCGACCCCATGACCGATATGCGAGACCGAAGAAATTTTCTCCGCCATTCCCTCACCGCGCTCGGCGGCATTCCCCTGCTCACGGCTTGTCAAGATGACAGTTCGCCGGTTGCTAACGAGCCGGAGACCGTTCGGCCCGTCGTCATCAGCACCTGGCGGCACGGCCTGGCGGCGAATGAGGTGGCCTACCGAATGCTAGACGAAGGTGCCTCGGCTCTGGAAGCCGCCGAAGCGGGGGTACGGGTGACGGAGGCCGATCCCGAAGTCCGCACCGTCGGGATCGGTGGCCGCCCCGATCGCGATGGTATCGTGACCCTGGATGCGGCCGTCATGCAGGGAAGTGGCGACTGCGGTTCGGTGGCTGCCCTGACTGACATGCTGCACCCCATCACGGTGGCGAGGCAGGTTATGGAGGCAACCCCTCACGTCATGCTCGTCGGGGAGGGGGCCCGCGACTTCGCCGTGGCACAGGGCCATTCTCCCACCGATCTGCTCACCGCCGCGAGCAAGCAGGAATACGAGCGTTGGCAGAACGAAAACCCCGGCTACCGCCCCCCTATCAACGTAGAGAACCACGACACCATCGGGCTGCTGACCCTCGATCGCTCGGGCCGCATCGCCGCCGCCTGCACCACCAGTGGCGCCAGCTATAAATACCACGGGCGGGTGGGTGACTCTCCCCTGATCGGCGCGGGGCTATACGCTGACGATGAGGTCGGGGCCGCTACCGCTACCGGCTGGGGGGAGGCCGTCATCCGGGCCTGTGGAAGCTTCCTGGTGGTGGAGTTGATGCGACAGGGCCATACCCCCCAGGAAGCTTGCCGGCTGGCGGTGGAACGGGTTATCGCTAAGAATCCGGACTACGCCGAAATCCAGGTCGGTTTCATTGCCCTTGACCGCTACGGCCGCACGGGCGGCTACTGCATACAGCCTGGCTTCGACTATGCGGTGTACTCCCCTATTCGGTCCAACGAGCTCATTCAACCGCCAAGCCACCTTGCATGAAAACTCCCTTGTTTGAAGTATGTCTGGAAGGCGTGGACGGAGTCAGGGCGGCTCGCGACGGCGGTGCCGACCGGGTGGAGCTCTGCGCGGCCCTGGTGGAAGGTGGGGTTACGCCCAGCCACGGCACGATCGCGGCCGCCCTCGAAGTCGGCATTCCTACCATGGTTATCATCCGACCGCGGGGCGGCGATTTTCTGTACACCGTAGACGAAATTCAAGTCATGGAACGCGATATTCGCTACTGCCGGGAGGTAGGGGCACACGGCGTCGTATTCGGCGCGCTCCGGGCGGACGGAAGTCTGGCGCGGACGCAGGTGCAACGCTTGCGGGAAGCCGCCGGCCCACTATCCGTTACCTTTCACCGGGCCTTCGATGTATGCCGGCAACCTTTCCAGGTCCTGGAGGAACTGATCGAGGCCGGCGTGAACCGAATCCTCACCTCCGGACAGGCACCCACCGTTCCGGAAGGCGTGGAGGTGATTCGTAAGCTCGTCAAACAGGCTGGTGAGCGCATTGCTATACTACCCGGTTGCGGCATCGAACCGGAGAACGTGGCCGACGTGGTGGCGCGAACCGGGGTTACGGAATTTCACGCAACGGCCTTCAGCCAGCGGGAAAGCGGGATGCAACATCGCAACAATCGCGTGTATATGGGTATTCCCGGACTACCGGAATACGAACGGATGATCACCGACCGGGCGGTCGTCGAACGGTTTATGCGGGCCGTAGGACGGTGACGGGATCGCCGACATTTAGCGTGCCGGCAGTTTTATCGGCCAGGGCGTTCATTCCGAACAGCAGCTTATGATTCACTTTCCGGTAGCGGGAGAGCTCGCCCAACACGGCCCGGTCACGAGTACCCGTATGGGGGTCCTGATCGACCATTATACAGCGTGAACAGGGTTTGACGAGGCGGAAAACCGCTTCACCTAATTGAACCGATTGCCAGTCGTCCTCCGCACCTGCGGCCGCGCCCGCGACAACGATATTGGGCCGAAAACGCTCGGCGGTGATCGTTTGCTGCATCCGCTCAGCAAGTTCGGCGATCGTTGCCTCGCCCAGCACGAGGTAGGGGTAGCCATCGGCAAAACTGACGACCTCATCGTCGCCGGCGTAACGGGGATCGACCGGTCGTCGACTTTCCTCATCCATATAAACCAGTCGGGCGGAGGGAATCCCCATCCCCTCCAGCAGGGGGCGGGGGAAGGAAACTTCCAGGGCCGGGACGCTGTCGTCAAAGATCGTTACCGGAAGGCGGGTGCCTTGGGTAGGCCGGGCTGACGGGGTCCGCAAAATCACGTCTCCAGTATGGTGGTAGACGAGTTCCAGGCCGGCCTCTCCGTACAGCCGGGCGGTAAAGCGGGCCAGCTGGGGGTGGGTCCGGCGGGAGATGAACTTGCCCGAACGGTCCACGAACATCCAGCGGCGATCGCCGGCGATGCCGCGTGGGGTAATTTGGGCCGCATCCAGCTGCTCGCCGCCGAGGCTCTTGATGGGATAGCGGTAGAGGGCGGAGATCTTCACTCGCTGAGGGCTTGAGCCATGAGCTGGGGGAGCTCGACCTGATTGCGCAGTAGGTCGTCCATGGTTTCCCGCTGGCGGATGAGGTGGGCCTCTCCGTCCAGGACCAGCACCTCGGCGGGGCGAAAGCGGCTGTTGTAGTTGCTGGCCATCATGTAGCAGTAGGCGCCGGCGTTGGCGAAGGCCAGGATATCTCCCTCCCGCACCTCACTCAGCTGGCGGTTGATGCCAAAGGTGTCTGTTTCGCAGATGTAGCCGACCACGGTGTAAATGCGGCCCTTGCCCCCGGGGTTAGAGATGTTGGAGATGTGATGATAGGCATCGTAGAACATTGGCCGGATGAGGTGATTGAGCCCGCTGTCGACGCCCGCGAATACCGTGGCGGGAGTAGTCTTGACGACGTTGGTGCGGACCAGAAAGGTGCCGGCCTCACTGACCAAGAACTTTCCCGGCTCGAACATCAGTTCCAACTCGCGACCGTAATTGGCGCAAAAGTGGCGAAACCGCTCGGTTAGCTGGCCCCCGAGGTCCTCGATGTCGGTAGCGATACCCCCTTCCTTGTAGGGCACCTTGAAGCCTGAGCCAAAATCGATGTAGTCCAGGTCCGGAAAGTCACCCGCCGCCCGCAGCAGTATCTCAACGCCCTGCAAAAACACCTGGGCATCAAGTATGTCGGAGCCGGTGTGCATGTGCAAGCCTTCGATCTTCAGACCCAGGGCGTCGACCACTTTGAGTACATGAGGCACCTGGTGGATACTGATCCCGAACTTGGAGTCGATGTGGCCAACGCTGATCTTGCTGTTGCCTCCGGCCATGATGTGGGGGTTGAGGCGGATACAGACGGGTACCTCGGGATGGCGGTCGCCGAACTGCTCCAGGATCGAGATATTATCGATGTTAATGCGAACGCCTTTGGCCACCGCCGCGCTTACCTCTTCGAAGCTGACGCAGTTGGGGGTGAAAAGGATATCGTGTGGATCAAAACCGGCCCGCAACCCCAGGTCGACCTCCTGCAGACTGACGGTGTCTAAACCACTACCGAGTTCACGGAAGAGCCGCAACACGTTCAGGTTGGTTAGTGCCTTACAGGCATAGTTTATCCGTAGGCGTTCCACACCCGAAAAAGCCGCTACGATCCGCTCATACTGCTTGCGCATCCGGGCGGCATCGTAAACGTAGACCGGAGCGCCAAAGCGCTCGACGATCTCCAGGGTGTCGACGCCACCGATGCGGTGACCACGGGGGGAAGAGGACATAAAGGGGCGGATTTTAGGTGAAGATACACCGGCACCCGCCTCCGGGTTGGCCCGCCGGTAGTGAACATTGGGTGGCCGCCGGGGGATTGTACTATCAAAAGATGTCTCTATACCTACAGGCCGGTGGTTACGGTGGCAGCCTGCTCTGGATGCTCGGAGCGGCGATCGTGCTGGTGATCACCTATTTCCTGACCCGTAAAGCCCAGGAAAAACAACGCGCCAAACACCTCAAGACCAACGACCCCCGCCAAAACGTGGTCAACGATAGCAGCTATAACATCAACCGGGAGGGCATCGACGGCCACCGCGACCAGAACCTTAGCGAAGATGAAGCCCGCCGTGCCGTGGACGATATGAAAGAAGGGGGTACCCTACCCAGCGACGAAGAGTTTCACGAACTGCGGAAGGACATCAAGCGGGAGGATAAGTAGCGGGCAACCTTAGCCGGGCGGCGGGTGTCTCTAAGGGGGTATGAAAAAGCTGGACAAACTGCTGGCGCGCTCTTTCGTGGGGCCCTTCATCGTCACCTTCGGTATCGCGCTCTTTGTCCTGCTCATGCAGATTCTGTGGCTCTACCTGGACGATATTGCCGGTAAGGGATTGTCCTTTTTTCAAATCATGGAACTGTTGGCGTACAAGTGCGTCGGCCTGGTACCGCTGGCCCTTCCCCTGGCGCTGTTGATCTCTTCGGTAATGGTCCTGGGTGGACTCGCCGAGCACTACGAGCTGTCCAGCTTCAAGTCAGCTGGCGTATCCCTGCTCCGCGTTATGCGGCCGCTCATCGTGTTCGGCATCATCAGCGCGGGGGTGAGTTACGCTTGCGCCGATTACCTCATTCCGGCAGCTAACCTGCAGTTTGGGGCGCGGATGTACGCCATACAGCAGAAGAAGCCTACCCTCAATATGGAACCCGGAGTATTCAACGAAGACTTCGACCGCTTCAGCATTCGCCTAGGAGATAAGGCCGACGACGGGCGCGCCATTCAAGACGTGCTGATCTACGATCACACCAAGGCTAACGTGGGGGAATTAAGCCAGATCACGGCCGACGACGGCGAGATGTACACCGTCGGGGGGGGAGCCTTCTTCGTCATGCGACTTTTTGACGGCCATCAGTACGTAGAACAGCGGGCAGGTGGATCGGGCGGGCGGAGTGCCCCCTTCCTGCGCACCAATTTTGAAGAATATACAAAAGTGTTCGACCTGAGTGAGTTCATGATGGAAGAACACGCCGCTTCCATGTTCGCGTCCAATCGCTCTATGCTCTCCACTCGCCAGCTGCAGGTAGCCGTTGACAGCCTGAGCGATGATATTCTGATCCGGAAACAGGGCCTGAGCAACCACCTCCTCGCCTACTTACCCGAACTACCCAGGGACACCGTAGTGTACCGGGAGGCTACTGCCCGCACCCGCGATCGGCTGGAATATGATATGGCCGTGGAGGACTCCCTGATCATGACCGGAGAAGACACCCTTGCGGACGGGCGGGAACCCGTTCCCGAACTGCCCAAAGCGGAGCTACCTACTTCCCGGAGTATCGAACGCACCGCCCGGGCGCTAAACCACCCCCTCGTACGCGGTGCTGCCCCCTGGACCGGGGTGAGTGCCCTGATCGACTCGGCCAGCCAGGAAAACCGCAACCGCATCTACAACCGGGCACGTTCCAGCATCCGTTCGGTGACGGGGCAGTCCAATTCGGCCATCGATTTGCTACCGGGCCTACGCGAACAGCGGGTCAAGCACGTCTACGATATGCACATGAAGTATAGTATGGCCGTGGTGTGCATCATCTTTATCTTTATCGGTGCGCCCATGGGGGCCATCGTGCGCAAAGGCGGTTTTGGCTATCCCATCCTGATCAGCATCATCTTCTTCGTGATCTTCGTGATCCTGACCATCTTTTGCCGCAAGCTGGCGGAGAGCTTCGTGGTCAGCGGTGCCATGGCCGGCTGGTTGCCCTGCATCATTCTGTTCCCCGTCAGCCTCTGGATAACCTACAGCGCGATGAAGGACGCCAAGCTGCTGGACGCAGACCGGGTCAAGCTGGCCTACCGACGCGCCCGGGATAGCAAGCGGGTGGCCGCCCTGCGCCGGGCCGTGGCCAAACGCTAATTTGGCTACCTTCGCCGCATGCCGTTCGTCCGCCGCCACTTCGCCCCACCGAGCCTCCGGTTCCGGACGTTCCTGCGGGCCAACCGCTTCTTCCTGATCGGGGTGGCCGTGTTATTAAGCGCCTTTCTTTACCTGGTGCTGACCAACCAGCAAGGCGACGAACTGATCGCGATCAACCAATACCGCACCGAAACGCTCGACCGCGTATTCATCATCGGCACCCAACTGGGAGAGCCCATCGCCTACCTGGTGGTGATGCTGATTTTCGCCACTTACCGACTTCGTACGGCCATCTTCGCCGTCCTTACCGGGGGGGTTGTGGCACTGATTTCCGCGCTGCTGAAGGTGTACTTCGCTGAGGCCCGGCCAATGCGGTACTTCTTCGACAACTTTCAGGACGTCTGGCAGGATCTATCCCTCTTCGACGCCGAGATGCAGAATTGGGGCACGGCCAGCTTTCCCAGCGGGCACTCGGCTTCGGCCTTCGCGCTGTATTCCTTTGTCTGCTTCAACATTCGCCGGCCGAAGATCCTGATCAGCATTATTTGCTTTTTCCTCGCGCTGGAGGTTGGATTCAGCCGCATGTACTTACTCTTTCATTTTTTGCGGGATGTCACCGCCGGGGCTCTGCTCGGCGTTTTGATCGCCGTTGCCATGTTCTTTCTGCAGTGGAAAGTCTGGCCGAGCAGTACCGTCCTGAATGACGGTATCTGGTGGTCGTCCGCCAACCGAACCTAATAAGCCCCCTCCCCATGCAAACCCTACACCTCCCGCCGGCCGCCGTCATTCGGGAAGATAAAGTCCCCCCCGACGCCCGCGTTCCGCTTACCCCACGACAGGCCGCCCGGCTGATCAAGGATGGCGTGGACCTGGTCGTACAGCCCAGTCCGCACCGCTGCTTCCCCGATGCCGACTACGTGGCGGCCGGCGTTCCGCTGCGGGAAGACATCCGCGACCGCAGTCTGCTCCTGGGTATCAAGGAGGTGCCTATCGACCGGCTCCTTCCCGGCAAGACCTATTGCAACTTCGCTCACGTAGCCAAGTTTCAGCCCTATAACCAGGCACTGCTACGTGCGCTGATCCACCAGCGCATCACCCACATCGACTACGAATACCTGACCGACGAAAACGGACGCCGCCTGATCGCCTTCGGCTACTGGGCCGGTATGGTCGGGGCGCACAACGGGCTCTACGCATACGGGGAACGTACGGGGTACTTCCACCTTCCCCGCTTACGGGATTGCTACGATTACGCGGCGGCCAAAGCGCTGTACGCCAAGCTCGATCTTCCCCCGGTCAAGGTGGTGCTGACGGGTACGGGCCGCGTTGGCGCGGGTGCGGCGCGGGTGCTGAAGGATATGGGGCTGAAGCGGGTAAGCCCGGAAGCTTTTCTAGCGGACACCACGGGGCCGGTATTCTGTCAACTAACCGTGGAGGACTACGTTCGCCATCCGAGTGGCACGAAAAAGAGCCGAAAATATTTCTACGCTCACAGTGGGGAGTTCGAAAGCAATTTCGCCGCCTACACCCGGGTCGCCGACGTCTTCGTCAATGGCATTTTCTGGGATGGGAAGGCCCCGGCCTTCTTCACCGCCGCGGACATGACCGTAGAAGAGTTTCATATCCAGACCATTGCCGACATAACCTGCGACATCGCCCCCGCTTCCAGCGTACCCTCCACGCTGCGGGCGTCAACGATCGCCGAGCCGATCTTCGGCTATGACCCCCGTAGCGGCTCTGAGACATCTCCTTTCCTGCCGACATCCGTCGACGTAATGTCCGTCGATAACTTGCCCAGCGAGCTACCCCGGGATGCCAGTAAGGCTTTTGGCGATCTGCTGATCGAAAGGATCTTACCGGAGTTTGGCAAGGACCACAGCACAATTCTCGAACGTGCTACTATCACTCACGCGGGACGATTGACCGACCGTTACGCCTACCTCTCTGAATTCGCATCCGGCGAATAATTTCCCAGCCATGCAGGTCAACCTCATCTCGGATACCGCCACTCAGCCCACTCCGGCCATGCGCCGGGTCATGCACGAGGCTGAGGTAGGGGATGACGTTTTCCGCCAGGACCCTTCCGTGAATCAACTGGAAGGCTATGCCGCGGAGCTATTCGGGATGGATGCCGCGCTGTTCTGCCCCTCCGGCACGATGACCAATCAGCTCGCCATTAAGGTGCACACCCGCAGTCTGGACGAGGTAATCTGCGAGGAAAAAAGCCACATCTATCAGTACGAGGGCGGGGTGTACAGCCTGATCTCGAACGTGAGCCTGCAACTGGTTCACGGCGAACGGGGAAAGATCCTTCCTGGTCAGATCGCCGCGGCCGTCAAACCGCTTTACGACTGGCTCCCCCGCTCCCGTCTGGTGGTGATCGAGAACACCTGCAATAAGGGTGGCGGGAGCGTCTACACCCAGGAAGAAGCTACCACACTCGCCAAAGAAGCCAGACAAAATCAGCTGCGCCTACACCTGGATGGGGCCCGGCTATTCAATGCCTTAGTCAAAACCGGCGACAGTCCCGAAGCTTGGGGCGCACTCTTTGACACCGTCAGCATTTGCCTGAGCAAGGGCCTGGGTGCCCCGGTGGGTAGCCTGCTCCTTGGGCCCGAGGATTTGATCGGCAAGGCCCGCCGTTTCCGTAAGGTTCTGGGCGGGGGAATGCGGCAGGCCGGCTCCCTGGCCGCGGCCGGTGAATACGCCCTGCGCCATCACGTCGATCGACTTACGGAAGACAACGAACGGGCCAGCCGGATTGGCGACGCCCTAAGGGGACTTCCCTACGTGGCCAGTGTGGCCCCCACCGAAAGCAATATCTGCCTGGTCGAATTGGCCGACCGGACGGCCGACGATCTGCTGACACAGCTGAAAGAGCGGGGCATCGCGGCTACCCCCTTCGGCCCGCGAACGGTCCGCTTCACCACCCACCTCGACATCACCGACGAGATGATCGACTACACTATTCAGCAATTACGGGAGTTGGCGTAGTTTCCATAGCCACCGGCCGATGACGAATAGTGTCCGTCGGGCAAATGGACTCACACAGCAGACAGGCGATGTCGCAGGGGCGATCGACGGCGATGGTGTCGAAAGGGCTTACGAAGCCCGCCTCCTGCGGACAAATGGCCACGCAGGCCCCGCAGTTGATACAGGCATTCCAGCCGATTTGGAAAAGGACCGGCGTCTGCTTGCTCATATTTTCTTGAATTCGGAGGTCGGGCTAAAGTAGTCCGACATGGTCGCATACAGCTGCCGGTCGCGCTCGGCGATATTCATATTGTGAAAGATGTCGGTCTTGATACCGTACAGCTTCCACATCTTGTTCCCCAGTTCCTCCAGCCATAGATTTTGGTAGCCAGCCAGTCCGCCACCCTGGTTCGGCAGCCCGTCTTCCAGATGGCCGATCAGGTAGTTCGCCGCGATCCGCCCCCCCGAAACCGCCGTGTGTAGGCCCCCGCCGGTGATCGGGTTTACGTGGCGGGCCGCATCCCCAACCATGATGAGGTTATCGGCGTACTGGGTGCGCAGCGGTGCGGCCAGGGGCACTCCCCCACCCTGCACTTCCAGGATGCGACAGTCGGCGAAACGGTCGCGGAAAAAGCTTTGCCGGATGAATTTATCCAGGTGCCACTGCGCCGGCCGGTCGGTCATGGTCGCGATCACGCCGAGTCCGATCTCGGCGTAGCCCTCCCCTTTCGGGAAGACCCAGGCGTAACCGCCCGGGGCCCACTCGTGTCCGGTCACGATCTCCAGCAAGCCTTGCGTTGTCACTCCATCGACGATGAACTGCAAGCAGCCCGCCAGTTCCGTGATCTTGATGTGGGTCTGCAGTCCCGCCCATTTACCGACCTGGGATTGCAGTCCGTCGGCTCCGACCAGTACGCGGGTGGTGACGCTCAATTCCTGATTGTATTGCCGCAAGTAGACCTCGCAGTTCCCGTCCGCGCGGGGCGCGTAGCCCAATCCTTCCGTCTTGAGCCAGACCTCCGTTCCGGCGCGCTCCGCCTGCGTCATCAGGTAGCGGTCGAAGCGGCGGCGATCAACGACGTAGCCAAGTGGCTGCTTGCCCGCTTCGGGGCCGTATTCATCGGGCTTCAGCTGGCGGTAGTCGTGTAGGGTGCGCGCTCCCGAATCGTCGTAGATCGCAAATCCGTAGATCGGCTCGTGGATGAATTCGGCCACCGGATCGATGCCGGCCGATACCAAAGCGTGGTGGCTAATCGCACCGCTACACTGGATCGGCGCGCCCAACTCTTGCCGTTTATCGACCATCAGCACCCGCAGTCCCGCTTCGGCTGCGAATCGGGCGGTCGTCGACCCGGCGGGGCCGGAACCGATAATGACGAGGTCGTAATCCGTTGGGGGCATGGGCTGAAATTCTGTACTGCAAACCCCGACCGCCCTACAGGGTTCACCCCCCCCGCTTCCAGATCTCATACCAGCGCTTGTCGCGCCGCGCCCGCTCCTCCCGCTTGCGTTCCCGCTCCCGCGCGCGCCGCCGCTTGCGCCGGTCTTTTTCCTTCCCCTTATCCCACACGGCATTGCGGTTAGCCAGTACGTAGCGTACGCTGACGGCCGTTTGCAGGTCTACGACCGAAGCCCCGCCGCTTAGGTTCACCGCCGGTTTGTAGTCGTAGCTGAGGTTAATGCGATTCAGCGTGATCTCCAGTCCGACGATGCCCGTTACGCCTACCGGTCCGTTGAAGGTCTGCCCGGTTTCTCCGTCGATTTCGTTGCTCCAGCCAGCGTGGACGCCCCCGCCGTAGAAGAGGTTCAGCCGGCGGCTCAGGATCGGCTGATGCTGTTTGCCAAGCAGGGTGATGCTGCCCTCTTCGGTCTGAAAGGCGGACAGGGCAATCCCCTCCAGCACGAAGTTCTTATGTACGAACGGCAGTCGCAACTGTCCGGTCACTCCCCATTCCGTTCCCAGCCGCATGCCGAGGCCGATATCGTAAGACTGGGCGGACGCGAAAACGGGTAGCAGAAACAGGAACAGCGAACGTAGCGGGGTCATGCTGGCATTAACGATGGGGCACAAGTATTTGGTTCATTCACCTGCCGATGGGCCAAAATCCGCCGCTCGCAGCAAGCGGCGCGTCAGTTCGGCACGGGGCTTGGCGAAGATTCGGTCCGGCGGTCCTTCCTCCACGATCGTCCCGGCATCCATAACTGCCACCTGGGAGGCGAAGGTGCCGACTTGGCTGAGGTCGTGGGTGATGAGCAAAATCGAGAGCTCCTCCCGCTCACTCAGCTCGGTCAGCAATCGCTGCAGCCGTCGTCTCAGCGGAGTATCAAGGGCCGAAAAGGCCTCGTCGCAAACCAACAGCTGCGGGTCGGTGGCCAGGGCCCGCGCAATGGCGACCCGTTGTTTTTCCCCGCCGCTCAGCTGCCGGGGGAGCCGGTCGGCAAACCGTTCCGGCGGCAGCCCGACTTTACGCAGTAGCTCACCGACCGTGTGCTCACCCCGCAGCACCTCCTGTAGCGCGCGTCTGACCGTATGCCGGGGATTAAGTGACCCATCCACGTCTTGAAAAATAAGCTGTACACCCGTTTGGGCGACGGGGCGCAGGTGCCATGCCTGAACGGTCACCGAATGACCCGCAAACCAGACCATTCCTTCCTGAGCCGGGACGAGTCCGACTAAAAATGCGGCCACCGTGCTTTTTCCGCAGCCGCTGGGACCAACCAGGGCCGTACGCGTCCCCTTCCGTAGTTCAAGATTAAAATCGTGAACCGCCGGCATGCCGTTCTCGCGGTAGGCGATCCGAACGTCAGTCAGTTCCAATAGGCGGTTCGCTTCGGCGGGGGAAGCTGTCGGAGCCATCACCTGGACTGGGCTGAAGGTATTATCCTTCCGAAGTGCTCCCCCCTCAATTTTCAGCGCCCGGTCCGTCAGATAGGTGAGCAGATCGTGCCGGTGGGTGATGAAGAGCAGGGCCATTCCGCTGCGCCGTCGCACTGCGTTAAGGAGATCGAGAATCTCCCGGGTCGTGATGGCATCCAGGGCCGTTGTTACCTCGTCGGCGATCAGGAGATCCGGTTTGCCCAGGAGAGCCTGAGCGATGACCACCCGTTGCAATTGTCCGCCGCTCAGTTGATGCGGGTAAGAAGCTTGCACCTGCGTCCGCGCCCCTTTCAGTCCTACCTGCCGAAGTACTTCCTCGATCGCTTCATCCACACCCGAGGCCGACCCGGTCAGCGAGCGGAATGCCCGCCGCAGTTGCGTCCCGCAGGTTTGCACCGGATTGAGGGCGGCCTGAGGATCCTGGGGGATGAGGGCGATCCCGATGCCCCGGATACGTCGCCACGTTTTCGGAGGCAGCGTAACCAAAGATATAGGCTGCTTTCCCCTGCCCTGCCATTCCAGCCGTTCGGCCCGTATGCGGACGGACTCCGTCTGTAACCCGACCAGCACGGAAGCCAGCAAGCTTTTGCCCGAGCCGCTGGGGCCGAGCAGCCCTACACTCTCACCCCGGCCAATACTGAAACTTACCTCCCGTAGCAAAGGATCCTTCCCTGCAAAACGGAGAGTGAGACCAGACACCGTAAGGAGGGATTCAGACATAGGGGGCGGGGGCTACCATTCCGGAACGGCGGAAAGGAAGGTATAATTTTCCGCCTGGTAGTCGATTCGGGCCACGTAGCTCTGCCTCCCATTGGTGATCATCAGATAAGGTACGCGAAGTGGGCCGTTGTACTGACTGGCCTGCCGAAACACGTCAGTGGACAGGGAAATCTTGGGGGCCTTGCATTCGATGAGTAAGAAAGGCCGCATATCCTGGTCGAAAACGAGAATGTCGGTACGCCTGGGCTCCCCGTTCACCGCGACGCCGCGCTCGACGGTGATGCGGTTGCGGTTGTACTTCATGTCCTGGATCAGAAAGTGGATGAGGAGCTGGCGGACGAACTCCTCCGGCTGTAGCACGAGCCACTTTTTGCGGATTTCACCCCGTACCATACGCTGATTCCCCGCGTTGCGCACGGCGAGGCGGGAAGCGAAACGGTGCAGTTGCAGATCAATCGGTCGGGGTACGCTCAAGGTAGGTTTCGGCTAGGGTCTGTAGGCGGGGGAACACCCGGAGAAAGACCTGGTTGATCTCGGCGTCCAGGTCCCTTAGCGTAGCATCAATCCCATCCAGGTACTCCGGGCGGCTGAGCCGGCCGCGAAGTCGCCGGAATACGGAGGCCATACCCAACGGGCTCGCGTATTGTTGCAACCAGTCTCCGTCGGTCATGCCGTACAGGGGGGGCTGGATGCGTTCAGGCAGTACACTGGCCCGGGCACGAAGCACGGCGTAGGCCTCCGTTTTGAAGTCCGGGTAGCTGATGCAGGTAAACTTCGCCCAATTCCGGTAGAGCGCGTGGTCGAAGACAATGTCGGTGATGACCGGCGCGTAGCGGCCATGGCGCTGGGCGACGGTTTTGTTCAGCATCCGTACATCCGGATCGGCGTCCGTGAGCGCGTCGATATCCCGGTGCATACGGACCCCCCACTGGATGGAGCGGGGCAGGAGGAGCATTTCGCGCCCCCGTATGAAATCGCCGATATAGTTGCCCACCTGAAGATCCGCGTCGCCGCGGGAAAGCGCGAGGTGGGCGAGGAAATTCATGCCTCGGCGAGTTGGTGTTGGAAGTACGCGTAGATGTCCAGTTGGGCGCGAAAGGCCCCGTCGCCGGAATCGGCCTCACGATAGTCATTGAGCTGGCCGTCCTGGATGAGGCGGGCGCGCTGGTTGTCCCGCCACTGCAGGTCCATGATTCGGCGCAATTCCAGTGCGATCAATTTATCGAAGATCGGCGTCACTACTTCGACCCGCCGGTAGAGGTTGCGGTTCATCCAGTCGGCGGAGCCCATGTACACCTTCTCGTCTCCGTTATTACCGAAGATGAAGACGCGCGCGTGCTCCAAAAAGCGGTCGATAATGCTGATGATCTGGATATTTTCCTTCTTGTCCGGCACCAGGCGGCAGATGCCCCGCACGATCATGCGCACCTCTACGCCGGCCCGGGCGGCTTCCCGGATTTTTTTGATCATGTTGGGTTCCTCCAGGCTGTTCATCTTCAGAAAGAGGTAGGCGTGGCCGCCCGCCTCGGCGATTGCTATCTCGCGGTCGATCAGGTCGAGAAAGTCGGGCTCCATGTTAAAGGGTGCCACTAACAAGTGTTTGCAGCGCGGGAGAATAAGCTTGCCCCGCAGCAGGTCGAAGACCCGTTCGACATCCTTGCCCAGTTTGGGCCGGCAGGTGAGCAGCGCGTGGTCGGTGTAGAGCTTGGCGGTCTTTTCGTTGAAGTTGCCCGTACCGATGTAGCTGTAGTGAATCGTCTCCCCCCTTTCGGTTTCCCGACTGATGTGCAGCAGTTTGGTATGCACCTTGACGGCCGGATAGGAGTAGCGCACGTAGGCTCCGGCGTCCTTCATCTTATTACCCCAGTACAGATTGCTGGCCTCGTCGAAGCGAGCCTTAGCCTCCACGAAAGCTTCGACCTGCTTGCCTTTTTCCAGGGCGTAGAGCAAATTCGTCACCACCCGTGACTTTTTCGCGACCCGGTACAGCGTGATGCGAATGCGTTTGACATCGGGGCGGTCGGCCGCTTCCCGGATCAACTGGGGGATGTAGTCGTACTTCTGGTAGGGGAAACTGAGCAGTACGTCCGTGGCTTGTATGACATCCATGATGCTATCGGCCCCTTCCAGTTGGGGGTGGGGCAGCGGGGGCATGGCCGGATAGGCCAAGTGACCGGTTTCCGGAGGTTGGGGAAAGGTGAAGAAGTCGTTGAAGTTGTGATAGCGCGCCCCGGGGATCATGTCGTATTTCGACAACCTCAGGGCCTTCTTGAGTCGCTTCAGCATCCAGCTAGGCATATCGCCGTCGTACAGGAAGCGGGTGGGCAGACCCAGATCGCGGGTTTCCAGGCTGTGCTCGATCTTGCGCAGCAGGTCGCCGTCGAATTCGTTGTCAATGTAGAGCTCGGCGTCGCGGCTGAGTTTGAAGCTGTAACCGAAGTCGACGCGTCGGTCCATCCAGCGGCTGAGGTTGGCCCGAATGACGCTGTCGACGAAGATGACGTAGTAGCCCTCCGGGTCCTTTTCGGCGGATGGCAGGACCAGGAAGCGGCCGGTCTGCTCCACCGGGATGGGCACCAGGGCGACCTCCCCGGTCTCCTCGGCTTCCTGTTCGTTCAGACTCACGGCAAGGCAGAGCTGGCCGTCGTCCAGGAAGGGTAGTTCGCTGTCCTCCCCTTTTCCGGGCAGCCAGTGCAGTTCCAGGTGGGGGGCGATCTGCTCGTCGAAGTAGTCGGCGGCGAACTGCCGCTGCCCGTCGTCCATCTGATTGCTATGGATGAGGTGGATGCCTTCTTCTTCCAATTGCACCAGGATCTCATCGCGAAAGATGCGGCCGAATTCCTCCTGTTGCTCGTATACCCGTTTGCGGATGTCTTTGAGTTCCCGCTTGGGCTTGAAGTCGAACAGTTCGCGGCGCTCGGTTTTGGGCAACTTTTTGAATTGCCGCAACGAACTGACCCGGACGCGGTAAAACTCATCAAGATTGCTGCTGTAGATCGCCAGGAAGCGTAGTCGTTCGTAGAGGGGAACGCGGGGGTCGGCGGCCTCCTGCAGGACGCGTCCGTTAAACTCAAGCCAGGAAGAGTCCCGCTTTATCAGTTCGGTGGGCAAGGGTAAGGAGTTAATGCGCCAAAGTAGGCAATTGGCAGGAACAGCGGCCGCACGGCAGTGTTGTTAAGTACAAGTGAATTCGGGGCCGAGCCCCTACCTTACACCCCTAACCCTGACCCGGCCATGCGACTAATGCAACATAAGCGGGAGGCATTCTGGTTCTACCGCTACCTCTCCCAGTTTTACGATAAACTCGTTAACCCGCTCTTCTGGACCGCCAGAATGCGGGAGAAAGCGCTCGACGTGGTCGACTGGTCGAATAGCAGCCAGTTGAAGGTAATCGACGTGGGTTCCGGAACCGGGTTCACCACTCAGGGCATCGCCAGCCGGGTGCCGGCACGCAATATTACCTGCCTCGATCAAAGCCCCCAGCAAATGGAACGGGCCATGGTCAAGGAAGACCTACAGGACTGCCGCTTCCGTCTGGGAGACGCCGAGAAACTGCCCTTCCCCGACGATACGTTCGATCGCTATGTCTCGGCCGGCTCCATCGAATACTGGCCCGATCCCCAACGCGGCGTGAATGAGGCCTATCGGGTCATCAAGGAGGGCGGCCAGGCCCTGCTCATCGGCCCCATCGAGCCGGTGAACCCGATCAGCAAATTTATCGCTAACACCTGGATGCTCTTTCCACCGGAATCGGACTACCACCTCTACTTTCGGGAGGCCGGCTTTGAGAACATCGACTGGACCTACGTCCGCCCCCACTGGCAGGAAAACGAGCGCTACGGCATCGCCATCGTCGGCACCAAACCGGCACCGGGTCGCAGCCCCGCCTACCGTCCCGTCGACCCCTCCGCCGCCCTGGTGGAGGCCAACCCGGAGGGCGGATGGCTCGGGCGTAACCTGTTACTGACCGGTCGGGTCCTGCTCGGTTCGGCGGCCGGTTTTCTGTTCATTCCCATGGCGCTACTGGCTCACGTCACCGCGCCGCTGCGCGGCATCGAAGGGGAAGTGGAGCCTCTGAACCGGGAGCAGAAGATCGTGCTCGGCGGGCTCGGCGCGGTTACCGCCATTCTCCTATTCCGTGCCATTTTCCGCAAGCGCTAAGATGGCCGGACTGAACCGCCGCATCCGCGATTTTTACGACGCCTCCACCCCACTCTGGCTGACTACCTGGGGGGAGCAAATGCACCATGGCTACTACGGCCCCGACGGCCGGCGCGCCGTCGATCACCGGCAGGCCCAACTCGACATGATCGAGGAATTATTGGATTTCGGCGGCACATCCGACCGGCCGGTCCGCCGCTTCCTCGATGCCGGCTGCGGAGTCGGGGGCAGCAGCCGCTACCTGGCCCGACGCTACCCTGACGCCGAAGGGCTGGGCGTGACCCTCAGTCCGGTACAGGCTAACCGCGGGAATGGCTATAATCGGGAGGCCGGACTCTCCGACCGCCTCACGCTTATTGCCAAGGATGTTTACGCACTTGAGGCCGGGCAGACCGGCCGCTTCGATCTGATCTGGAGCATGGAGTCGGCCGAGCATATGGAGGATAAACGGGGGCTGTTCGACCTCTTTTACGACCTCCTCAATCCCGGCGGCCAGCTACTGATGGCCACCTGGTGCCACCGGCCGGAACCGCCCTATCTCTCCCCCACCGATCAGTACACCCTGCAGCAAATTTGCGAGCTGTACCACCTGCCCCCGCTGGTAAGTGTACCGCAATTGGCGGAAGCTGCTGAACAAGCCGGATTCAGTAACATCCAGACGGCCGATTGGTCCGACGCAGTGGCTCCCTTCTGGGATGCCGTCATCCGCAGCGGGCTCGACCCGCGCAACTGGCCGGGGCTGGTCCGGGCCGGGATGGGCACCATCCGGGGGGCCTGGGCGATGCGGTACATGAAGAAAGGCTTTGCCAGCGGGGCGATCCGGTATGGAATATTGAGTGCAACTCGCTAGTATGCATGCAGCTTTGGTTCACCGCAGAGGTAAAGCAGGTATGCGCGGAGGTGGCGCGGAGACGGAAATCCGTTTTACATCCGTGCCCTAATCCGTCAAACCCGTGGTGATCCCTACCGAGCCTCTATCAGCTCAAGTGCATTCTTAAGTGCGGAATCGCTAGGCGGGTTCTGGCTCAGCATCGTGGCGATGGCGCGTACCCGTTCGTTCCGATCGAGCTCCCGAACCCGGGTGATCGTTCGTTCCGCCCCCTGCTTATCGGTCTTGTAGACGTAGTAATGGCGGTGTGCGCGACTGGCTACCTGGGGCGAGTGGGTAATGACGACCACCTGGTGGTGCCTACTTAGGTCGGTCAGGATGCGCCCCATCTTCTGGGCTACGTCGCCACTCACCCCGGAGTCGATCTCGTCGAAAATGAGGGTCGGCAGTTCCATAGCCGAGGCAACCAGGCTTTTGGTGACCAGGGCCAGACGGGACATTTCTCCCCCCGAAGCGGCGTCCTTAATGCTTTGTAATTTACCGCCCTTATTGGCGCTGAATAGAAACTGTACCTCGTCCAGACCCTGAGGACCCACCTCCTTTAGCGGCTTGAATTCAACGACCAGCCGTGCATTCTCCATACTGAGGTCGGCAAGCTGACTCCGGACCCGCTTCGCAAAATCCGGGGCAACCCGCTGCCGGCCCTTACGGAGGGTTTCTCCCTGGCTCGCCAGTGATTTAAGCAGTCGAGCTTCTTCCTTTTCCAATTTGCTGATGTTGCCCCCCAGGTCGGCGAAGTGGCCGAGCTGATCGCTGAGCTCGCGGTAAATCTCCAGCAGACCGGCATTGTCCTTTACGCCGTGCTTGGTTTGCAAGCGGTACAGCGTGTTTAGTCGTTCCTCGATCTCCTCCAGCCGGTTAGGATTCGCTTCCGTGTCCTCACCGAAGGCTTCCAGGTCGGAGGCCACCTCGTCC
This sequence comes from uncultured Lewinella sp., assembly GCA_964554545.1. Lineage (GTDB taxonomy): Bacteria > Bacteroidota > Bacteroidia > Chitinophagales > Saprospiraceae > Neolewinella. The sequence goes on from CAZKPE010000016.1 coordinate 32,623, forward strand.
AGTTCCAGCCGAATGCTCTCGAAGCGCTCGGCGATGGCTGCCAGCTTGGGGTCGCCGGCCGCCAGGGGTTCCAACTTACCGGCGATGGATAACAGGCGGTCGCCTACAGATTCGTCGCCTTCGGTCAGGTAATGGAAGGCTCCGGCGGTGAGCTGCTTGATCTCGTCAGCATTGCTGAGGCGGTGGCGTTCGCCCTCGAGGTCTTCCTGCTCACCCTCCCTTAGTTCTGCTTCTTCGAGCTCGTTGACCTGGAACTCTAGAAATTCCTGTTCGCGGCGGGCCTGGGCCTGCTCGGCCTGCAACTGTGCGAGCCGGCGACGGCTTTGTTGTAGTTGCTGGTAGTCGGCGCGGTAGCTCGCTACGGCGGGTAGTTGCCCGGCCAGTGCATCCAGTAGTTCGAGCTGGAAGTCGCTGTTGTTTATATAGAGCGTATCGAACTGCTGGTGCAGATCGATCAGAACGGAACCGAGGTCCTGCAGCACCTTCAGTTTGACCGGAGTATCGTTCACGAAGGCTCGACTCTTTCCCGAAGGCGTGATCTCGCGGCGAATGATGAGGTCCGGGTCGTAGTCCAGGTCGTGCTCCTCAAAAAACTCCCGCAAATCGTAGGCTGCCACGGCAAAGCGCCCTTCGATGATGCACTTTTGATCTTCGACGAAGAGCGTCTTCGAATCGGCCCGCCCACCGAGAATGAGGTTGAGCGCGCCCAGGACAATGGATTTTCCGGCTCCAGTTTCTCCGGTGATGATGCTCAGACCGTGCGCGAAGTCGAGGGTCAGTTCCTCGATAATGGCGTAGTTGCTGATGGACAGCCGTTTGATCATGGACCGGATAGTTAGAAAACCACAAATTTACAACCCAGCGGACGGGCAGTCCAACTTTTTGTTTAGCTTAGTCGGGTATTCTTTGACCTAGACCACCTGACCCCAGTTTTGCCTACTCCCGCTTCCCCCAGCCCCTGGGCCTATACCCGGCGGCAGCGCCTCGGATTGGTCGTACTCGCCGCGCTCATTTTGCTGGCCCCCTTTCTGTCAGCGCTACTTCGCGGGCCGACCGACGCTGCAATACGTGACGATAGCGATCTCTTCGCCGCCGCCGAGCGACTGCGCACGCCCGCTTCTCCGGCGTCAATCGCTTCGCCCGCCAAATTTCCCTTCGACCCGAATACCGTCTCCGCCAGCCAACTTATTCAACTGGGCCTCAGCAAGAAACAGGCCGCCGCCTGGATCAAATACCGAAGCAAGCGCCCCTTTCGCCAAGTTGCTGACATCGGTCGCTTGTTCGTGCTCCGCCCCGAGCAGCGGGATCGGCTGATGGCGTTGGCTGAACTCCCAACCACGAACCTGTCGCGAAATAAATCCCCTGCTACCTACGCAGCCCCCCCCACCCTTCCCCCGCAGCGCTTCCGCTTTGATCCGAACACGATCTCGGCCGACAGCCTGCAACTGCTCGGATTGAGTGAACGGGAAGCGTCGGCTTTGCTACGCTACCGCGGCGACCGCCCGACCACCTTCCGCAAACCCGACGATCTGCTCCGACTACGCTCCATCGATAGTATTAAGCTTGCCAGCATACTCGACCTCGTTGCCATTCAGTTACCTACCCCCTCCGCACCTGCCCCGATAGCTATCGGGGCGCCCACCTCTTCCACTCCGGCCGTACGGGCCATTGACGTGAATACAGCTAAACAGGAGGACTGGGAACAACTACCCGGCATCGGCCCCTACCGCGCCGGCCAGATCATGCAGTGGCGCGACCGGCTCGGTGGCTTCGTCGATCCCGAACAGGTGGCGGCCACCCAATACTTGCCCGACAGTAGCTTCCAACGCATTCTGCCCTACCTCAACTTCGGCACTCCCCCGAATGTCATACGCATCAACCGGGCCACCGCCGCCGAACTCGCCAGCCATCCCTACCTCGACCGGCGCACCGCCGCGATCCTGATCCGCTACCGCGATAACCACGGACCCTACACCGGTCCTGCCGACCTGGAAAAAGTACGCGCCCTCTCCACCGAAAGCCGGGAACGGGTGTTGCCCTACCTCAACTTCGACCCATGATGCGGCTGCACGAACTGATCGGCAACACCCCCCTGATCGACCTTTCCGACCTCTACGACAAACCCGGCGTGCAGCTCTACGGAAAGCTGGAAGGGCAAAACCCGGGGGGCTCGGTCAAGGATCGCGCGGCGCTCAGTATGATCCGGGGGGCGCTGGAAAGCGGTCGGCTCGGTAGCGGGCAGCGCATCGTCGAGGCGACGAGCGGTAACACCGGTATCGCCATCGCCATGATCGCGGCCACTTATGGCATCTCCGCTACCCTCATCATGCCGGAAAACTCCACCGAAGAGCGCATCAAAACCATGCGGACCTACGGGGCCGACGTGGTGCTCACGCCGGCCGACGGGACCATTGAATACAGCCGGACGCTGGCCCAGGAGATGGAGGAGAGCGGCGACTACGTCCAACTCAATCAATTCGCCAACGACGACAACTGGCGGGCGCACTACCGGACCACCGGGCCGGAGCTGTGGCGGGACACGGAAGGCCGCATCACCCATTTCGTCAGCAGCATGGGCACTACCGGCACCATCACCGGCACGGGGCGTTACCTGCATGAGCAGTCGGCGGCGGTACGAATCGTCGGGGTACAACCTACGGACGGGAGTCGAATCCCCGGCATTCGGCGGTGGAGTCCCGGCTTTCTACCCGCCATCTACGACGCCTCCCAGGTCGACCGCATCATCGACGTCAGCGAGGCGGAATCGGTAGCGGCGAGCGGGCGACTGGCCACCGAGATCGGCCTGTTCGCCGGCGTCAGTTCCGGCGGGGCCACGACCGCCGCCCTGCAACTGGTGGAGGAGCTTGACGAAGGCCTGATCGTTTGCATCATTTGCGACCGGGGGGATCGCTACCTGTCGACCCTGTAAACTCGGGCAGTATCCACTCTTTGGTTCCCAGGTAGCTCCATTCGACTTCGGCCAGGTCCACCTCGGGGTCGATCATCAGGGCCGCGCTCCGTCCGTTCAGATGCACCCGAAAGTGGCCGTATACCTCCACGGACCGGCCGGCCGCTGCCCGTACATCCCGCAGGTAGTGGGCGTACTGCAGGATCATATCCGGGTGGGTAGGAAGTTTTCGGGCCTGCTTGTGGTTGAGGCTGTCG
>CAZKPE010000017.1:0-33102 GCA_964554545.1 uncultured Lewinella sp.
ATGATCATAGTCTGCTGGGTTTTGAATGGGCAATATAGGGGAAGACGGGCTTCGCTTGGGTGGATGCGCGTTGCGCAGGATGGAGGCCGCTGCGCGGATGGACCGTCTACCCGCGCAGCGGCCTCCATCCCCGGCGAAGCCGTCGATTCCGCACGAAGTGCGTCAAGTCCTTTGTATCGCCCGCACCGGGTCCAGCCCCGCCGCCCTTCTGGCCGGGTAGGTGCCGAAGACGATGCCGGTGATCAGGGCGACAAGACCGACGACCACCAGCGTTTGCGCCCGGAATACCGCCGAGAACTCCACTTCAAGGATGTAGCCGATGGTCGCCGCCGAGACGATGGCCATAAGTACTCCCAATAGCATACCGAAGAAGCTGCCGACGGCGGAGATAGCCACGCTTTCCGCCAGAAACTGGGTAATGATGCGGCGGCGGTTGGCCCCGACGGCCTTCCTAACCCCAATCTCCGAGGTGCGCTCGTTGATCGACATGAGGAGAACATTCATCACTCCAACCCCCCCGACGACTACGGCGATGCCGATCAGAAAGGCCATCACCAGGCGGAAGACCTTGAAGCCGATTTCCATCTGTTTGACGAGATCCAGGCTGGCAATGGTCTGGACGGGCTCCTCCATATACGGGTAGGTGGCGGCAAACCAGGCCTCAATGGAGTCGCGGCCGGGGCGTACATCCTCAAGACGATCGAAATTGACGATCAGGGCGGTGTTAGTGGGCGGGCCGTTCGGAGCCCGACTGGCAACGGCAAGGGGCAGAATGGCCTGCATGGCGGGCTCGTCATCTTCCCCGTCGAGGATGCCGACGACTTCGTAGGACTGTCCGTCAATCTCCAGCCGCACCCCCAGCGCACCTTCCCGGGAATTCCCCTCCCCGACCAGTCGCTCGGCAAACTTCCGGTTGATGACCGTGACCGCTTGGGCCTCATCCTGATCGGCCAGGGTGAGGAAGCGACCGTGGGCCAGATCGGGAACTTCCTCGGCGACCGGCAGGGATATGGCCACATACTGGATGGCGATCCGGTCCGCCGTGTCGGGATGTTGAACGAAGGTGGTCTGATTGGCGAACAGCTGGCTGCGCACGGGGTAGGGTAGGTACTCTTCCATCCGCCCGGCCAGTTCTGCGGTGATGCGGATGGGGTCGTCCACGGCTACATTGATTCCATCCACGCGCCGGGAGGTGGTCGCCCGTACCATCACCGATTCCGTGGAGCTATTGGCCGCGATCCCCTCCCGGGCGGCCCGTTCCAGCCCGTCGATCAGGGCCAGCATGGTCACCAGTGCCCCGACCCCGATAATGATGCCGAGGACGGAGAGAAAGGTCTGAAAAAAGTTTGCGCGCAGGTTGCGCAGGGTCTCGGCAAAAGCCGTGCGGAGGGCAGCAAGCATAGGGGAGGTTTAGGGTGCTCAAAGTCCGCCGTCCCCTCCTGTCGGCCAACTTTATTCGACGAAGGGCCGCCGAATCAACCCCGACGGCCCCCCTCGCGTATACCCACCATGGCAAAGTATAGCATCGACCTGTCGGCGGGAAAAGTGAAGGAGGACGAAGCGGTCTCCACCCGGGGGGAAACCATCATCGGCATCGACCTGGGTACCACGAATAGCCTGGTCGCCTACGTCCGGGATGGCCGCGCCGAAGCGGTCGCCGATCCGAATGGCAAGAGCGTCCTCGTGCCCAGCATCGTTCACTTCCGGGAGGACGGCACGGTCCTAGTTGGGGAGGAGGCCAAGGAGCATCTCCTTACCGCCCCAGAACGCACCATCTACTCCGTCAAACGCCTACTTGGCAAGAGCTACGGCGACCTCGCGGAGAATCGCGACCGCTTCGGCTACCGCATCATCGACGAGGACGAAGACCGCCTGGTCAAGATTGCCGTCCCCGCCGCCGATGGCCAGACCCGCTACTACAGCCCCATCGAACTCTCGGCCCGCATCCTGGCCCACCTGAAGCAGCGCATCGAAGCCGAACTCGGCACTCCCGTGAGCCGTGCCGTCATCACCGTACCCGCCTACTTCAACGACGCCCAGCGGCAGGCCACCCGCGACGCCGGTAAACTGGCCGGGCTGGACGTCCTCCGGATCGTGAACGAGCCCACCGCCAGCAGCCTGGCCTACGGGATCGGACTGACCGACGAGGACGAGGGCCGCACGATTGCGGTTTACGATCTCGGGGGCGGCACTTTCGATGTGTCCATTCTGCGGATCGAGCAGGGAATTTTCGAGGTGCTGGCCACGAACGGGGATACTTTCCTCGGTGGCGACGATTTCGACCAGGCCATTGTCGACCTCTGGACCGAGCGGCACCAGCTGAACATTGACCGCCCCGAAGAGCGGGGAGAGGTCCGTCTGCTGGCCGAACGGGCGAAGAAAAGCCTGTCCCGGGAAGAAGTTTTCCAGGCCGAGTTTATGGGCAAACAGCTCGAACTGAGCCGGGAGGAAGCCCTGCCGCGCTTTGCCTCCCTCATCCAGCGAACCCTTGCATCCTGCGTCCGCGCCCTCAAGGACGCCGGACTTGAAAAGCAGGATATTGACCACATCATCCTAGTAGGTGGAAGTACCCGCATGCCCGCCGTAAAGCAAGCCGTTGCCGACTTTTTCGGCCGGGAAGTAAACGATAGTCTCGACCCCGACCAGGTAGTGGCCCTGGGAGCCGCGATCCAGGCCGACGTACTCGCCGGGAACCAACAGGATGTACTCCTGCTCGACATCACCCCCCTGAGCCTGGGCATCGAGACGGTGGGCGGACTGATGGACCCCATCATCCCCCGCAACAGCAAGGTGCCGACCCGGGTAGGCCGCAAGTACACCACCAGCGTGGACGGGCAGGTGAAACTGAAGGTTGCCGTCTATCAGGGCGAGCGCGATATGGTGGCCGATAACCGGAAGTTGGGCGAATTTATTCTGACCGACATCCCCCCGATGCCCGCCGGCATCCCCCAGATCGAAATCCATTTTTACCTGGATGCCGACGGTATTCTGCGGGTCAAGGCCACCGAGCACCGTAGTGGCACCGAGCAGAGTGTCACCATCAAATCACAGTACGGGATCAGCGAAGAGGAAATGGCCCTGATGCTGATCGACAGTTTGGAGAACGCCGAAACCGACCTGGCCGCCCGCGCCCTTACCGAAGCCCGCACCGAGGCCAAGAACGTGCTCCTCAGTACCCATAAATTCATTACCCAGAACGCCGGATGGCTGAGCGTCGGGCAAGTAGCCGAAATCGAGCGATACGCCGCCGCCCTGGAAACCGCCGTTGCTGGAGATGATCGCGACGCAATCAACCAGCGACTGGACGAACTCAACACCTTTACCACCCCCCTGGCGCACGAAGCGCTGGATCGCAACGTGGCCGCGGCCATGCAGGGGCGGAAGCTGGACTAGCGGGTAGCGAGCTCCCCGGCCTGTTCGCGCAGCCCGGCCACGACTTGCCGCTGCAGGGCGGGGGGAACCGTCTGTCCGGACCGCAACAGGGCGGTGGCCCCGGCGATCAGTTCCGTCAATTGGCCGGCTTCCAGTAGGCTCAGGCTGGTCTTCAGTTTGTGCTTCAGATCGGCTACGGCGGTCGTATTCGCCGTCGCGAGCGCCCCCTCGAATTGATCGGCCGCCTGTCTTAGCTCCCGTTGAAGGACGATCATAAATTGCTGTACGGCTTCATCATCGTCTTCAAAAACTTCAATGATGCGGGGAAAACGTTCGGAAGGGGCCACGTTAGGAACTTGAGTAGGGGAAATATAGCGTAGGAGGGTGGCGTACAGCTCCTGGGCTACGAAGGGTTTACGTAGGAAGCCGTCGATACCTGCGGCCTCCATGCTGCGGTCCAGCTCGCTTTCCGAGGCCGCGGAGAAGGCCACGATCGGGGTACGGACCCCTTCTTTTTCTTGCTGTCGAATGGCCGCTGCCGCGTCGTACCCATTCAGCACCGGCATCTGGAGGTCCATCAGAATGAGATCGTAGGTGCGTTCGCGGAAGAATCCGAGGGCCTCTTCCCCGTTTACCGCCAGGTCGAAGGCAACCCCCCAGCGCTTCAGGTAGCGGGTAGCGAGGAAGGCGTTGGTCTCGTTATCTTCCACCAGCAGGCAGCGCCCCCGGTCGATGGCGGGCAGGGTGGAGGCGGGGCGGGTGGGGATGGGGGCATCCGTCGTACCCAGCCGGAGGGAAAAGAAAAAGCGGGAACCCCGCCCGGGCTCGCTGTCGACTCGCAGTTCGCTTCCCAGTCGCTGGAGGATCTGCTGGCAGATGGCCAGTCCGAGCCCGCTGCCCCCATAGCGCTGTTGGACCTCGGTATTCAGTTGCTGAAAAGGCTGGAAAAGCCGCTCGACCTCTTCGGGGTCGATGCCGATCCCGGTATCGGTCACCGAGAAGTGGATCACCTGCTGCTCCTCCTTCCCCCTTTCGCCGGCCGAGACGTGGAGACACACCTCCCCTTCCTCCGTGAATTTGACGGCATTGCCCACCAGGTTAGTCAGCAGTTGGGTAATGACGGTCGGGTCGCCCAGCAGGGTAGGGGGGAGGTCGTCATCAAGGTGCAGGGAGATCCTGACGTGCTGCCGGCGGTCGTCGAAGCGAAAACTGTCCGTAATGGTAGTGGCCAGCTGGCGGAGATCGAAGGGCCGATTGGCCAGTTCCAGTTTGTCCAGCCCGCTCTTCGCGACGATCAGGACATTCTGGAAGAGGTCCAGCAAGTGGCGCCCGGAAGACAATAGGATCGACTGCAGGTGCCGCTGCTGTTCGGTCAGCCGGGTGCTGCCCAGCAGGTCAGCCATGCCCAGGATGGCATTGATGGGGGTGAGTACCTCGTGGCTGATCGTCGACAGAAAGTAGGACTTGGCCCGGTCGCTGGATTCGGCCCGCTGCTTGGCCTGCCGCAACTCCTCCTCGTAGCGCTGCCGCTGGGTGTAGCGAATGACGACGAAGACGTGGTACTCCCGCCCGTCCGCGGTACGGTGCCGGTCAGCCGAAACCAGCACGGGTATTCGTTTTCCTTCCCGTCCCTGAAGCGTCAGGTTGATCTCCTCTACGCGTTCCTGCAACCGCAGCAGCGGCAAAAAGTAGGTTTCGTAGTACAAGCGTCCTCCCCGGGTGACGAGCTCGCCTATCATATGTGACCCATCTCCGAGTTGCCCGGCCGTGTAACCCAGCCACCCGGCCAGGGTTTCGTTGACGCGGACGATCCGGCCGTCGGGGTCCGTGAAGAGAAAGCCGCCGGGGGCGGTAGCAAAAAAGGAAGTCGGGGCGGGCAGCTGTTCGTTATCCGGTAGCGACTCTGTCATGAGGGAGGGGCACGTTGGCTAGGAACTGGTCGATAGCTTGGCTGGTCTGCTCCGGAGCACTCAGATTTGGGCAGTGCCCCGTCGCATCCAGGTAAATAAGCTGACCCTGGGGCAATTGTTCAGCCACGTACTCCCCAACCCGGGGCGGGGCGATGAAATCGTCCCGGCACTGAATCACGAGGGTGGGAATAGTGTGTCGGGGCAGGTCACTCCGGCAGTCGGAGCGAAAGGTCACCGAGGCGAAGCGGCTGGCAATGTCCGGGTCCATCCGGCAGAAGGAATTCGTCAGTTCATCCACCAGATCGGCGCCGTTCTCCGCGCCCATGATCACCGGGGTCATCTGCTGCGACCAGCCCAGGTAGTTGCGGTCCAGGTTTTGCAGCAATTCGTCGATGTCGGCTACGGTAAAGCCACCGTCGTAGTCCCCATCGATCGTGTAGCTAGGGGACGGACACACCATCACCGAACGGGCGTATCGATCGGGGGCCAGACGGGCGGCCAGCATCCCGATCATGGCACTTACGGAGTGGCCGATGAAGGTGACCTGCCGCAAGTCCAGCGCCTCCAAGATCTCGTTCACGTCCTCCGCGTAGCCCTCCAGCCGGTCGTAGCGCTCCACCCGGTAGGGGCGGGTTGCCTCCCCGGCCCCCACGTAATCGAACAGGATGACCCGGTAGCGGTCGGTGAAGGCGGGAACGACGTGGCGCCACATCCGCTGGTCGCAGCCGAAGCCGTGGGCGAAGAGCAGGGCGGGACCATCGGGCCGGCCGAACTGGCGGACGTTGTGTTGCTGCAGGACGGTAGAGGGAGAGTCCAAAGGGTGGTAAGTTGAGGATGTTTTTCACAAAGTAGCGTGTCCTTGGCGAATACCATAATTTCTCCCGTGCGGGCGGCGGCGCGCAGGAGCAAAGTGGATGGGTAAACCTTCCGTCGGCGGACGTGTCCTTATTCCTACACCCCTTCAATCCCTTCCGATGCCCCTTAAAGTTGGCGACAAAGCCCCCCTCTTTCAACTGTACAGCGACGAAAAAGAGCAGGTCAGTCTGCAGGACTACAGTGGCCGCCGGCTCGTGATCCTGTTCTTCCCCCTGGCCTTCACCGGCGTGTGTACCGAAGAGATGTGCACCATGCGGGATAGCCTGGACCGGTACCGTGAATTGAACACCGACGTGGTGGCCATCAGCGTCGACAGCGTATTCACCCTGGAGCAGTTCAAGAAGCAGGAGGGACTCAACTTCCCGCTGCTGAGCGACTTCAACCGGGAGGTGAGCCGGCAGTACGGGGCCCTCTACGATACCTTCGTACTCGATATGGAGGGCGTGAGCAAGCGGGCGGCCTTCGTAGTGGACGAACAGGGCGTCATCCGCTACGCCGAGGTACTGGAATCCGCGGGCGACCAACCCGATTATTCCGCCATTCGGACAACTTTGAGCGATTTATCGTAGTTTTTCTAATCGAATTAGCGCGCCGAACGTATGAGCATTTTTGCTGCAAGTGACACCGACGTACTCCTGGAGGAGGACATCGACGTAAGTATTGGGGAACCCGCCGACCTGATCGTTTTCAATGACGACGTGAACACCTTCGACTGGGTGATGCAGAGTTTCGTGGAGATTCTGGGCCATACCTCCGAGCAGTCCGAGCAGCTGGCCCTCATGATCCACCTCAAGGGGAAAGCTACCGTGAAGTCGGCCGCCTTCAACGAATTGCGACCTAAGAAAGACGCCCTCTGCGACCGCGGGCTCAGCGCGGTGATCGAGGGGAAGGGCTGAGAATGCCCCTGTACCGCCTCGACCCCCGTTTTCCCGAGCTGTTTCCCGATCCCGCCCGCGTGAACGGCAACGGACCGGCCTGCTTCGGCGGCGACCTGACCCCCGAACGACTTTTCGCCGCCTACCGGATGGGCTACTTCCCCTGGTTTGCCGAGGGGGAACCGACCCTATGGTGGCACCCCGATCCCCGCTTCGTGCTGTTCCCCGACGAACTGCGGGTCAGCAAGAGTATGCGGCCCTACTTCAATCAGGGAAAATACCGGGTCACCTTTGACGGGCGATTCCGGGAGGTGATGGAGCACTGCCGTAACCTTTACCGCCCCGGGCAATTTGGCAGCTGGATCACGGATGAACTGATCGCCGGTTACGTCGGTCTGCACAAGCTCGGTATCGCCCACAGCGTGGAGGTCTACGAGGGGAAGGAACTGGTCGGCGGGCTCTACGGGCTGGCCCTGGGGCGGGTATTTTTCGGAGAGAGTATGTTCTTCCACCGGCCCAACGCCAGCAAGTTCGGCTTCATCAGCCTGGTGCGCCGACTCGCCGAGCGGGACTACCGTCTCATCGACTGTCAGCAGGAAACGAAACACCTACGCAGTCTCGGCGGCCGGGCCATTCCCCGCCGCGAATTTCTCGACCACCTGGCCGCCATCCCCCGGGAAGAGACGGAAAGGGGGCACTGGGGCTAACCCCCGGCGGTATCTTTTCCGCCACCCACGATGTTACTTCCCCATGCAAACTCATTTTTGGCTGGAGCACCGCACGGAGGGGCGCAACCCCGACCTGCCCGACGACCGGGTGTACGTACGGCAGTACGGTAGTGGAGCGGCGGTACTGCTTGCATTACACGGCTTCGGTCGCAGTGGCGGGCGTATGGAGCGGCTCGGCCGCCACCTGGGGGATCAGTTTACTACCCTGGCCCCCGATCTGCCCTACCACGGGGAGACCGAATGGTATGGCAGCCGGTACACATCCGACGAACTCACCTCAGTCCTCCAACAGCTCCTCGATCGTTACGCCGACCGTCCGGTCTTTTTGCTCGGTCACTCCCTGGGGGGTCGCTACCTGAGCGCCTGTCTGGCGGGCCTGCGGCATCCCGACCTGCGCGACCTGGCGCTCGTGGCTCCCGACGGGGCGGGCGGGCGGTACACCAACTGGATCGACACCCTGCCGCGGGCGATGGTGCGGCCCCTGGCGAAGCTGACCGAGCGGCCGCGCACCATCCTGCGGGCGAGCAAATGGCTGACGCAGCGGGGTATCCTGAACACCTACTCCGCCGAATACCTCAAGTATCACCTGAACGATCGATCCTTCCGCCGCCGACTGGCGGGCACGCTGCGGAGCGTACTGGCCTTTCCGCCCCGCCCGGCGGCTTTTGAATCCGCCCTTCAACAACACGAGATGCACTGCTCGGTCTTCGTGGGGGACAAGGACCCGCTGCTCCACCACGGCCGCCTGACCGAAGTGTACGAGCCCCTGCCCTCGGTCGATCTGGTCCGCTATTCCGGTAGCCACTGGCTCCCCGAGCGGCTACTGGCACGCTACTACCGCAAAAACCTAGTGACCGCCTTACCTTAGCGGCGTGATTCCGCTTTCGTACCCCAATGTCGGCACCATGCTCGACCGGACCACCCGGCTACTGAAGCAGCACTACCTGCGGGTATTCCGGGAGAATGAGGTCAACCTCAGCACCGAGCAGTGGGTACTGCTGACGCATCTGTACCACGCCGGAGACAGCAGCCAGACCAGCCTGGCGAATGGCACCTATAAGGATGCCCCCACCGTCAGCCGCATCATCGATAAACTGGTCGCCAAGAAAATGGTGGAGCGCCGCCGCTTCCCCAACGATCGCCGGCGCTACCAGGTCTCCATCACGGCTCACGGCCGGCAAACTCATGAGCGTATCATGCCCTTCGTGGAAGAGCTACGGCGGCAAACCTGGGCGGGGCTGTCGGCCGACGATTTCGAGCGGCTGACCGGAATTCTAAGTCACATCCGCGGCAACTTCGAGGAGGAGTGAACGCGCTGCCCCAGCACATCGAGGCCCTCATCTTTGCCTCCCCCCAGCCCGTAGGCCTGGACGAGCTCCGGTCGGTGCTGGAGGAAATGTTCGCCCGCCCCTTCACCACCGACGGGCTACGCATCGCCATTGACGATTTGCGCCGCCGCTACGACCACGCTGAGCACAGTTTTGAATTGGTCGAGATTGCCGGGGGCTACCAGTTCATGAGCAAGGGGGCCTACCACCAGACGATCGGTACCCACCTGCGGCAGCAGAGTACGAAAAAACTGAGCCGATCCGCCCTGGAAACCCTGAGCATCATCGCCTACCGCCAGCCCGTCACCCGGAGCGAACTGGAGCGCATCCGGGGGGTCAGCTGCGACTACGCCCTGCAGAAACTATTGGAAAAGGAGCTTGTTACCATTACCGGTCGGGCGGAGAGCGTGGGCAAGCCCCTGCTGTACGGCGTGACCGACAAATTCATGGACTACTTCGGTCTGCGCTCCCTGGCCGAGCTTCCCCAGCCGAAGGAGTTCAAACTGCCCGAAAATTCCATCGGCGAGGCCGAAGACATCGAGCTTCCCGCGCCGGTCTCCGAATCCTAATTTCCCACTCCGCCATGGTCAATAAAGTTGCCTCCTCCGGTCTGATCACCCTCAAGCTCGAAGACTACTGGCCCGAAAACCCGCTGGTCTCCTTCGACCTCAAGGACTACCTCTACATGGAGCTGATCCTGAAGGAGAAGGACTTCCGGGCCGCGATCAAGGAGCTGGACTTCGGGCAGTACGCCGGAAAGGTGCTTTGCGTCTACTGTTCCGCCGACGCCATCATCCCGGCCTGGGCTTATATGGTGGTGGCCGCCGCCGCAACCCCCCACGTCGCCGACATCTACCAGGGAACGGAAGCGGAATACCTGCGCGATCATTACCGGCGGGTGATCAGGGAGCTCGATCCGAACGACTACGCCGGACAGCGGATCGTGATCAAAGGGTGTGGCGATCGGGAGGTCCCCGCTGCCGCCTATTTGGAGGTTACCGCCCACCTGCGCCCCGCCGCCCGGTCCATTATGTTCGGTGAGCCCTGCAGTACCGTGCCGGTGTACAAGCAACCGCTGAAGCGTCGGCAGGCCACCTAAGTCGTTTGGGAACGACCGCTTATCTTCGGCCGTAAACCCGGTATATGCACCTGCGTATTTTCCTGCCGCTCCTCTTCCTACTGGCCTGTATGGCTACGGCGGGAGCCCAGGATACCCACTTCACCCTGCACGATTACCAGCCCCTCTGGCTCAACCCCGCCCATACGGGTGCCTACAGCGGGTCGGTGCGGGTGGGCGGCATCTACCGGGGGCAGTGGTACACCCTCGACGGTATCCGTACGCCGAGTGGCTACGTGGATGCGCCGATCGTGCGGGGCTTCCGGAAGACGGACTGGATCGGGGTCGGTGCCCTGCTCATCAACGACAACGCCGGGGGGGACGAACTCGGTTTTCAGCGGAACTACTTCGGCTTTTCGGCCGCCTACCACCTTTCGCTGGACGAGCGGCGGCGCAATGTGATCACCCTGGGCGCGCAGTATGGCAGTAACACCTATAGCCTGAACGTGGGCCCGGGGAACCTCACCCAGCAGCTCACGATCGATACGGGGCTGGGCGGCGGCGGACTGATGCAGGGTGAACTGCAGCCGGGTTCGGAGGGGAGCGGAAACGAAAAGAGCTATTCCGACATTAGCGCCGGGGTGATGCTGCGCTCGGTGCTGGACCCGAAGAAGAACAACCTGTTCGAAGCCGGGGCGACGCTGCTACACCTCAATAGTCCGGACCGGGAAAGTCTGCTGACCCCCTCCCGGGACACGACCGGCGGCGGTATCGATACCTCCTTGGTCGACAATGAGGACAATTTGCGTCGGCGGCCAACACTGCATGTTCACTCCCGGCTGGACCTGGAGATCAACGACAAGTGGCGCTTTCAGCCATCGGTGCTGTTACAGAGCTCGGCGGCCGTGACCATCGTGAGTCTGCAGGCCTGGGGGGCGCGGCAACTGAAGGAGGACGTGAGCCTGCGGCTGGGACTGGGCTACCGAACGGGCGACAGCGCGCAGGTGCTCGTCGGACTGGACTACGATCGGCTGCGGGCCGCGCTGAGTTACGACATCGCCCTGAGTCAGTCGCGGACCGTGACCAACTTCCAGAACAGTTTTGAGATTTCGGCGGCCTACATTTTCAACATTTACAAAAAGCCGACTGTCGTGCCGACGATGCTCTGTCCCAGGCTATAGACCGGCCGTGCGCGTTATTTCTATCCCACCACTTCTACCTACCGTATGATACCGCAGCTACCGTTTGCCCATCTACCCCGCCTTGCCATGCTGTTGCTGGGGCTCGTGGGTGGCCTAAGTCTCGGGGCCCAGCCGCTGGCCGGTAGCTCCAACGAGGAACAGTTGCTGGCCGCCGCCGATTCCGCCCACGCCACCTACAACTGGATCGTCGCCCTCGACAACTACGAGGCTGCCTACGATATGAACGAGGAGGAATACCTACTGCCGCTGATGGGGGAGATGAACTACCGACTGCGCGACGTGGCCGCCGGTATCCGCCGCTACCGGCAGGCCTTCCGGAAGATCGAACTGGTCGACTCCACCTACTACCGGCACCGCTACTACTACGGGCGGCTGCTGAAGATGGACGCCCAGTACGAGGAGGCGCAGGAGCAATTTCAATCCTTTCTGCAATTTAATCAGGACTCGGTGCTGACCGTGCTCACCCAAAACGAACTGGAGGGCATCCGACTGTACCAGAACGTGCGGATGGAGGACAGCGACATCGAGCTGACCCACCTCGGGCGCAACGTGAACACCGTATGGAGTGAATACAGCCCCGTGCTTTCCGCCGACGGCAATACACTCTACTACGCCACGGCCAAGGCCTCCAGCCCGGTGGAACTAGTGGACATAAATGACGAAGAAAGCTTCATCCGCATCTTCATGTCAGACCGCGACGAGGAGGGCGAGTGGGGGCGGCCCGAAGCTCTGGGGAAAGAAGTGAATCGGCCGGGGGTGCACAGCGCCAATCCGAGCCTGAGCGCCGACGGTCGCCGGCTGTACTACAACCGCATCGCGATGGAGAGCAACCGGATAGACCAGGCCAAGATTTACCTCAGCGACGTAGACGACAACGGCTGGCGCAGCGGCAACCCGGTGGCGGGCATCAACAGCGATGACTACCTGGCCCTACAGCCCGCCACCGGGGAGCTCTTCGGGGGAGAAGTGCTCTATTTCGTAAGTGATATGGACGGGGGCTTCGGCGGTTTCGATATCTACTATGCCCCCTACGAGGGCGACGGTCGCTACGGCACCCCGGTCAATCTCGGCCCAACTATCAATACCGTCGGTGATGAGATGACGCCCTTCTATTTCGACGGCACCCTGTACTGGAATACCGACGGACTGCCCACGATGGGGGGCACCGACATCTTCTACAGTAGCTGGAACGGCAGCGAATGGTCGGTGGCGGAGAATATGGGCCCGGGTTTCAACAGCACCGTCGACGATCAGAGCCTGAGTATTTACCAGGACGGGCTGGTCGGCTTCATGACCAGTAACCGCCCCGAGGAAGGCCGCTCGGTGAAGAGCAAGACCTGCTGCGACGATATTTACGCCTTCGAGGTACCGACCATCCGCGCCAATCTGGTCGTCGGCCTCTTCAGCGCCGACCGTCAGCCGCTCAATAACGGTACGATCGTCCTGCAGCCCATCCGCAATGGCGAGCCGCTGGGGAACAACAACACCAAAGTACGTAACGACGGCAACCGCTTCGACTTCGGCCTGGCCCTGGAAACCGAGTACCGCATCGTCGCCAGTCACCCCGGCTACTACCCCGACTCGGTGGAGATCAGTACGCTGGGCCTGACCGAGAGCAAGGCCTTCCAGCAGGTTTTCTTCCTGGAGGTGGATCCGACGACGGTACCCGTTTACGACACCATTGAAATCGAGGAGAGCATCGCCCTGGAAAATATCCTGTACGATCTCGATAAATCCAACATCCGCCCCGATGCCGAGGGGGATCTACGGGTGCTCACCGCCTTAATGGAGGAATACCCCGATTTGGTGATTGAGCTCAGTTCCCACACCGACTTCCGGGGTAACGACGACTACAATATGGGTCTCAGTAAGCGTCGGGCCGATGCCGCGCGCCGCTGGCTGATCGCGCAGGGGGGCATCGCCGCCAACCGCATCAAGTTCAAGGGCTACGGCGAAACCCAGCCGACGGTGGCCAGCGAGCGACTAGCCGAGCGCAGCGGTATCTTCCAGGCCGGAGACACCCTCTCCGAGCCCTACATCCGGGCCCTGCCTACCGAGGAGGAGCAGGAGATCGCCCACCAGATCAACCGGCGGACCGAGTTCAAGGTGCTCGAAGGGCCGACCAGCATCATCATCCGCCGCGACATCATCGAGCGGGCTATCGAGGGGCCGGATCGCAATGCGCTGCCACCCGATTCCATTCACCCCATGAGCTCGCTACACGGAAAGCCCGCCGCCGAGGTGGCCGCCCTGCCGGTACTGGTCTTCGAGGAGCGGAGTAAGGATATCGGGACTGTTCGTCAGGGGGAGAAGCGCAGCTTCACCTTTACGTTCACGAATGCCGGTAAGGTACCCGCCCAGGTCATGCTCATTCAGGCCTGTGATTGCACCACCGTGATTCACGATGACAGCCGGGTTTACGCGCCGGGGGAGAGCGGCAGCATCGAGGTAACCTTCGATAGTGAAACGAAGACGGAGGGCGAAACCCTCGGCATCGACATCTTCCTGGAGCAAGCTCACCCGACCGGCCAGCCCGTGACGGAACTGCTGGAGTACACCTACGAGCTCGACGAGTGATCCGGCGACTGTGGGCCGGCTACCGGGAGGGGCTGATCCGCTACGCCGACTTTCGCGGGCGGAGTGGGTGGGGGCAATACCTAGCCTTTTTCGCGGTCAATCTGGGAATTACCGGTTTGCTGTATCTGCTGGCCTATCTGTTTAGCGGGGGATTATTTGCCACGCTGGGACTGCTGTATGGGTTGTTTGCGCTGCTGCCGGGGGTGGCGGTGACGGTGCGGTTGATCAGGAGGTTACTCACCGTAGATTAGCGCGGATTAGGACCCCAACCCCAGGGCTAAAGCCCTGGGAGAAGCGGGGGGACCTGGACCTACGGCCCAGTGAGATGAAGCGCATTACACGCATGGTAGCGTCACCCCTCTCCCCCGGAGAGGGGCCGGGGGTGAGGGCCTACAACCCCGCCCGCGCCGAAATTTCCAGCATCCGGTCAATGCTCGCCACCCCCTTCTCGATGACCCAATCGGGCAGTGTGATCTCCGGCTGCTCGTACTCCATACAGAGGTAGAGCTTCTCCATCGTATTGCGCTTCATGTGGGGGCACTCGTTGCAGGCGCAGGTATTGTTGGGTGGGGCGGGGTAGAAGGTGGCATCGGGGTTAGCCTTCTCCATTTGGTGAATGATGCCGGGCTCGGTGGCCACGATGAACTCATCGTACTCGCTTTCCCGCGTGAAACGCAGCAGGCTGGAAGTGGAACCTACGTGGTCGGCCATATCCAGGATATGGGCCTCGCATTCGGGGTGGGCGATGAAGGCGGCCTTCGGATGGGCGATCTTGAGCTTCGTGATCTTTTCGTGGCTGAAGATCTCGTGCACCATGCAGCTGCCGTTCCAGAGCACCATATCACGGCCGGTTTCCTTGATCAACCAGCGGCCCAGATTGACGTCGGGGGCGAAGATGATCGGCTGGTCTTCCGGGATGGAATCAATGATGTGACGCGCGTTGGTACTCGTGCAGCAGATGTCGGTGAGCGTCTTAAGTTCGGCCGTGCAGTTTATATAGCTGACCACCTTATGGTCGGGGTATTTCTCCTTGAATTTAGCGAAAACGGGGGCCGGGCAGCTATCCGCCAGACTGCAGCCGGCCTTTAGATCCGGTAGGAGTACTTTCTTTTGCGGGCTCAGCATCTTCGCGGTTTCGGCCATGAAGTGGACCCCGGCAAAGACGATGATGTCGGCGTCCGTGGAGGCGGCCTGCTGGCTTAGTCCGAGGCTGTCCCCGATGTAGTCGGCAATGTCCTGGATTTCCGATTCCTGGTAATAGTGCGCCAGGATGACGGCGTTGCGCTCCTTCTTCAGGCGGTTGATCTCGGCGGCCAGATCGAGGGTGGGGTCGACGTCGAGGTCCAGGAAACCCCGGCGCTTCAGGTTCCGGGTAGCGAGATCGATTTCGGCGGACATGCTGGCTGACTTTGGTGGTTACCTCACTATAACCGCCTGAACGGTGAAAGGTTGGTTAGTTTATATACTAAGCTAAGGGGGCGGCGGGGCGCGGGTGGAGTGATTTGCTTTAACGAAAGCTTACCGTTTCGTTCACACCTGCCGCCTCGCCGTTGATCTACCTTTGCCCGAACTCCAGTACCGCACCTAAAAACCCGCATGCTCATTTTGCCCCGAACCGCTATAGCGATACTTCTATTTCTGTATACAGCACCGTCTACTCTTACCGCTCAGGCCAATAGGGTATGGTCCTTCGCACCCGACCTGGCCATACTCCTGAATAAGGAGGGAACGGGCGATTACGGCTTCGGCTATTCAGTGGAGCACGCAGGGAGTAATCTGGAGTTCGGCTTTTCGGCCCTGCGTCGACTATATCCCATCCGCCCGTCCCGTCTCTCCTACGAATACGGCCTGCGCGTGCAGAAAGCATTCGTCAACCTCCGCGTCGGCGCCCCCCAGACCAGCGGGCGGGAGCGGTTGAGCCTGGATCGCTACGGGGTCAGTATTCCCCTACGCATCTTCTACGGCGGAAAGGGGGCCTTCACCGACCGCCGCGGCCGCCAGAGCGGCATCTTCGCCGAGCTCCTGCTCAGTGGGTACACCGGGGATGACCTCCTGCGTAACGTGTACAGCAGCCACCTTTCCTTCGGGGCACGCACCCGGGGCCGGCGCGTATACTTCCAATTGTCCTTCGGCTGGCCCCTCTATACCAGCGAGACCCAGTTTACCTTTCGGGATCGGGGCTTCGCCTACACCAACCGGGAGCGCCGGTTCGGCTTGCTGACCATTGGCTACCAACTGCAAAATTGAGAGGGCGGCGGGGCGCGGGTGCAATGAAATCCGTGAAAATCCGTGCCCTCATCCGTGCCCAATCCGTGGTGAAAAACGAGTGAAACGAGCAGGGCCGTAAACCAAATCCGGGGTGCTCTTCTCCTCGGACTGGAAGTCCTCGAACAGCTCGGAGCGGAGCTCCTCGACCTATATTGGCACGTCAATCTACTCTCCTATGTATCGCCTCGCCCTCCTCATCGTTTTCGGTATTGCCTGCACCTGCGTCCGCGCCCTCGCCCAGGGCAATATGGGTTTCCCGGTCCGGACGACCGTAGCTCAAGGAACACTCGAAGGTCGCTACAGCACCCAGACCGGCGTACAGACCTACTTCGGGATTCCCTTCGCCGCCCCCCCGGTGGGTGAACTGCGCTGGCAACCGCCCCAGTCCCCCGACAGCTGGGAGGGCGTGCGGCCAGCCACCGGATTCGGCCCACGGGCCATCCAGCCTTACGTTTTCGATGATATGCGCTTCCGCTCGCCGATGGCCAGTGAGGACTGCCTGTACCTGAACGTCTGGACGCCCGCCCGGAAGGGACAGGAAAATTTGCCCGTGCTGGTCTACTTCCACGGCGGCGGCAATACTACGGGTAGCGGCGACGAGTTACGCTACGACGGCGAGAAATTGGCCGAGGACGGCATTATCGTAGTGACCCCCAATTACCGGCTCGGCGTGTTCGGCTTCCTTTCCCACCCCGAGCTGACCGAAGAACAGGGGGGGCATAGCGGGAATTATGGAATCCTGGACCAGGTAGCCGCACTGGAGTGGGTCAGGGAAAACATCGTCGCCTTCGGGGGGGACCCGGACCGCATCACCGTCGCCGGCGAGAGTGCCGGCAGCATCGACGTAAGCGTGCTGATGACCTCCCCGCTTTCGCGTGACCTGATCGCGGGAGCGGTGGGGGAGAGCGGGGCGGCCATCGATCCGACGGCAACGCCCATCAGCCAGGGGGTGGCGGAGACCAACGGGCTGATCTTCCTGAGCCAGAGCGGCTACGGCAGCATCGCCGAATTGCGGAAAGCTCCTACCCGGGACGTTTACGAGACCGTGATCGGCAACCCCGGCTACCAATTCTCCGGGGCGATCGTCATCGATGGTCACCTGCTGTCCGAGTCCCCCGCAGATATTCTCGCCTCCGGCGAACAGGCCGATGTTCCGCTGCTGGTCGGCTGGACGAGTGCCGAAATGGCCTGGCTGCCCGCCCCCGAAAGCCGGGAGAAATTCGAGGGGCAGGTCCGCGCCCAATACGGGGAGGCGGCCGATGATCTGCTGAAGGCCTACGGAACGGATACGGACCCGCACCGGGCCATGGTCGACCTCTACTCCGACGGCTGGATCGTCTTCAGCACCTGGAAGTGGGCCAAACTGCACGCCGAAACCAGTGACAAGCCGGTGTACCGCTACCGCTTCAACCGCGTACGGCCACCGCTGCTGGGGCAGACCCGCGACCGGGAGCCCCTGGGAGCCGGCCACGCCACGGACATCGAATACTTCATGAACACCCTCGACAAATCGGACGCCTACGCCTGGGGGGATGACGACCGCAAGGCGGCGGAAACGATCTCGGCCTACCTAGTCAACTTCGTCAAAACCGGTGACCCGAACGGGGAGGAACTCCCGGAGTGGCGACCTATTTCGAGCGGAGACAAGGTACCCGTGATGCATCTGGATACCGAAAGCCAACTGGTCACCAGCCAGGAGGAGGACCGCTACCGGATGCTCGATCGGTACTACCTTAGCCGCTGACCAACACGAGCCGCCATCGCTACTTTTCACTGGGCCATCCTAGGCCTGGGCAAGATCGCCCGCAAATTCGCCGAAGATTTATCCCGCATCGAGGATGCCGAGCTGGTAGCCGTCGGCTCCCGTTCGGCGGAGCGGGCGGAGGCCTTCGCGGCTGATTTCGGTGCCGAACACGCGGCGGGTAGCTACGCGGCCACCTTCGACGGGCCCCGGGTGGATGCGGTATACATCGCTACCCCCCACACCAGCCATGCCGAACTCACCATGATGTGCCTAAAGCGGGGCATCCCCGTCCTCTGCGAAAAACCGCTCGGGCTCAATCTGGCGGAAGTGGAAGCCATGGTCGCCACCGCCCGCCAAACGGGTACTTACCTGATGGAGGCCTTATGGTCACGCTTCCTGCCGGCACTGTTGCAGGCGAAGGAGCGGATCGATGCCGGTGTGATCGGGGAAATTCAGAGCCTACGGGCGGACTTCGGTTTTCGGGGCGTGGAACGGGAAGACTTCGACCGCGACCGGCTGTTCAATCCCGCCCTAGGCGGCGGCGCCCTCCTCGACATTGGCATCTATCCGATCTGGTTGGCGCAGTACCTCTTTGGGGCACCGGAGCGGATACACGCAACGGCCCGGCTCACCGAGCTTGGGGCGGACGTGGATACCCAGGTCACCCTGGAGTACGCCGGCGGGAAACTGGCGCACTGCTACTCGACACTTCTCGGCATCACGCGCTGCGATGCCCTCGCACTCGGTACGACCGGCAGTCTGCATATTCATCCCCGTTTCCACGAAGCGCGCGGCTTTAGTATCCTGCGCGATCGGGATACGCCGCCAGATAACCACTACGCCGCCTTCCAGGGTAACGGCTACGGCTTTGAGGCCCAGGCGGTGATGGCGGACGTGCGGGCCGGGCGGAAGGAATCGGAAAGCTGGTCGCTGGAGGATAGCCTGTTGCTGCACCGGACGCTGACGGAGATCCGGCAACTGATCGGAGTGAATTACCCGGGGGAAGAAGGATAGCGTAGCCCCGGGCCCCGATCAAATCACGAGCGCCATGACAACGACAATCAACAGGGCCCACAGTAGGGTCGTAAGTCCACCCATTACGATGCCCGCGATGGCCAGTCCCTTGTGTCGCCGTCCCTGGCGGTTGCTTTTTTCCAGCCCTAATATGCTGAAGATCAGGCCCAGGGGACCGGTAATCGCACCAAACAAGCCGAGGGTTACTATGGATATCACTCCCAGCACAAAACCGGCGATCGCCAATCCATTTCCATCCCGGTACTCCCCCCGCTGGTAGTTTTCGTAACGGCTGGCCCGCTGCTTCACTTTCCTGAAGGCTTTGCGTTCCCGCCGCGTCAGCTCACGGCCAAGACGGGCTTCGAGTTCCTCCTGGGTGAGTTCCTGAAGGGCTTCCGGATCCATCGCGGCCGGTAGGGTGGACGGCGTAGGTATGGTGTCGCGGACCGGATACGCGACCGCCGCAGGCAGGGTGTGTACGAGGAGCAGCAGGAGTGAAATGAGGGCGGAACGGTAGACGTAGGACACGGGGCTTTGGGGATTGAGGTTTAACCAAAGCTAGGCGGAACCAGTCTGAATCAGGCTTCGACCGGGTTCCTTAACACTTAATTATTTACTAAGCTGCAGCCCCTTCAGGTAGGTGACCAGGTCCACCAGTTCCCCTTCCGCCATAATGGTGTGCAACCCGGCGGTCATCAGGCTTTCGTCCAGGGGCCGGCGCTCGGCGATGTCGGCCTTCTTCACGGTCTGGCTTACGCCACCCATCATCCGGACGGTCATCTCGTTCTCGGTCTGGCTCTCGATGTAGCCGACCAGTTGCTTGCCATCGGCCAGCGTGAAGGCGTAGCCTTCGTAGCCGAAGCCGATGCCCTGACTGGGGTAGGCGATGGCGGCGACCAGCGCGTCGGGGCCGAGCTTTTCCCCGATCCGATCCAGATTGGGGCCGAAGCGGACACCCTCCCCGTTCACTTGGTGGCAGGCGGCGCAGTACTCGGTGAAGACAAGCTGGCCTTGCCGCGGGTCTCCCTCGGCCAGGGCAACGGCATCCAGGTCAACCTCATCGCCCGTGCGGTTAGCGGCCAGCCATTCGACGGCAGCCGTACGGATGTCGGCCCGCCAGGCCTGGGAGAGGACGCGGGCGGTGTATTCGGCTTCTTCTCGGGGCAGGTCGCCGTTCTTCACCTCCTCGATGAGGAAGTTCATGCCGTGCCAGGCGTTGCCCAGGCTGCGGGTAGCCAATTGGCGCATGGCCAGCGATTCGTTTTCGTCCGCCCGCATTACCTTGAGCCAATTCATGACCTCATTGTTGTGCAGGTGGCGGGCCAGATCGACCAGCCGCGCCCGCTCGGTAGCGTCCGCCCGCTCGTAGCGCTTCAGATAGTAGTCGGCACCACCGAGTTTATAGGCCATCTTGACGGCCCGTTGGCGAAAGTCTTCGTCCGTGCTGAGCAAAGCGCTGTCGAGTAGCACGGGGGCCTCCTCGCTCAGGCCGGCGTTTTCCGCCACCATCAGCCATACTTCGCCATCCGCCCGCAACCGGGGTACGATCTCGTTCACCCGCTGCTTCAGTTTGCTGCTTTTGGTCAGGGCATCAGGATCAAGGCTGGCCAGGGCGTAGCGCACCACTTCTTCTTTCCGTGGATGGTCATCGGCGAACACGGCACGCTCAAGGACCGGCCGGACTACCGCATCGTCGTGAAAATGAAGCGCCCGGAAGAAACGGGCCAGCTCGGCGGGGTCCTCGGAGGCAAGCAGGATGCGCTCGTACTCGGCCACGGCACCGGGGGCGCGGCTGCGCCAGATCAGGTTACGGGCGGCCTTGGTTCCCAGATCGGGCTGGGTAGCCAGCCAGGCGGCGTAGCGGTCGGCAGCGTGGAGATCGGCGGCAATGCCGAGGGCCTCCAGGTACCAGCGGTCCTTGCCGTCGTAGCGGTTGGCCAGTTGGGCGTAGAGCCGGTCGGCCCGCTGGCCGTCCAGGTGACGTAGTCCCAGGACAGCCTCCCGCAGTAGGGCGGGCTTCGGGCTATCGACGGTACGCTCGATCAATCCGAGCAGAACCTCACTGTCCGGTCCCGGGTACTGCCGGGCCATCCGCAGGGCCAGTTCCTGTAGTTCGGCCTCCCCACTGTCGTAAAGCGGCTCGACCAGTTCGTCCATTTTGCCATGCACATCGGCGAGTAACCAGGCGGCGCGGGCGCGGGTGCGAAGCGAGCGACCGGAATCGGCGACCACGGCGGAGAGTCGGGAAGCGGCTTCGGGTTGTTTCTTTAAGGATTGATAGGCCAGGTAGCGGGTGGCCTGGTTCACATCCGTCAGGTGCTTCAGGGCGGATTCGAAGTCGCTCAGATCGGGTGGTGTGATCTCGTAGCTGGCTGCCCCCTCCCCGTACAATCGGTAGACCCGTCCGCGCTCCACGTCGGCCATCAGGTGGCCCCCGACGCCGGAGTCGTACCAGTCACTGACCAGCAGGGAACCGTCCGGGGCCGCGCAGACGTCGCTGGGGCGAAACCACTTATCCTCGCTCTTCATCAGGTTGACGATCTCGGCGGAGTAGCCCGCGCCGTCCGGGGCCACGGGGTAGGAGCGCACGACGTTGTGGCCCGGCTCGCAGTGGATCATCTGCCCCTGAAATACTAGTGGGAGTTGTTCGCCCTCGTAGAACAGCATGCCGGTGGGCGAGCCGCTGCCGGTTTGCAGCAGGTTCGGCACCACGCCGGGATCGTTGAGGTGCCAGTGGCGCTTGGGCACCTCCTCGTGCATGCCGACGCGGGCCTGCTGCCAGGCTGCCCCCGTGACCTCGTCGCGAAAGCCGTAGTTGCCGTAGTCCATGACGTAGTTGATGCGGGTGCCTTCGTTGCCGTCGTCGTCGTTGTCGCTCTGCCACATGCGGCCGTAGCTGTCCAGGGCCACCTCGAAGTTGTTGCGGAAGTTGTGCCCCAGTATTTCCAGTTCGGAACCATCCGGGTTGCAGCGGAAGACCATGCCCTGGCGAAAGGTTTTTCCCTCTTCCACAGTCCGACCGTGTAGGTCCCGGGCCGGCTCGCCGTCCTTCATCCTCAGTTGCTTACCGGCGTTACCGAAATTGAAGTAGAGCTTGCCGTCGGGTCCGAAGACGATGGCGTGCACCCCGTGGTCGTGGTCGACCCCCTCGATGCCGGTGAACAGGGTATCCATTTTTTCGGGTACATCATCGCCATCGGTGTCGGTGAAGACGAGCATATTCGGGCTGGCGGCCACGTAGACCCTTTCCCCCAGCTTGGCAATGCCCAGGGCGGCGTTGACCTCCGGCCCCTGGTAAAAGACCTTGGACGTATCGGCCCGGCCGTCCCCGTCCAGGTCTTCCATGATCAGGATGCGGTCGCCGCCGGCCCGCTCCGGGTGATCGTGATTGTAGCGGCGGTAATTCTGTGCCTCGCAAATCCAGACGCGGCCGCGCTCATCCACGTCCAGGTTCGTGGGGTTGATCATCATCGGTTCGCTGGCGAAGGTCTGCAGCCCGAGGCCGGCGTGGAGGGTGAAGGAGGCGGGGGCGTTTTCGGGGAGGCGGCGGTCGGTTTCGGTGAGGGCGGCGTAGTCGACGGCGGGCTGCTCCGCTTCCGGGGTGCAGGCGTACAGAAAAAGTAGCGAGAGTAGGAGGGGGTAAAGGGTAGTTCGCATGTGGTTCGACTTCGGCTAGGAAAGATACGAAATCCCGCTACCAATGTCGCTCGGCGTGCAACGCCTCGACCTAGCGGGCCACCGTAGCCGAGAGCTGCATCAGGAAGTAGACCTCAAAGGCGGTGTAGATCCCATACAGCCAAAAAAAGGGGACGATGAAGAGTTTACTCTCCGGCTCCCCCAGAATGGCATAGCCCACCACCAGCATTCCACACAGCAGCATTTTGACCAGGGTAGCGCCGAGGAAGACGTTGCTGAAGAGCATCTTATTCTCCGCACCTGCGCTCCGCCGCCCCAGGAAAAAGAGGGCCGTACAGATGGCGATAAAAAGCACCGCCGTGCCGATGGAGAAGCCGAGAGCGTAGTCCAGGTTCAGCAGCAGGTGGCAGGCCGCTACCCCGATGGCGGCTACCAGCGTGACCAGGGCGAGGAGGGTAAGGAAGCGGGGGGTGGGCATGGGGCGAAAGTACGCTACCGCCGCGTGAAGCGCCCCACCCAGCCACCGCCCCGGCCTAGTGGCACCGTCAACTCCTGACCGGCCGATACAACTACCTTTTCCCGCAGGTAGTCCTCGGCGTAGCGGGCATGGTTGACGCCGTCCCGGAAGACCTCCAGCTCATAGTCGCCGGGGGGCAGGAAGTCGAGGGTCAGCGTCAGCTCGCGGGGGGTGAGGTCGTTGAGGGCACCCAGGTACCATTCGCCGCTCTTTGCCTGCCGGGCCACGGCCACGTAGTCACTTACTACGCCGGCAAGGGGGACGGTCTCCTTCCAGACGGTCGGGATGCTGGTGATGAAGTCCGTCACCTCCGGCTCCCGCATATAGTGGGTGGGGGCGTCGGCCAGCATCTGCAGGGGGGATTCGTAGACAACGTACATCGCCAACTGGTGGGCGCGGGTGCCTAGGCTCACGGGGCGGTCGAAGACGTAGTGGTGGTTCTCCGGCTGGGCGTTGCGCATGGCCCCGGGGGTGAAGTCCATCGGCCCGGCCACCATGCGGATGAAGGGCAGCGTCACGTCGTGCTCCGGCCCCACGCCGCTGCCCGGGTTGCCGAATTTGTACCACTCCAGCCCCTTGAGCCCCTCGCGGGTGATCACGTTGGGGAAAGTACGATGCAGCCCGGCCGGTTTGTAGCTGCCGTGGAAGTCGAGTAGCAAGCGGTGCTCGGCGGTCGCCTCGGCCATATCGCGGTACATCCTCACCATCTCCTGGTCGTCGCGTTGCATGAAGTCGACCTTGACGCCGGCGATGCCCCAGTCTTCGTATTTCGCGGTGGCCTCGGCCAAATTCTCGTAGAAAGGCTTCCAGAGGACCCAGAGGATCAGGTCGACCTCCCGCTCGTCGCCATAGGCTACCAGTTCTTCGATGTCGATGTCCGCCACCGGGGTCAGTACGTCTTCGGTGGGCGACCAGCCTTCGTCCAGTATAATGTAGGGAATGCCCTGTTCAGCGGCAAAGTCGATGTAGTGCTTGTAGGTCGCCGTATTGATGCCGGCCTCAAAGTCGACGCCGTACACATTATTGGCATTGTACCAATCCCAGGCCACCTGCCCCGGCCGCACCCAGCTGAAGTCGCCCTTGCTCGGCTCGGCCAGCAAATAGGTAAGCTGATTGTTCAGCAGGCCGGCCGCGTCTTCGCTCACGCCCAGGATGCGCCAGGGGGTCGCCTGTCCGGCCGCCGTAACGGCACTGTAGGCCTGCCGCTCGAAGCGCTCCGTACGGTCGTTCTCGTCGGTAATGCTCAGGGGCAAACCGGGGTGGGTGCCGCGAATACCCGTCGGCGTGCCGTATATCCACAGACCGGGAAAGTCGGTCAGGTTGCTCTCCGATACGAAGAGGTGGTGGCCGGAGGGAAGCACCGCCAGTAGCGGCAGGCTGGCCAGGCTATCTACAAAGTCGGCCGGCCTGCCCCAGGCGTAGGTCCGCTCGTTGTGGCTGTAGAAGCTCTCTTCCTTCGGGTAGAAGAGTTCGGTGGCCTCGTCGACCTTCACCACGAAGTTTTCGTGCGTCAGCCTTCCTTCCGGCAGTCCGGTGAGGCGGTAGGCCAGGCCGCTATCGTACAGCCGCAGTTCGACCCCGGTGCCATCGCGGTAGCTCAGCTCCACTTCGCGGTAGTGCTCGAGGATGCGGCTTCGCTTGGTCGCTACGACGGGAGTGACGGTATTCTGCACGGTATTTACCCGGCCGGTCTTGGCCTTGCCGCTGGGGTAGGTGGCGGTGCCGTAGCTCAGGTGTACGTCCTCGACCCGGGCCAGTTCGCGTTCCCCGGCAAAGAGCGTAAGGGTAAGCGGTACTTCCTCGGTGTAGGTGAGGCGCAGACTGCCGTCGGGGCTATTTAGGCTATTCTGACAGAGGGCGGGGACGCAGGTGCAAAGCAATACGGTAAATAGAAAAGCGTGCTTCATACCCGGAAATATAGTCCGTTCGTCTACCAATCCCTTTTCCTGGGCGAAAACCGCGAAATCCGGCGACCGGCCTTTTTACTTTCGGGCCCTCACCCGTAGACCCCTGCCGATGCAGCTCACCATTACCGACCTGAATAAGGTTTACCCCAATGGCGTCCACGCCATCAACGATTGCAACCTCACCATTCCCACCGGAATGTTCGGCCTGCTCGGACCGAACGGGGCCGGCAAGTCGTCGCTCATGCGCACCATCGCCACCCTCCAGGAGGCCGACAGCGGCAGCATCACCTTAGGCGATGTGGACGTGCTGCGTGAAAAGGACCGCGTCCGCCGCCTGCTCGGCTACCTCCCCCAGGAGTTCGGCGTCTACCCCAAGATCACCGCCGAGACCATGCTCGACCACATCGCCAGTCTGAAGGGGATCGGCAACCGGAAGGAGCGCAAGGCGATCGTCGACGGCCTGCTCGACCGCGTCAACCTCACCGACCACCGCAAGAAGCAGCTCGGCACCTTCTCCGGGGGCATGAAGCAGCGCTTCGGCATCGCCCAGGCCCTGCTGGGCCGCCCACGGCTGATCATCGTCGACGAGCCCACCGCCGGTCTCGACCCCACCGAGCGCAACCGCTTTCACAACCTGCTGAGCGAGATCGGCGAGAACACCATTGTCATCCTGAGTACCCACATCGTCGAGGACGTGATCAACCTCTGCGAGAATATGGCCATCATCAGCCGGGGCGAGGTCATCGCCCGCGGCAATCCCGGCGAACTGGTCCGCGGCGTCAGTGGCCGTATCTGGCAGAAAAGTATCGATAAGGCGGAGTTACCCGACTACGAGGCCCGCATGGACGTCATTTCCACCCGCCTGAAGGCCGGCCGCACCGAGATCCACGTCTACGCCGACACCGCTCCGGACGCCAGCTTCCAGTCCGCCAATGCCGATCTGGAGGACGTCTACTTCCACCACATCAAGCACCACGAGGGCCAGTTGGTCGCTGCCTAAATCCGCCCGTCATGTTCGCAGAGATTTTTCGCTTCGAGCTCAAGTACCGCTCGCGCCGCCCGGCTACCTGGGCCTACTTCGGCATCCTCCTCCTGTTCGGTTTTCTCCTCTCCGTCAGTGGGGCCATCGGGGGGTCGGAGAAGGCCTACGTCAACTCCGCCGCCTCGATCACCGAATTGCTGATCGTATTCAGCATTTTCGGTATCATGATCGCCTCGGCGGTGATGGGCGTACCGGTATACCGCGACATCGAGCACAAGGTGCAGCACTACTACTTCACCTACCCGGTCAGCGAGCGCGGCTACCTGCTGGGGCGCTACGCCGGCTCGCTGGCCTGGCTACTCATCATCAGTCTGGGGCTGCACGTGGGCCTCATCCTGGGCTTCCTGCTGGGGCCGGCCTTCGGTTACGAGGAGGCCGAGCGCTTCGGCCCGCTCCACCTCTGGCATTACGTGCAGCCCACGCTGCTCTTCTACTGGCCCAACCTCATCCTGGCCGGCACCCTTTTCTTCGCCCTGGTGGCCCTGTCGCGCATGATCATCATCAGCTATGTCGGCGGGGTACTGCTCTTCATCGGCTACCTGGTGAGCTTGTCGCTTTCCTCCGATATCGAGAACCAGTTCTACACCGACATCCTCGACCCCTTCGCCCTGGGCACCTTCGGCAATATCGGCAAGTACTGGACGCCGGGGGAGCAAAACGTGCTCACCGCCCCCCTGGAGGGCAACCTGCTCCTCAACCGCCTCATCTGGGTCGGGCTTTCGCTGGCCCTGTTGCTTTTCACCCTCTTCCGCTTTGACTTCCAACGGTTTTTGCGCGGACGCAGGAGCAAAGGGAAACGGGAAATTCTGGAGCCGGTCGCTACGGTCCGCAGTACCGAGCCCCTGCCGCTGCCGAGTCTGCAGTTCGGGACCGGGCTTTTCCTGCGGCAGGTCTTCCGGCAGGGGTGGCTGGAGTTTCGCAGCATCCTGCGTAGCCCCTACTTCCTGGCGATGATCGTGGGCGGGCTGTTGTTCCTCTTTCTGGACGGCTTCCTCGGCAACCAGATTTACGGCACCCCCGACCTGCCCACCACCTACAATATGCTGGGGGCCAAGAATGGTACCTACGTCATCTTCGCCTTCATCATCCTGATCTTCTTTACGGGGGAGGTGGTGCACCGCGACCGCAGCGTGGGCTTCGATCAGATTGCCGATGCCCTCCCGGTACCCAATTGGGTGACCTACGGCGGCAAGTTCCTGGCCATGGTGCTGGTGAGCGTTTTTCTGGTCACGATGGTGATGGTCGTGGGCGTGCTGTCGCAGACCTTCCGGGGCTTCTTCGACTACCAGTTCGGCACCTACCTCACGGAGCTCTACCTCTTCGAGCTGCCGCGCTACCTGCAACTGGCGATGCTGGCCTTCTTCGTCCACATCCTGGTCAATCAGAAGTTCCTGGGGCACGTGGTCGCCATTGGTATCTGGCTGCTGCTCTTCGGACTGAACGCCTTTGCCGATATCAACTACAACCTGCTGCTGTACAACTACCGGCCGGGCTACGTGATCTCGGATATGAATGGCTTCGGCCACTTTTACGCCGCCACGAACACCTTCAACCTGTACTGGCTGCTGCTCGGTGCCATCCTGCTACTGATCGGCAACTACTTCTGGGCCCGCGGTAGTGAAAGCCACTTCCGCACCCGCCTGAAGGTGGCGCGCCAGCGGATGAGCCGGTCCAACGTGGCCGTGCTGGCCCTGCTCACCGTACTCTGGGTCACGACCGGGAGCTTCATCTACTACAACGTCAGCGTGCAGAACACCTACGTGACGGTAAAGGAAAGCAAGCAGTACCGCGCCGACTTCGAAAAAAAGTACGGCCACTATCTCGGTATTGTACAGCCGAAGATCACCGACATCAACGTTCGGGCCGATCTCTACCCCTCCGACCGCCGGGCCCACCTGGAGGGCAACTTCCGGCTCATCAACCGGACCGACGAGCGCATCGATAGCCTGCACCTGACCCCGGGCGTGAGCGACAGCCGCACCCTGACGGAAGTCCGCTACAACGGAAAGCCGATCGAACCGGCGGTGAACGACGAGAAGTTCGGCTACCAGATTTACGCCCTGCCCACCCCCCTGGACAGTGGCCAAACCGCTACCCTGGACATGGTCGTCGACGTGGCCTACCGCGGCTTCCCCAACGAAGGGCTCGGCTCGAGCATCGTTGAAAATGGCACCTTCCTCAACTCAGGGATCTTCCCCAGCTTCGCCTATAATGGAGGTGGGGAACTGAGCAGTGATCTGGACCGGAAGAAATACGGACTGGAACCGAAGGATTACGTTTCCCCGCCCGCATCCCACCCGCGGGCGCGCCACACCATGCTCTTCAACGGAGACGCCGACTACGTTACCTACGAGGCCATCGTAAGTACCGACCCCGACCAGATTGCCCTCAGTCCGGGCTACCTGCAACGGACCTGGGAGGAGAACGGCCGCAAATACTACCACTACAAGATGGAGGAGAAAATGGACGCCTTCTTCAACTTCAGTTCGGCCCGCTACGACGTGAGCCGTGATACCTGGCGGGGGGACGACGGGGACACCGTGGCCATCGAAATTTACCACCACCCGACCCACGACCGCAACGTGGACCGCTTCATCGGCGCCGTGAAGGCGAGTATGGACTACTACAACCGCCACTTCAGTCCCTACCAGGACCGACAAATGCGCATCCTGGAGTTTCCGCGCTACAACACCTTCGCCCAGTCGTTTCCCAATACCGTCCCCTACAGCGAGGGCTTCGGGTGGAATGCCGACTTCAGCGACCCGGGGGATACCGACTACTCCTTCTTCGTCACCGCCCACGAAGTCGCCCATCAGTGGTGGGGCCACCAGATCACCCCCAGCAACACCCGCGGGGCCAACCAGATCAGCGAGAGCATGGCCGAGTACGCCGCCCTGATGGTACTGAAGGAAACCTTTGGAGAGGCCGTCATTCAGCAGTTCCTCAAGTACGACGTCGACCGCTACCTCAGCGGCCGCGCCTTCGAGAGTAAGTTTGAAAAAACATTGCTGGATAACGATACCCAGGACTACGTCTGGTACCGGAAGGGGGGCTCGGTGCTCTACGCCCTGCAGGACTACGTCGGCGAGGACAGGCTGAACGCCGCCTTCGCCCGCTTCCTGGACGACTTCGCCTTCCAGCCGCCACCCTACGCCACGAGCGAAGACTGGTATGGCTACATTCAGGAGGCCACGCCCGATAGCCTGGCGTACTTCATCGAGGACAGCTTCGAAAAGATCGTACTCTATGAGAACCGCGCCCGCATGGCCGAAGTCACCGAGCGCCCCGACGGCCGCTTCGACCTTGCCCTTAACTTCGACAGCGACAAGATCAGCTACGACGGCAACGGCAACGAGCTCGAGCGGCCCGATCGGAAGAACCTGATCGAGATCGGCGTTTTCGCCGAAGACGGGAAGAACGAGGTCGGCATGACCGAAAAGAAGCCCCTCTACCTGGAAAAACGCTGGATCACCCCCGGTGCCGGACAGACGATCACCGTAACCGTGGACGAGCGCCCCGTAAAGGCCGGCATCGATCCCTACAATAAACTGATCGACCGGGTGCCCGACGATAATGTGGTGCGGGTAGAGTAGGTTGGCTCAGAACCGCGCCGACCCCCGCTTCTCAAACGCCGGCCGCTCCGGCACCGCCACCGGGCTTTCCTCCAGCTGCCGCAGCACCTCCTCGATGGCCCGTTCCAGCTGGGGGTCGCGCCCCTGCATGACCAACTTCGGGTCCTGCTCGACCTCGATGTCGGGGGCCACGCCCTCGTTTTCCACCCGGTAGCCGTCCTCATCCCAGAAGGCGACGTTGGGGGCCGTCACCGAACCGCCGTCGATGAACTCCGGGTAGCCGAGCACGCCGACCAGTCCGCCCCAGGTGCGCTTCCCGATCATCGGCCCCAGCTCGTTGAGCCGCCAGAGGTAGGGAAAGAGGTCGCCGCCGGAACCGGCCGTCTCGTCGATCAGCAACACCTTGGGGCCGTGGATGGCCGCCAGGGGAGCGTGCTGATCGGCCCCGTAGCGGTAGGTCCAGCTATTTTGGTAGGGGCGGGTAAGGAGTTCGATGTAGTAGTCGGCGATCTGTCCGCCCCCGTTAAAGCGCTCGTCCACGATGATGGCCTCCTTGTTCACCTGGGGGAAGAAGTAGCGCTTGAAGTAGTCAAAGCCGGCAGTGGTGGTATTGGGTACGTAGACGTAAGCGACCCGGCCGCCGGTGGCTTCGTTCACCCGCTCCAGATTCCCTTCCACCCAGTCGCGGTTGCGCAGGGCGTATTCGTCCTCCACTGGGGTAACGGTCTCTTCCCGGGCGTTGCTGCCATCGGCATTCGGCCCTACCATGATCGTGACCTGCCTGCCCGCGCTGCGCTCGAAGAGGCGATACAGATTGTCCTCCGCCCGCAGCTCTTCCCCGTTCACGGCCAGCAGGTAGTCGCCTTCGTTCACGGTCACCCCCGGCTCGGTGAGGGGGGAGTAGAGTCCCTGGTTCCAGTTCAGTCCGCCGTAGATCTTCGCGATCCGGTAGCGCCCGTTGGCGACTTCGTAGTCGGCACCCAGTAGGCCACCGGGGATGCGCTCCACCTCCCGCAGCGGCTCCCCCCGGCTCCCGAAGCGGTGGTGGCCCACGCCGAGCTCGCTACCCATCCATTCCATGACGCGGTAGAGGTCGGCGCTGGTCTTCACATCGGCCAAGAGGGGCTCGTACTTGTCGTACATGGCGTCCCAGTCCACGCCGTGCATACCGGGGTCGTAGAAGTAGTCGCGGTTCACCCGCCACATTTCGTTGAAGATGTTGCGCCACTCGGCGGCCGGGTCGATCTTGACGGCCAGCTCGTAGTCGTCGGGCGATTTTAGGTCTTCCAGGCTCGGCTCGGCCAGCGCGGTCACCCCCCAGCGGCCGAAGCTGTTGACGAAAAGCTTTTCCCCGTCGGCCGTCACCTCGAAGCCATTAGCGGGGATGTGCTCGGTCGGCTCGCGGTCTTCCAGGCTGAAGCTCATTAGCGTAGAGGCATCTTCGGTGGCCGAGATGTACAGCAGCTTCCCCTCGGCGGGGGCGGCCAGGTTGTAATAGGTTCCGTTCGGGACGGGGATGCGGAGGATGCGGTTCTGCAGGCCGTCGAAGTCGATGCGCAGGGGGCCGGCCTCTTCTTTTTCTTCCGTTTCATCCGCTTCCGCTTCGTCCACTTCCTTCTCTTTGGCCAGGGCCGTTTGGTAGGCTTCCTCTTCCGTTTCTTCCCGGTCGTTGCGGTGGTAGAAGGGACTTTTCACCTCTTTCTGCAGGGTGATCAGGTAGAGGCCGGAGGTGGATTCCATGTCCAGACTCGACTGCTGGAACCAGTTCACGACCGGCCCGGCGTCGGTGGAGGCGTTCAGGTAGAGGTATTTCCCGCTGGGGTCGAAGGTGGGCTCGGAGACGTTCACCAGCGGCTCGTTCACGGGATAGCTCTTCCCGCTGGCGAGTTCGTAGAGGTAGGCCCGCTCGAAGTTGGTATCGGTAATCTTAGTGTAGGCCAGCCACTTCCCGTCGTGCGACCAGTCGCCGAAGAGGTCGCGGTAGGCGCCGGGCACGTAGTGGGTGTCCTGATCCACTTTTTTGATGGCTCCGCTGGCCACGTTGAGCACGTAAAGGTTGCGTCCGTTGTCCACGAAGGCCAGGTGCTCCCCGTCGGGCGACCAGTGCAGGTGGGCGTAGAAGCCGGTACCGTCCAGATCGATTTGGCGGACGGATTTTTGGGCGGCGGAGCGCAGGTGCAAAGCATATTCCCCAGACTGATCGCTGAAATAGGCGACGGTCTTCCCATCCGGTGACCAGGCCGGGTAGGTTTCGTGCACGCCGGGGGTGGCGGTCAGGTTTTCCACGTCCCCGTTCTCGGCTGGGGCGGTCAAGATTTCTCCCCGGTAGTCGAAGACGAGCCGTTTACCGGTAGGGGAGACGCCGGCCGAGCGGACGTGCTCGCCACCGGTCACGTAGCGGGGGCGGACGTCCAGGATATCGGCATTGACGGTCACTTCGATCCGCTCGTGCCTTCCGGCCTCCGGATCGAACTCATGCAGGTAGCCGGCCTGCTCGAAGGCGATGGCGTCGGGCCCGGCACTCAGGCTGATGACCGGGAAGTCGTCGAAGGTGGTTAGTTGTTCCACTCGTTCCTCCTCCACATCATACGAGAAGAGGTTGTACTCCCCGTTCCGGTCGCTGCGGAAGTAGAGGCGTCCGTCCTGCCACTGGGGGAAGTTGTCGTTGCTGCCATCTTCCGGTTTCGGAACCTGCACGACCGAACTGTCGCGGGTATCGAAGATCCAGATGCGGCTGACGGTGCCCCCGCGGTAGTTCTTCCACATGCTGCTGCGGTCGCCGAGGGGGGTATAGGCGATGTAGCGGCCGTCGGCGGAAAAGTCCGCCTGGTAAGCAGTGGGGATATGGAGCGGGGTATCCTGTCCGCCCTCCAGCCCGATGGTGAAGAGCTGATTGAAGCGGTTGGTGAAGACGTTCCGCTTACTGGTGAAGAGAATGCGCTGGCCGTCGGGGCTGAAGGCCTGTACCGCATCCGCATCCGGGTGCCAGGTCAGTCGCCGGGGGATGCCGCCGGTTACGGGTACGGTGTAAACGTCGCGGTTCCCATCGTAGCTGCCCGTGAAGGCGATGGTACGGCCGTCGGGGCTGAAGGTGGCGTTCGTTTCCGTTCCGTCACCGATGGTGAGCCGGCGGGGGTTGTCACCGCCCCGATCGGCTACCCAGAGGTCACCGGCGTAGGCGAAGACGAGGTGGTCCTTACTGATGGCCGGTTCTGTCAGCAGGCGGGTTTGAGCGGGAAGCAGGGTAACAGTAAAAACAAGCAGGAGCAGGAGCAGGCGAGCCATGTGGGTAAGCGATGGTGAGTACGTAAAGTAGGTACACACCGCCGAATGACGGGTGGGGGGGCTGGAGGTTGCATCATTTAAGGGGTGAATTAGGGAATGGGTGAATGGGTGAATGAGTGAATGTATGAATAGCGGCCTTTGCTAAGGTGACCCGCGTTCTAATCCGCGCTCAATCTGCGATCTCAATCCGCG
>CAZKPE010000018.1:0-31711 GCA_964554545.1 uncultured Lewinella sp.
GAGGAAGCCGCCGTCACCAAGCAGCGCTTCAAGCTCGGCATCCGGCGGACCTACAAAATGGTCGACACCTGCGCGGCTGAGTTCGAGTCCAACACTCCTTACTTCTACTCCACCTTCGACGGGGAGAACGAAAGCATGGTCAGCGACCGCAAGAAGATCATCGTGCTCGGGAGCGGCCCGAACCGCATCGGGCAGGGCATCGAGTTCGACTACTGCTGCGTCCACGGGCTGAAGGCCGTGCAGGAGGCGGGCTACGAGTCGATTATGGTCAACTGCAACCCCGAGACGGTCAGTACCGACTTCGACACGGCCGACAAGCTCTACTTCGAGCCCGTATTCTGGGAGCATCTCTGGGAGATCATCCAGCTCGAAGAGCCGGAAGGGGTGATCGTGCAGCTCGGCGGGCAGACCGCCCTGAAGCTCGCCAAGGACCTGGTCGACCACGGTATCCCCATCATCGGTTCCAGCTACGACGCCCTGGACCTGGCCGAAGACCGCGGCCGCTTCTCCCGCCTGCTGAAGGAACTCGACATCCCCTACCCCAACTTCGGCACCGCCCGTGATGCCGACCAGGCGCTGGAGGTCGCCAACCGGGTGAAGTACCCCGTGCTGGTACGTCCGAGCTACGTTCTCGGCGGACAGGACATGCGCATCGTTATCAACGACGCCGAACTAGAACGCCACGTACTGTCCATCTTCAAGAAAGCGCCGGACGACGAGGTACTGGTCGACCACTTCCTCGATCGCGCCAAAGAAGCCGAGATCGATGCGATCTGCGACGGCGAGGAGGTACACATCATGGGCATCATGGAGCACATCGAGCCGGCCGGCATCCACTCCGGCGACTCATCGGCCGTTCTGCCGACCTACTCCCTGAGCGTCGAGGCGGTCAATAAGATGCGGGAATACGCCGAAAAGCTGGCCCATGCGCTGAAGATCAAGGGGCTGCTGAATGTGCAGTTCGCCATCAAAACCGACAAAGCGACCGGTGAGGAGACCGTTTACGTCATTGAGGCCAACCCCCGCGCCTCCCGCACCACCCCCTTCATCGCCAAGGCCTACAAGGTGCCCTACCTGAACATCGCCACCAAGGTGATGCTCGGCAGCCACAAGCTGAAGGACTTCGACATCAACCCCCAGCCCAGCGGTTACGCCATCAAGGTGCCGGTCTTCAGTTTCAATAAATTTCCGAACGTGGACAAGCAGCTCGGCCCCGAGATGAAGTCGACCGGGGAGGCTATCCGCTTCGTGGTGGATATGACCGACCCCTTCTTCCGGGAACTCGACAAGAGCCGGAGTATGTACCTGACGCGGTAGTTGGGGTAGACCCGTCTTTTTTTGTTTGCCGGCCTAGTCTACCAGCGCGTACACCAGCTTTCGGATGCACACATCCTGGTAGTTCACCTTGCGACCCGTCGCCGCCGTCGCTCCCCAGTATACCTTGCTGTCCCCGCCGAATAGCTCGCTGACAATGTCACCGGTATAGGTAGCCCTGACTTCCTCATCTAGTCGGACTTGTAGCACCTTAGTTCCTGGATTCCAGCTGATTGTCAATGGCCGCTTCGCCCCATTTTCCAGGTTACCGACTGCGATGGGGCCGACCATGCTCCGAGCGTGGTGGGGTTGCCCGTGCGGCATGATGGCCACGTGGTCGGCGTCCGGATCGCCGAGATGAAAATTCTGGTAGGTGTCGAACTCGATGCCTAGGGAGGGATACAGTCCGGCAAACCCCATTCCTTCACCGCGGTAGCCGGTACGCATGGTCGGGTGGAAGACGAAAACGATACCGTCGGCGCCCAATTCGTCGTTCTCGCCCAGTACCAGGTCGACCGTCAGTTCGAAGGGGTATTCCAGGTCCATCGCGTTTTCGAACCAGGCGGAGCCGGAGACGTAAGGCACCTCCGGGGTCAGCCGGATACACTCATCGTTGAGGATGCGCGCACTTCCCCCCAGTTTGAATTCATTGACGCTGCTTTGGGCGACGAGCGCAGGTGCCAGGGTAACCAGCAAGAAAAAGTAGCAGCAGCGGGAGGTGAGGCGGATCATGGCGGGAGGTTCTAGGCGGATGTCATGACCCGTAAAATACGGCTTTGGCGGGATTGTTTTACCGCCACCTGACCCAGCGCCACAACGACCCGGCTACCTTCGTGTTTGCTTTTCATTACGCATTGCCCCTATGAAAAAGTCATATCTGCTTGCCATCGCCTGTGTAGTCGTTGCCGTCGTCCTGCTCTTTCAGGTCGGTGAGGGCACGTCCACCTACGCCACTTTCGACAAAGCCGTAGAGACCGGGGAGAAAGTACAACTGGTCGGCACCTATGTAAAGGACCGCCCCACCGTCTACGACCCCCTGACCGACCCGAACTACTTCAGCTTCTACCTGGAGGACCTGACCGGTACGGAACGAGAGGTTGTCCTGCTGATGGGCAAACCCCAGGACTTTGAAATGAGTGAAAGCATTGTGCTGACCGGCCGGATGCAGGACGATCGCTTCATCGCCAGTGACATTCAGATGAAGTGCCCCAGCAAGTATAAGGACGAAGAGACGATGATCAAGAACCTGACCGAACAGAGTTAGGCTTTCCCCTATGGAAGAAATTCAGTACCTGAACGAGCACCTCGGCCCCCGCTACATCGGCCACTTCGCCATCGTGCTCGCTTTTTTCGCGGCCATCCTGAGCATGGTCAGCTACTTTGTCGCGACCCAGCGGCGCGATGAGGTTCTACTGAGCCGGAGCTGGCAGCGACTGGGTCAATTGAGCTTCCTGGCCCACGGGGCGGCGGTCTTCACCGTCATTGGCTGCATCTTCTACGCGATGCTCAATCAATACTACGAGTACAACTACGTTACGGCCCACGTGGACGGACAGTTGGAGCATCGGTACATTTTCTCGGCCTTCTGGGAGGGGCAGGAGGGGAGCTTTTTGCTGTGGATGTTCTGGCACGTCATTCTCGGCTACGTGCTGATGGTGACCGCCCGCAGCTGGGAGCGTCCCGTTATGGCGGTTATTTGTTCGGTCCAGGTCGTGATCGTGTCCATGATATTGGGCATTCACTTCGGTTGGGGGGAGACCTTATTCAAACTCGGTTCCAACCCAATGCTTCTGTTGCGGGAAACCGTCAATGCGCCCATCTTTCAGCAGGCGGACTACGTGTCCCTTCTGCGCGGTAACGGACTCAATCCCAGCCTGCAGAACTACTGGATGACCATCCACCCCCCTACCCTCTTTCTGGGTTTTGCGAGCACGGTGGTTCCCTTCGCGTATGCCGTGGCCGGGCTTTGGACGGGCCGGCACCGGGAGTGGCTCACGCCGGGACTGCGGTGGAGCCTGTTCAGTGCCGGAATACTGGGCATTGGTATCCTGATGGGGGCGGCCTGGGCTTACGAGGCGCTAAACTTCGGGGGGTACTGGGCCTGGGACCCGGTGGAAAACACCAGTCTGGTCCCCTGGCTGATGCTCGTCGCGGGCGTACACACTAACCTGATCAGCCGCGCGACCGGACAGGGCATCCGGGCGACCTACATCTTCTATCTCTTCACCTTCGTGCTGATCGTCTACAGCACCTTTCTGACCCGCTCCGGCGTGCTCGGCGACACCAGCGTTCACGCCTTTACGGAAATGGGGTTGGAGGCACAGCTACTCTTTTTTCTCGGATTCTACTTCCTGTTGAGTACGGGCCTGTTGATCTGGCGATGGCGCACCATACCCGTACCCGAGCGGGAGGAAAGCGTAAGCAGCCGGGAGTTCTGGATGTTCATCGGCAGTCTGACCCTGTTGATGTCTGCCATCCTCATCACGGGTTCCACCAGTCTGCCCGTGTATAATGAGCTCCGCCAAATTTTCAATCCGGCTTTTGAGGGGCTTACGCTGACCGATCCGGAAGCTCATCACAATCGCTTCCAGGTCTGGATCGGCATCTTCATCGGGCTCCTGAGTGGCGGAGCACAGTACCTGCGGTGGCGGGAACGTAAATTTAGCAAGCATTTTCGCTGGTTCGTCCTTCATTTGGGGCTGGCCGTTGCGGCAGCAGCGGGTCTGACTGCTCTGACGCTGCTGTGGATCGAAGCGCCTACCCTGCCTTACAAGCTCGTGCTGTTCGCCGGTTGGTTTGCCATCTGGACCAACATCGACTACCTGATTTTCTTCGTCCGTAGGGACGCGAAGGTGGTCGGAAGCGTAATCAGTCATCTCGGTTTCGGGCTGATGCTGATTGGCATTATGGCCAGCGGGGCGAATAAACGGATCGTCTCCCAGAATCAATTCCTGATGGAGGGGCTGACCGATGACGAGCAGCTCGCCCGGAGCACCGTCCGCCTGTACCAGGATATTCCCCTCGGCATGGAGGACTACGTGGTGACCTTCGTCGGCGATACCATCGAGGGGCTGAATCGGCGGTACTTCACCGAATACCAGCGAATGAACGCTGCCGGAGAGGTGGTCGAAGAGTTCCGGCTGGAGCCGAACGTACTTTACGATAAGGGCTTCGAGAAAATCGCCATCACCAACCCCAGTACCAAGCATTACTGGAATAAAGACGTCTTCACCGTCATCATGGGTCTTCCCCCGGAGGAGCAGAGTGTCAAGGCCCGCCAGGAGACGGAAGACAGCCTGAAGTACCGCATCCTTCCACTGGAAGTCGGGCAAACGATGACCTTCCGCGATACGGTAGCCATCCCCCAGCGGAACACCTCCGTCACCTACAATTACCGGATCGGACTGGAAAACTACAGCAACATTCCCCGTCACCCGGACTACGTAGCCGAACCGGGCGACATCGGCATCAGCGCTACGGTACGGGCTAACCGTACCGGAGGCATCGCTACCCACGATACGACGGCCGAGGTGGCGCTGGTTCTGCGGGAAGGCCTGCTGTATCACTATCCGGCCCAGATCAACGACATGTCGCTCCGGGTCAAGATCGACGAGAGCGTATTCGAACAACTGCTGGTGCGCGACTCGGACCTGAGCTACGCGGAATTCGTCATTGAGCCCGGGACCACCATCGAGGTAGACGGTATTCCGGTCACCTTCGAGCGTTTTGTTAGCCAGGCCCGCGTGGATCATTTTCAGCCCGAGGAGGGCGATATTTGGGTGTCCGCTCTGCTAAGCGCCGGCGATCAGCAAATGCAGCCGATCTTTGTCATCCGCGGAAATCGCCCGAGCGGCATACGGGACGAGATTACCGAACTCGGTCTCTACGCCCACCTCGCCAGCCTGAACCCGGAAACGAATGAGGCCACCTTACGCATCGCTCGCGGTACGGCGAACCGGGAGATTGCCATCCCGCTGGCCGTGGCCCCGCGCAGCTACCGCACGGACTACATTACTCTCCAGGCGATCGAGTTTCCCGGCATCAACCTCTTCTGGATCGGGACTATTGCCATGATGTCCGGACTGCTTGTCAGTATGGTGAACCGTATTCAGGAACGGCGACTGACCGGCAAGCGGAGCGCGACGGCCGATAGGGTTCGGTAAAGCGGAAGCTCTGGATGTGAATGTAGGGCCGTCGGTGCATACCGGATGTGCCCGGTTTCCCTTTCCGGTAGCGTAATTGACCGATGATGGCCAGCTTACTTCCCTTGCTTAGGTAGGTATGGAGACTCAACGCCGCCGGGCCCCACGCCGTACAGTGATGGTAGGCCAGGGAATTCTCCGCCAGGGACCCGCTCCGGATGACCAGTCGGCAAAGATCACGCCCCTGCTCGGTGCAGAAATAGACCGGGGGTCGGTGTACGGTTCCCAATAGGTGAAGGCTATTCATTCGGACCGCTCGTATTTCGGGGGTCAAGAACTTCTTCCCGGCCGGGTTTATCGGATATGCCGGCGAGAAGGTGAAATTCGGAGAGGTGAATTTCCGTCCGCCCGTAATCATTCAGCGCGCGGACCCTGGTTCGATAAATCAGTTTACCCTGCACCAGTAGACGATCTCCCCGCCGAACGCGGCGGTGGAGTTGTTCCGCCACCGCGCTCCAGGCGACCAGGTGGTGAACCTGTCTGGCGATTGAGCTACCCTGGCCGTGTTGGTAAAGCTTCAGGTATGTTCGGGGTCGTCCATCGGAATCGTAGCTGAGCTCAGGGCGGTGCCCAGCGCGCCCGATGAGGGTGACCTGGTTGACGAGAGATAACATAGGCGGTAGTGTTGGTGTACCGCAAATGTGTGCCGAAGCTTACCTGGTAACTTTATTTTATTCGTATACTTTCGAATACTTGCGTATGCATACGGACCGCCGCCACTCAGACCATCCGGCTGTGCCAACTGTCCTCCAGGGGGCGCTCGAAAATTTGCCGCAGCTCCCCGAGCTCTTTGATGAGGGGATCGAATACGATCGTTTCGTTGCCTATCTGTCCCTGTGCGTAGAGTAGTTTGAATTCCTCCCGCCCGACGGTGTGGATGTTACCCTGCTCGTCCCGGTAACTAAACCGCATCCGGTTGAAGAAGTCTACCCCAATCTCCGCCCCCAGCTCCTGAACAAAGCGGACACTGCCATCGATCGAGCAGCCACTGGCTTCGGCCTGGGTCTCATCGACGGCCAGTACCAGGAAGCGCTGGTGCAGCACATCGGCGGCCGCCTCCAGGGATTGCTGGTGACTGCTCCACTGAGCAACAAACTGC
Source organism: uncultured Lewinella sp. (assembly GCA_964554545.1). Lineage (GTDB taxonomy): Bacteria > Bacteroidota > Bacteroidia > Chitinophagales > Saprospiraceae > Neolewinella. Next base: position 6,616 of record CAZKPE010000018.1, read on the forward strand.
TGAGCCCGCTGGCGGACCGACTTCGTTTCGGACTTCGTTAGCGCTCGATCGGCCCCGTAGATCCAGATGCGGCTTTCGGGTGCGAGGGCGTTAAGGGATTTTGGCATGGTCCTGTTTACTTATGGCCGCGAAGATAGTTCCTGGCCTGGGCTTGGGGATGCGTCAATCGTCCTACCTTCGCACCGTGGCTATGGATGTATCGCTGAACAAGTTCGTGGCGCAGACCGGGGTTTGCTCCCGGCGGGAAGCCGACCGCTGGATCGAGGCGGGCCGCCTGGCCATCAATGGGATTCCGGCTACTAAAGGCAACCGGGTCGGCCCCGGTGATCGGGTGACCCTGGACGGACGGCCGATTGGTGAGCGCCCCGAGGCGGTCTATCTGGCCTATCACAAGCCCGCCGGGGTAACCTGCACCACCGACCGCCGCGACCCGGATAACATCGTTGACCAGATCGGTTATCCGCAGCGCATCTTCCCAATCGGCCGATTGGATAAAGCTTCTACGGGACTTATCATACTGACCAATGATGGTGACATTGTAAATCAAATCTTACGGGTAGAGGAAGGTCACGAAAAAGAATACGTCGTCACGGTAGACAAACCGGTCACGGATCGTTTCGTACGCAGGATGTCGGATGGCCTGCCCATACTCGGTACCCGTACCCTGCCCGCCCGCGTAAAACGATTAGGCGCGCGTAAATTCCGTATCGTATTGACGCAAGGGCTTAACCGGCAAATCCGGCGGATGTGTGAGTTCCTCGGCTACCGGGTGATGACCCTTAAACGTGTTCGAATTATGGACATCCATCTGGGCGATCTACCCCTTGGCTCCTACCGTATCATTCCCCCTGACGACATTCGCGGTGCGGTACAACCCCAATCCGACTAGGGTGTTACCGTCCTAACTCATTTATACAGCCCCAAACCATATACTACCATGGGAAAGGATCCCCTGAAAACCGTCATTATCGGTTCTGGTCCCGCCGGCTACACCGCCGCCATCTACGCCGCCCGCGCCAACCTCAACCCCGTACTCTATACCGGCAAGGAGCCCGGCGGTCAGTTGATGATCACGACTGACGTAGAGAACTTCCCTGGTTACCCGGAAGGCGTGATGGGACCGCAGATGATGGAAGATATGAAGAAGCAGGCCGCCCGCTTCGGTACCGAGATCAAGTACGAACTGATCGACCGGGTGGACCTGGAGGGTGACGTCAAAAAGATCTACACCGAAGGCGGCGAAGAAGTGCAGGCCCATAGCGTCATTATCAGTACCGGGGCAAGCGCCCGCTGGCTGGGGCTGGAAAGTGAGCAGCGACTGGCCAATCAGGGTGTCAGTGCCTGTGCGGTCTGTGATGGCTTCTTCTACCGGGGCAAGGAGGTCGCCATCGTCGGTGCTGGCGACAGCGCCTGCGAGGAAGCGCTCTACCTGTCGAATTTATGTCCTACGGTCCACATGCTCGTCCGCCGCGACGAAATGCGGGCCTCCGCCATCATGCAGGAGCGGGTAAAGAAACAGGAGAACATCAAGATCTACTGGAATACGGAAACCGAAGAAATCCTCGGTGAAACGGAAGTCACCGGCGTCCGGGTGAGAAACAACATCACAGACGAGCGTACGGAGATTCCAATCGCCGGCTTCTTCGTCGCCATCGGCCATATTCCGAATACGAAGTTGTTCAAGGGGCAACTGGAGATGGAGGATACGGGCTACCTCAAACACGAGCCGAACTCAACTAAGACCAACCTGCCCGGGGTATTCGTCAGCGGCGACGCGGCGGACCACGTGTACCGCCAGGCCGTCACGGCGGCGGGGACGGGCTGTATGGCCGCACTGGATGCCGAGCGTTATCTCGGGCAGCAGGGCATCATTTAGGGCCTCGCTTGCTGGCCTTCAGCGTATTCAGGAGTAGGCTGACTACCGTCATCGGGCCCACGCCGCCCGGCACGGGGGTCATGGCACTAACCTTGTCCTTCAGTCCGGCGTAGTCCACGTCCCCGACGAGTCGGTAGCCCCGGGGGCGGCTGGCATCGTCCACCCGATTGATGCCCACGTCGATCACCACGGCCCCATCCTTGACCATATCGCCTTTCACCATTTCAGGGATGCCGATGGCCGCCACCACAATATCCGCCCGGCGGACGTGCGCGGCCAGATCCGAAGTGCGGCTGTGGCAAAGGGTGACGGTAGCGTTACCGGGATTGCTCTTTCGGCTCAGCAGAATGGTCATCGGCGTACCGACGATATTGGAGCGACCCAGTACGACGACCTCCTTACCGCTGGTCTCGATTCCGTAGCGTTCGAGCAGGACCATGATACCATTCGGAGTAGCGGGCAGGTAAGCATCCAGGCCTAGCGTCATCCGGCCGATGTTGTCCGGGGTGAAGCCGTCCACGTCCTTGCGAGGATCAATGGCCAAATTGACGGCATCCTCGTCGATATGCTTCGGCAGGGGAAGCTGTACGATGAAGCCGTCCACATCGCGATCTTCGTTCAGCTGGCGGACCACCTCCAGGAGTTCGCTCTGTGAAATTTCGGCGGGCTTGCGGATGAGGGTGCTGCGGAAGCCTACCTGCTCGCAGCTTCTGACCTTATTCCGGACGTAGACCTGACTGGCCGGGTCCTCCCCGACCAGCACGGCCGCTAAATGCGGTATTTTACCAGCCGCCAGCCGAATGGCATCGACTTCCGCCTTCAATTCTTCCCGGATCGTGGCCGCCGTAGCCTTACCGTCCAATACCTGCATACCCTTTTGCGTTTTGCGCAAATATAGCCGCCCCGCCCCGAGACCCATTCCGCCTACCTACGCGTTCCGCATGACTGATCTTTACCGTCTATTCTTCCCGATTGTCTGCAGCCTTCTCTTGACTACTACCCTATTTGCTCAGACAGTTGCCATCGGATCGGTGGACCGCTACGCGGACTGTAGCGGCACGTTCACCGACAGCGGCGGACCGGCCGGCGATCATGCCATCAGTGGCGAGGTCAGCAGCATTACCATCTGCCCGAACCCTGGTGCTACCAGCTCCGCGACGCGCCTGGACTTTACCTTTCTATCCGTCGACGGTATCCTCACCCTATTCGATGGGGAGTCGACGGCCGCCGATACGCTCCGTCAGATCGGCCGGGTCAACAACGGACAGGCCATATCAGTCACCGCCACCACCCGGAATACCAGTGGGTGCATCACCGTTGAATTTATCAGCGCAGGGCAGCGCGAAGGCTGGGAGGCTTCGATTAGCTGCGTAGCTCCCTGTCAGGCTATCGAAGCGGTTATAAGTAGCACCTCACCGGCGGTTAATTCAGACGGCTTCATTCGCAGCTGCCCCGGAGAACTCATATCGCTGACTGGTACGGGCCTCTATCCCGATGACGGAGTGAATTATGATCAATCCGACGAGCAATCAATATTTCGCTGGCGATTTGGTGATGGCACTGCCGTGGAAGGCAGGGAGCTTACCGAAATCAACTATGGATACATAGAAGAGGGCAGCTACCTGGCCACCCTGGAGATCACGGACCAGCGAGGTTGCCAAAGTGCTAACCGGGTGAGCCGCCGGATCGGAGTTCTGTCCGGTCCCGAATTAAGCATTGCACCCAGCGCGCCGCCGCCCATCTGCCCCGACGAGGAAATTCAAATCAGTACGAGCGCCTCGGCGCCAGCTGAGGTAACCGTAACTGCCCTGCCCCGCTCCCTACGGTTTGGAAATGCCGCGGACAGCGTTCGTCAAATCGATATTCCCGCTTCTTCCGATGAAGTCCGCTCCTCCGTCCTTCGCGTCGACGGTTTTGACCGGGGCCTGAAAATTACCTCCGTCGAGGATTTCGAGTCCCTCTGCCTCGGTATCGAGCACAGTTACATCGGCGATCTCAGCATGTGGCTGGAATGCCCGGAGGGGGCGCGGCTGGACCTGCTCCGCTACGCACCCACCGACCCGAACACGGCCGACAAGCAGCGCTTCGGCTACGGCGACCGCGACAATACGGGGCCCGAAGAACCCGAGACGTACTGCTGGACCCCCGGTGCCGACCGGACCGTGGATGAACAAGCCGCCAGTATGCCACCGTCACCGGGTACCGCACCCATCCTACCCTTCGACCGCCCCTACCTTCCCCTGGGTAATGGATTTGCCGACCTGATCGGCTGCTCCCTGAACGGCAGCTGGACGCTCTATATCCGCGACCTGAGCCCGGAGGACGACGGGACGATCTACTCCTTCGATCTGACCTTCAGTGACGAGCTGGAGGCGGCCCGGCAACGGGTGGTGATACTGGATAGCGTAAGCCTGATCGCTACCCCCGGCCTGCAATCCATCGACGACCGCTCCGCGACCTTTTCCGCCCCGCACCCGGGCTACTACCACTTGCCGCTGCGCGGCGCACCCGACCTGAGTTGCGCCACCGACTCCTTCGTGCGCATCGACGTTCAGTCCCCTGTATCCGCTCCCTGTCAGGCCTGTGGACCGGCGGTCGACACCTCAGTAGCTATCTCCGTCTGTGCGGGGACCCCCTCCCGGCTTCCCCAATTGCTCCGTCCGGCCGCGGCTGATTCCCTGCGGTACGTGGCCCGCGAAAATGCCACCGTGCCGACCACCGCAATCGACTCCAGATTGACGGTAGCGGAAATGCAGGCGGATCGTTTTTCGGCCGATGTCGATGAACTGGTCGCTGTCTGCATCGATCTGCGATCGCCAAATGATCTATCGGAGATTGAAGTGGTACTGGTGGCGCCCGGCGGTCAGCGGATCGTCGTCGCGGAACGGGGAGACCTGAGCGGAAACCGCCTGCAGAACTGCTTCACCGTGGCTACGCTTTCCCAATTGGTCACACTCGGCGGATCCCCCATTGCGGGCGAATGGCAACTGTTGGCCAGCTCGAACGACGGAGCCACCATTCTGCTGCTCGAAGAGTGGTCGATCGCATTCCTGCCTCCCGCCGGCGTAACCTACTCCTGGAGCGGTGATACGGAGATACTCAGCTGTACGGACTGCCCCGACCCGGAGGTGATTACCTCTACCAATGCGTCCGTCACCCTGACCGCCCGAGACGCCGGGGGGTGCGTGCGCACGGCTTCCTATACCCTGGGGGTGAGCCCGCTGCCTGATGATCTGTCCGCCCGCATCACGCCCGCTTGCCGGGGAGCGCGAAACGGCCGCATCGAACCGAGCGTCGACCTGCAGGATTTTGCGTTACTGTGGAGTGATAGCTCCCGGGAGGCCAGTCTGAGTGGCGCACCCGCCGGCACCTACACCCTCACGGTAACCAATCCGTCAGGCTGCAGCCGTGACTTTTCCTTCGAGCTGACGGAAGCGGAGTCCCCCCGCCTCAGCGTAGAAGTTATCGACGAGCAATGCGCTGGCGATAGCAACGGACGTATTGTCCTGACGCCCATGGACCCAGGCGCGGCCGCCGACTACCGCTACATCTGGCCCGGTGGACGGGGAGACAGTACCTCCGCCACCCTGAATGACCTACCGTCCGGAACCTATCCGATCTCGGTGGCCGGCCCCGACGGATGTCGCTTCGATACGGTGGTGATCCTCTCCGGTCCGGCTCCTCTCGCGGTAAATGCAAGCTCCACCGACCCGTCCTGCGCCGGGACTGCCGACGGACGCATTCAACTCGAGCCGGTGGGTGGCACCGCGCCCTATACGTTTGACTGGCAGGACGGGGAAGAACAGACCGTTCGTGAAAATGTACCGGCGGGGACCTACCGGGTCACCGTGACGGATGCCCGCTCCTGCACGGTCGATTCTGTTTTTGCCCTGATGGAGCCTCCACCGCTTTCCTTATCGCTGGAAGCGGAATCACCGGTCTGCGCGGGAGATGCTACCGGTGAGATCACTATTGTTGCCGCCGGCGGAGTGGGCGCCTTCAACTACCGAATCGATGATCAGCCCATACAGTCCAGGCCCTTCCTGGGTGGATTAGCGGCAGGCAGCTACGAGATCTCGGCGGTGGACGCCAATGGATGCAGCCTGAGCGACTCCGTACGCATAGAGGAAGGGACGGCAATCACCGTCGACCTGGGACCGGATTTGGACATACTCTTCGGTGACAGCACTTTACTACGTGGCCGAATTTCGGGGGGGCTACCGCCCGTTGCGTATCGGTGGTTCTCCGACGTCGATCCGTTGCTGCCGTGCCCTGACTGTGAGACCCTGCCCGTGACTCCCCTCTTTTCCGGCTTATACCGGCTGACCGTCACGGATGCGCAGGGCTGTTCGGCCCGTGACGATCTCCGCCTGCGGGTGGTCCGCGACCGTCGCTTCGCCGTTCCGTCTGCCTTCAGTCCGAACGGGGATGGCAGGAACGACCGGCTGCTGGTCTTCGGAGGGGCGGGGACGCAGGTGCTGTCGTACCGGGTATACAATCGCTGGGGCGGACTCATCTTCCGGACTGGTAATTTCTCCGCCGGTGATTCGCTGAGGGGGTGGGATGGCACGGACGATGCCGGAAAGGTGCTTCCTACCGGTACCTACGTCTACACCATCGAGGTGCGTTTTGAGGACGGTTTCACCGAGCGAAAGTCGGGTACCGTGCATTTAATTCGCTAAAGATTGCACCTGCGCCCCCGCCCGGGCACGAAAATTTTTCACAAGTTTTGGCCGGATAATCGGTAAAATCTCTAAATGCTGAGAATTTTTTCCGTATATTATTGTATATGCTTCACATCTAGCGAACGCGCTTTTCCCTGTTTGCGTTAGTTAGTTACGTCCAGCGCCCAACACCTATGCAACACCATAACTTCGGAAACACTAGCGAAATGGTCTCCTTCGCGGGCTATCAGCCCGAGGATCAGACCCTTTACCTAACCTACCACAGTGGCCCGACCACGATCGCTTACCGCAATATCCCGCCGGAGATCTACGAAGAACTGACTCGCTCCGCCTACCCTGACGTATGTATTCGGTTCAAGATACAGGCCCGTCATGCCTTCCGCCGGGTCGACCCCGCCCATCGTTCCTTCCGGTACAGCTTCCTGAAGTAGTTTAGCGGTCAACGCCGCGACCATGACCCGTACCGAACTCTTCTCCCTGATCCGCGACCGCCGTTCCTTTCTCTGCGTGGGCCTAGACCCCGACCCCGACCGCATCCCTGACCGCTTTGGAGGCAACGTGCTCGCCTTCAACCGCGAGGTGATTGACCGCACGCGACCTTTCGCCGTAGCCTATAAACCCAATACCGCATTCTACGAGGCGCTGGGAATGGAGGGTATAGAGATTCTGCAACGCACCATCGACTACATCGGTAAGGACCACTTCATCATCGCCGATGCTAAGCGGGGAGACATCGGCAATACCTCCCGCTATTATGCCCGCTTCGCTTTCGATACCCTGGGGGCGGATGCCATCACCGTGGCGCCCTATATGGGTCGGGACTCCGTAACTCCATTTCTGGACTACCCCGGAAAGTGGACCATCCTCCTGGCACTGACCAGTAATGCGGGCAGCGATGATTTTCAACAGGATATTCAGAACAGTACCGGAGAGGCTCTGTATGCCAAGGTGATCCGCTATGCGAGTGAATGGGGGGATGCCGACCAACTGATGTACGTCTGCGGAGCGACCCGGGCCGAAAAATTCAGTGAACTGCGGCGGCTCGCTCCCGACCACTTCTTTCTCGTGCCGGGCATCGGAGCCCAGGGGGGAGACCTGGATGCGGTCTGTCGCTACGGCATGAATGATCACTGCGGGCTGCTCGTCAACAGTAGCCGGGGTATTCTGTACGCGGACGACCCGGCCGCCGCCGCGCGCAAGTTGCAAAAGCAAATGGCCGCCGCCCTCCAAAAATACGGACCGAAACTTTCGCAATAGGCGGCGACGTTTTACCTTTGCGCAGCATTTGAGCAAATGGTGGTTGTAGCTCAGTTGGTTAGAGCGCTGGATTGTGATTCCAGAGGTCGCCGGTTCGAACCCGGTCTTCCACCCATGAACGGAGAAAGCCCTTTACGCCACGGCGCAAAGGGCTTTTTCAGTTGGTGGACGCTTTCGGCTGGATTCCGAGTCGCAGGCTGACGATGTGGCTGTAGGTACTGCGGCCATCATTGTCGCCGAGGTCGGTATAAGCGTAATCAACAAAAAGCTGGCCGACCTTCAGGCCGAGGCCCAGGGCGGGGCGACTGTTCAGCACCTCCGTATTCCCGAAATCGCGGATACGCTGCAATTGGCTGACGCCGGCGCGGACAAAGACGAAGTCGCCGTAGTCGGCCTCCAGCCCGAAGGCCGGGTCTACGCTTATGGGGTCGGCACTCAGCAGGGTGTTGCGTTTACCGTCGGTAGTCGCAATGAGGTCGAGTTCAGCGGTAAGTCCGATCTGTTCGGTGATCTGGAAGGAGCGGGCGGCGGCCAGGATGAGCGTCGGATTGGTGGTCTCGACACTGTTGATAGAAACCTGGTTGCCCGTCAGCTCCAGGATGTCCCGCTCTTCTTCCGTAAAGGAAAAGGACCAGGCATTGAAGGTAGTCGTAATGTCGCGGCCCACGAAGGCAAAGGTCCAATCGCCGCGGACGAGCTCCGCACCGAGGTCGAGACCGAAGCCCCAGCTGTTGGCGAACTGCCCGATGCTGCGGTGGATCACCTTGATATTGCCGCCCACCCGCAGCGTGCCCTTTCCCCGGATGTAGGCGCGGGAATAGGTACCGAGAAAGGCATAATCGGCGGCGGAAAATTCGACAATGTTGTCGAAGTTTATCGTTCCGTCCGATTCATACAGCGTAAGGGTATTGGGGATTTGATCAATACCGAAGCGAATCAGACTGATGCCGATACGCTGATTCTTTGATGAAAGGGGCAGGGTGACGCCCAGAAAGTCATAGTTCCCTACTCCGCCGAACCATTCGGCGTGCATGGCCCCAAGCTCCAGTCCACGATCGGCGGGCAGGGCGGAGAGTCCCGCGGGGTTCCAGGCCGGCGCGTAGACGTCGTGTTGGCTGGCCGTGACGGCCGTACCCATCCCGTGAGCGCGGGCCCCTACTCCGATGGTGAGGAACTCGTTCGAATATTTTTGGGCCAGCAGCGTGGCCCCGAGCGGGAAAAGGAAGAGCAAGCAGAGGGAACGAAACGTCAGGGGCAAGGCGGGGTCGTTTAGGGGAACGATGCGGTAACGTGGCCGAAGGTGGTCTGCGTACCCGTGCCGGCGGGCGAATTGTCGGGCGGGGGTCGTACTTTGGGCACCCGGCCCCGTGCCGCCCCAAAGGTACTAAGAACTTCACCATGGCCGTAGAACGCGATCGCACTACTATTCGTCGGGTGAAGCGCAACCTGTTCTTCATCGTCGTTGCGCTGACGACCCTGGCCTTCTTCGGCCTCATCGGCCCGTTCTGGCTGACCTGCTTCTGGGCGGCGGTGCTGGCCGTGATCTTTTTTGGTACCTACCGGCGGTTACGTATCCTATTCCGGGGGCGCGATGGCTTAGCGGCCGCGGTCACGACCCTGCTCGTGGTGTTGTTCCTGATCGTTCCGTTCAGCCTCCTGACCCTGGCGCTGGTACAGGAGGCGATAACGCTGTACGGAGATATTCAGGCGGGCACCTTCAGTACGGAGGTCGTGTTCGACTACGTGGACGCCAACCTGCCGCGGTTGGCTGAATTCCTGAGTGAATTCGGGGTCGAAACGACCGACCTGCGGGAAAATTTCAACACCGCCGTCACCCAGCTCGGGCAGTTTCTGGCCAACTGGGCCATCGGTTTCACGGGCAGCATCCTTAACGTACTCATCCAGTTTACCCTGGTCATCTACCTGCTTTACTTTTTCCTTAAGGACGGCCGTCAGATTGAGCGGGCACTCGTACGCACGATCCCCATGGGTAACGTGCGCGAGCGTACCCTTTTCCGGCGCTTCGCGCTCGTGGCCCGCGCTACCCTCAAAGGCACGCTCATCGTCGCCTTCGTACAGGGCGCTATCGGAGGGGTACTCTTTGCGGTGCTTGGCATTCCGGCGGCCCTACTTTGGGGGGCGGCCATGATGCTGTTGGCCCTGCTGCCGGTAGGCGGGAGTGCGATTATCTGGGTGCCGACGGCACTCGTGCTCTTCATTCAGGGCCACATCGCTTCGGCCCTGATCATCGTGGTGGTCGGCACCCTCATCATCGGACTGGTGGACAACCTCCTCCGCCCCCTCCTTGTGGGTCGCGACACCCAAATGCCCGATTACCTGGTACTCATCTCCACCCTGGGGGGGATCGCGCTTTTTGGGCTGACTGGCTTCGTGATCGGACCTACCGTGGCGGCCCTATTTATCACCGTCTGGGGTATGATGGGGCAGGACTACGGCGGGCGCCGCCCCTGATCGCCGGGCGATTTCCCGGTCCAGCAGATTGAGTTCCCGACCGGCCTCTCCCGTCACCGAAGTGTTCTCCTGGGCCCGCCGAACCAGGTAAGGCAGCACTTCCCGCACCGGCCCGTAGACCATGTATTTGCTCACGTTATAGCCCCCTTCGGCGAGATTGAAGGTCAGGTTATCGCTCATACCAAGTAGCTGGGAGAAGCGGATGGCCGGGTGATTGGTCGGGATGTTCAGCCGCTGCATATCCTGCAGGGCCATGGTGAGGCTATTTTCGTTGTGGCTGGCGATACAGCAGGTGATCGACTGCCGCTGCTCGATACAGTAAGCCACGGCGGCATCGAAGTCCCGGTGGGTTGCCTCCAGATCAGGCTGGATGGGACTGGGGTATCCATTCTCCTTCGCCCGTTTGTTCTCCTTCACCATATAGGCTCCCCGGACCAGTTTGACCCCCAGTCGGAAGCCTCTTTGGCGCGCACGCAGGTGCAAGGCTTTGAGGTAACTCAGGCGATCGTGTCGGTAGAGCTGACAGGTGGTGAGAACGACTGCTTCCTCCCGGTTGTAGCGCTCCATCATGTGTTCGGCGATCCGGTCGATGCTGTCCTGAATCCAGCTTTCCTCCGCGTCCAGGTAAACTTCGCACCTGCGTTCGCGCCCCAGGCTACAGATGGCGTTCAAGCGGTCCATGCCGCGCTTCAGGTCCGGGTCGCGAAGGTCAGCGAAGTCGATCGGCCTATCGTTGAACCGAGCCAGCACCTCGTAGGGAAACAGGCTGGTGAGTTTGACGACGGAACCGATGACGGCCGGTACCTCCCCGGCGAATTCCGTCGCGCGCAAACTCTCGGCCTGGGCGGCGTTCATGCCCGCGGCGTCCGTTTTTCCCTCGGCGCCGTAGTCGAGGATGCTGTCCACTCCCCGCTCGGCCAGGCGGTGGATAGTGGCCTTGGCCTCGGACAGGCTCCCCCCCCCGACGAATTGGCGGTAAACGGTGTTTTCCACCATCCAGCGGGCACCCGGTAAGTGCCAATTAACCGCCTGCACGCCAACCGACCCCATGAAGCGGGTAAGCCACGACTGCCCCATCAGACGAAACAGCCGACGGGTACCGCGCAGTTGGCGATCGCTGACGTGGCGGAAGGTCCGCTCGGTATCGGAAAAGTCGGGAAGCTCCCCCCGCTGTCGGGCGGCAAACTCGCGGCGGACGGCTTCAGCGAGGGGAAAGGTCCGAACGGGACCGCTGGTATTTTTCATGTAGGCGAAGTACTTGGTCGGGCTATCTATTGAACCCCGTTTTCGCCGCTTGGTTCCTGCGCGGATGGAACATACCACAGGCCGAACGCCGGCGTACTTCCGAGTTCCGTATGGTGGATGGTCACCCCCGACACGCTAAGGGTACGGCCGAAGGTATACCGGAAACCCAGAGAAGCCATGGCGGGATCGGTGACCAAGCCGAGCAGCAATTCGATGTCGCCGACCGGCCGGTAGGCTAGTCCGCTGGCAAACCGACTGCGCCCCGCCGCCGCCCGCCATTCGGCGCTCAGTATAATGGACTCAGCGGGCCGGTACCTCCCTCCGATAACCAGCCGCCGGGGGATGGGGCCCCGCCCCAATGGGTTGCCGGTGTATACGCCAAGGCGAACCGAAGAGCTGGCGGTATACTGTACTCCGGCACCGGTCGAGAAGGTGACCTCCCCGGTACCGAGCGGCTGTCGCTGCCGCAAACCGATCGCCGTGATGCCGCCCGTCCACCGCTTGCCCAGTCGTCGGCCGTAGCCTGCCTCCAGCCGGCTCTCCGTAAACCCTTCCAGCGCAAAGTGAGTCAGACCGATACCCCAGCCGCCGGGCAGCACCGCGCCCACATTACCCGCCCGAAGATCGCGGAGACCGTACCGCCATTCCACGCCGGCGTACAACGCTACCGAGGTCGCTTGCGCGTAGCCCGCCGGGTTGCGCCAGAGGGCATGGACGGCATCCGCCGCCACCCCGTTTCCCCCCAGGGCGAGGGAACGTACATCACCGGTAGCGAGGGGCGTCCACTGTCCGTGCAAAAGCAGGGGCAGCAGCAGGCCCGGAACGAGCAAGCAGCGCACGAGCAATAGCTTTCCACGAAGCTACAACCCCACCCGGCGCTCCGCCAAAAAATTCCGGACCTTTGCGATATGAACCCCGCCCTGACCGCCTTTCAACGCCTTCTTACCATCATGGACGAGCTGCGCGAGCAGTGCCCCTGGGACCGAAAGCAGACCTTTCAGTCGCTGCGGAAGCTCACCATCGAGGAAGTTTACGAACTGGCCGATGAACTGCTCTCCGAGGACCTGGAGGGCATAAAGGAAGAAGTAGGCGATATCTTCCTGCACCTCGTCTTCTACGCCCGTATTGCCCGGGAGAAGGGGGCCTGGGATGTGGCTGACGCCCTGAACGCCGTTTGTGATAAACTCATAAACCGCCACCCCCATATCTACGGCGATGTCCGCGCCGACGACGCCGAGACCGTCAAGCGCAACTGGGAACAGATCAAACTGGCCGAGGGCAAGGGGAAGAAGACCGTCCTCTCCGGCGTCCCCCGTGCGCTACCGGCCGTCGTTAAAGCAATGCGAATGCAGGAAAAAACGGCTCAATTCGGCTTCGACTGGGAAAACCGCGAACAGGTCTGGGACAAGGTGCGCGAGGAGATGGAGGAATTTCAGCGGGCAACCGACACCGCGGAACGGGAGGAAGAGTTCGGTGACCTGCTCTTCAGCCTGATCAACTACGCCCGCTGGGCGGGCATCGATCCCGAGACCGCCCTGGAGCGGACCAACCGGAAATTCCGCCACCGCTTCGAGTACGTAGAACGCCACGCCGGGGAGGGTGGGCTGGCGGCCATGCCCCTGGCGGAGATGGAAGCCCTTTGGCAAGCGGCGAAAAAGCGTATCTTCGCCGCCCCGAAAGCCGACCGCACCGGATAAACCGTCCGCCGTGGTCATTCGTTACCCCTGATAATCGCCGTAGTCAGTAGCGCCCAATGGATAAGATCGAGCTTAAAGTGATGGCCATCAGCCGCAGTCTGTCCCAGTCCTCCAACTATGCGGTGGTACTGGGCGAACTCGACGGGCCGCGCCGCCTGCCGGTCATCATCGGAAGTGCCGAAGCCCAGGCCATCGCCATCGCCATCGAGGGGATGAACGGCCCCCGCCCCATGACCCACGATCTGTTCAAGAACACCCTGCTCACCCTGCGCACCGAGTTGCGCGAGATCATCATCAGCGACATTAAGGAGGGCATCTTCTACGCCCGTCTGGTCCTGGACCGCGACGGCGAAATTATCGAGGTCGACAGTCGGACGAGTGACGCACTGGCCCTGGCTACCCGCTTCGACTGTCCGATCTACACCTACGAGTTCATCCTGCAGAGCGCCGGTATCGTCCTGGAAGGTGAGGGAGAAGACGATGAACTACAAATGCAGGAGGTGAGCGATGGCGACGACCGCGACCGCCGGGACAATCTTTCCAGCTACACCGTCGGCGAACTCAACACCATGCTGGACGACGTACTCGCTGAAGAGAACTACGAGCGGGCCGCCGAAATCCGCGACGAGATCAAGCAGCGCAAGGCCAGCTAGCCCGCAAGCTGCTCAACCCTTAGCTGGCGGTCGACCTTGCGGATCATCCCGGCCAGAATACTGCCCTTTCCTCCTACCTCCACGAAGTGGTCGACCCCCGCCGCCTGCATGGCCTGAATGGTTTGCGTCCACCGCACCGGGGCCGTCAGTTGGGCAACCAGCTTTTCCTTTATGACGTCCGGGTCCAGGCTCGCGGCGGCATCCACGTTCTGGTAGATCGGACAGGCCGGTGGTTGGAAATGGGTATCGCGGATGGCTTCTGCCAGTTCGGTACGCGCGGATTCCATCAGCGGACTATGAAACGCACCACCGACCTTGAGGGGCAGCACCCGCTTGGCCCCCAGGCCCTTGAGGACCTTACTGGCGGTTTCGATACCCGCCTCGCTGCCGCTGATCACCAGCTGACCTGGGCTGTTGTAGTTGGCCGGCACGACGACCTCGTCGATTTCGGCGCAGGCCAGTTCGATCGTCTCATCATCCAGACCCAGCACGGCAGCCATCGTGCCGGCGGTCGATTCCGTGGCCGTCTGCATGGCCTGGGCGCGTGCACTCACCAACCGCAGAGCATCGGGAAAGGAGAGGGCACCGGCGGCCACCAGGGCGGAAAATTCTCCCAGGCTATGGCCCGCTACGGCAGCTGGGTCGCTATCCCGTTCGGCAGTCAGGAAGGCTACCGTAGCGTGCACGAAAATAGCTGGTTGGGTGATTTTGGTCTGCCGCAGGTCTTCCTCACTCCCGGTGAACATCACGTCGGTCAGGGAATAGCCCAGTACCTCATTGGCCTGGCGATACAGTACCTGGCCGAGTTCGCTGAGCTGGTAGGTCGAATGTCCCATTCCGGTGAACTGGGCTCCCTGTCCGGGAAATACGTAGGCGGTCATGATCGGTAATTTGTGGTAAGTATTGTTTGGCGGCAAGCTAAGGCGGGAACTGCCATAATCCGGTCAGATTGATCGCGGTTCATTGGGGCGGGGACGCAGGTGCCTACTTTTGCGCAATGAATCCGATTACCCTCATTCGCATTACCGCCCTACTCGGGGCCACGGCCGTCGGTCTGGGTGCCTTTGGTGCCCACGGCCTGGAGCGGTTGGTCGGCCCGGAGCAGATCGAGACCTTCGTCACCGGCGTTCGCTACCAATTTTACCACACCTTGGCCCTTGGATTTTTACTCGCTCTGCGGGTAGAACGAAGCGGAGTCATCATCGGATGCTGGCTGGGGGGTATGCTGCTGTTTTCGGGTAGCTTGTACCTGCTCAGTTTGCGGGAGGTCCATGGGCTGGCAGTCGGTTTTCTGGGTCCGGTCACACCCATCGGCGGGGTGCTGCTCATCACCGGCTGGGTGATATTGTTCATCCGGGCTCCCCGACTGCTTGCCCTCTGATGGTAAGCGGCGTTTTGTCGTTTTGGTAACTATTTGCGGGTACGGAGGGGGCGGTGAACGCGCATTACTTATGACAAAATTGCCGTTTTTGGATTTCCCGTCTGCCAAACAAGATTTTGTCAGAAAAGTCCGGCAATCGTTTGGGTGTCTGCCGTTCTGTTTCTCATATTTGCTTCCAGCCCGACGGGAATCGGGTCTTTTTCCAATACCCTACGCTGCGGGCTTCGCGCCCACCGGTGACGGGGCCGGCTCCTCTGGCCCGCCGTTCCGATTTGGCGTGCCGGTGACTTACTGAACCAACCACACGCTTACCCTAACCACCGCGGAACTCGTCCCTCCGTCGGCAAGACCTCTTACTGTGCAACTGGGAATACAAATGAATCACACCACCGTTTGGGAAAACTGCTTACAAACTATCCGCCAGAGTGTGGATCCGCAGAGTTTTCAAACCTGGTTCCTCCCCATCCGTCCAATCGCGCTGCACAGTAACGAGCTTACCATCCAGGTTCCCCACCGCCTCTTCTACGAGTTTCTCGAAGAACACTTTATCGACGTGCTGAAGCGCAGCCTGAATAAGGCCCTCGGAACGGCCGGTCGCCTGCAGTACCGGATCAAGCCGTCCCGCCCCGCCGAATCGGTTCCCCCCACCGCAAATGGCAACGGAGCCGGCCAGCGGCAAACCACGCCAAGCAACCCCTTCGTGATCCCCGGCATGACCCGCCCCCGGATCGAGAGCAACCTGGAGGGCAAGTATACCTTCGATAATTTCATCGAGGGGGACTGCAATAGCCTGGCCCGAAACGCCGCCAAGGCCGTGGCCGACAACCCCAGCAACACGGCCTTCAACCCCCTGGTCATCCACGGCCCGGTCGGCCTCGGTAAGACCCACCTGCTAAAGGCGGTCGGCAACCACATTGCCACCAAGTTCCCGGAGAAGTCGGTCCTCTACGTCACCACCGATGAGTTCACCAACCAGCTCGTGCGCAGCATCGGAAACAACAGCACGAACGACCTGGTGAACTGGTACCAGAACGTGGACGTCCTTCTGGTCGACGACATCCAGCAGCTCATTAAACGGAAGAAAACCCAGGACGTATTCTTCAACCTCTTCAACGTGCTGCGCCACAACAACAAGGCCATCGTCATGACTTGCGACCGGCCGATCATCGAGCTGGACATCGAGGAGCGCCTCCGCAGCCGCTTCCAGTGGGGACTGACCGCCGACCTGTCTGCCCCCGCCCTGGAAACCCGAATGGCGATTCTGGCCTCTAAGGCCGACGCCAGCCACGTCCATATTTCGCCGCCGGTGATGGAATTCATCTGTTACCACATTCAGAATAATATTCGGCAACTCGAGGGCGTACTGAACAATCTCGTCCTTCACAGCGGGGTCAACCAGGGCAAGGAGATCGACCTGGAACTGGCCAAGCAGGTCATGCGCAACTTCGTCACCGAAATCAATAAGGAGGTCACCCCGGAGGTCATCAAACGGGTAGTGGCCGAGTACTACAACATCGAAGTCAGCAAGCTGGCCAGCAGTACCCGCCGGCGCCCCGTCGTCCTGGCCCGCCAGATCAGCATGTTCCTCACCAAACAGTTCACCGACCAGAGCCTGAAGGCCATCGGCCGCATGTTTGGGGATCGCGACCACACCACGGTGATCTACTCCATCCGGGCCGTCAAAAACGCCCTGGAAACCGATGAGGACATTAAACGCGACCTTGTCGACCTGGAACGCAAAATTCGGGCCGGGCAGGGAGAAGCACCGGTCCTCTAGACTACAACCGCCCGTCCCCTCAGTCGTTACGTTGGAAATCCTCCGATGTTGCGTCCCGTTTTGCTTTCCCTTACTGCTATGTTGGTGTTTGTCGGGCTTGGAAATAGCTGCGGTAAGCCCGACACCACCCAGGGCCGTAACCTCTACCTCACGAACTGTTCCAATTGCCACCTGGACGAGGGGCAGGGATTACGCCAACTCATTCCCCCACTGGCCGGCGCGGACTACCTGCGGGAAAATCCCCGTGAAGTGGTCCGGGGCATCCGTTACGGCATGGAAGGACCGATGGTCGTCAACGGGGTGACCTACAACCACGTCATGCCCGGAAACAAGGAGCTGACGCCCACCCAGATCACGAATCTGGTCAACTACATTCACGGGGCCTGGGGCAACGATGTCCCCCCGGTGACCGTAGTGCAGGTCAAGGACTGGCTGGAGGAATAAGCGGCCGGCCAAAAGTCGTACTTTGGAGCCACCCATTTACCCGATACGCCCTATGCACAGACCGGTGCTTGCCCTTCTTCTAGCTCTGTTCAGCTACGGTTCGCTCACCGCCCAGAGCACCCCCTGCGGAACGATATCCATCTCCCGTTCGGATAGCTTGGCCATCTGCCGGGGTGAGGTGATCACCCTCAGCCAGACCAATAGTCTGCTCAATCCCGTCATCACCTGGTCGCCGGCCGGGGATATCCTGGACCCGGTGACGAACAGTAGCGTGCGAGTGTCCCCCCAGGCGAGCGGATTCATTCGCGTCACCGCCTCCGTTCCGGGGGTATGCACGATCACCGACAGCGTGTATATTGACGTAGATCGCCTGGTGGTGCCCGACCTGATCGCGGATGGCGAAGTATGCCAGGGCGTGCCCACCCAACTCCTTGCCAGCCCGATAACCGAGGTGGGGAATACGACCTACGTGCTACTCGGTGACTCCGATACCATCGACCGGGGTCGCGATCCGAATTTTACCGTTACCCTGAGCCAAGACAGTACCTTCACCCTGATAGCTTCCAGCGAAAACGGTGCCTGCGAGGAACGACGTACGGTCGACCTTCGGGTGACCCCGGGCGTGTTTGACATTCCGCAGGACACGGTCTTCGCCTGCCTGGGGGTCGACAGCATCATCCTGTCCGTGACGAGTTCTGTAAACGGGAACGACATCCGCTGGTCACCCGTCCGCTTTAATCAGTCTTCCCCTACCGGTCCTACCTACACCGTGCGCCCCGTCGCCGACATCACGTACTACGCCGAAGCCATGATCAATGGCTGTGCACGCATCGACTCCGTGACCGTTCGGTTGGACAGCCTGCCGCGGGACCTCAGTATGATGCTGGACCCGGAGAAAGACCCCTACTGCCAGGGCGATACCTTCTTCGTCCGCTCGCCGGTCTACGATGCGGGCGACTTCCCCCTCATCGCACACGACTGGCTGACGGCACCCGGGCTACAAAGTCCCCGGGAACTGTACAATGGTGTTTTCCTGGCCCAGGATACCGTCGTGCTGGAACGGGAGGATAAAAACGGAGCCTGCGTCGATACCACTCGCCTGACCGTCAATGTGGTAGAGCCGCCAATCGTCGTCTTCGAACCGGCCGACCCGGTGGTATGTCCCGGAGAGCCCCTTCAGATCCAAGCCGTGTTTCAGACTGGTGCCGGCACCCTCAACTGGGAGGACCCCGGCAATACCCTTAGCTGTACGGATTGCCTCGATCCGATAGCAACCGTGAGCGGTCCGACCGAATACATGATCGAGCTGCAAGCAGAGGGTTCCCAGTGCACGGCCGACCTGACGTACTCGATTCAGGTGGAGCCCGGTTCCGTTCCCGCCCTCACGGACGCCACATTCCTTTGTCCGGGCGACAGCCGGCAATTGGTGATCGGGAACGTCCTGCCCACGGATACCTTCCGCATCACGGGCGGGGGCGTCGACTCCGATGACCCGAATGTACTGGTCTCCCCCACCGAAACGACCACCTACACCATCGAAACGACCGGCAGTTGCGGAACGAATACCCAAACGATCACCCTCGTCGTCGGGGGCGACCAGTCGGTGACCGCCACCGGCCCCGGGGAAGTCTGCGCGGGGGAAGCCTTCACGCTCGCCGCGACCACGAACCCGGATGGGCTGGAAGGAAGCTACCTCTGGGCCCTGCCCGACGGCCGACAACTCTCCGGTGCCACGGTCCAGGTAACAGACCCCGTAACTGGCAGCTACCAGGTTAGTTTTACGGACGCCCAGGGCTGCGCTACGGTCACCGACGCCATCGATGTCACCGTGTTGGGCGATCAAATCGTACCCATAATTACCGCCACCCTGGCCGATGGTACGGAGATCGGGAATGGGGGGACGGTCGTTGGGGGCAGTACGGTGACCCTCGGGGTAACGAACCTGGACCCGAACCTGAACTTCAGCTACCAGTGGTCGGGAAATTATGAACCCGGCACAGGGTCAGGTCCTCAGTTGGCGGTATCCCTCCCCCGGGATAACGACGCCACTAACCCGCTACGCTACGACCTTACGCTGACCATCGATGGGCAGAGCTGCGACTTCACGGCCGATATCATCCTCCAGGTCGAACAGTCGCGGGTGGAAATTCCGGACTTCTTTTCCCCGAACGGCGACGGGCGCAATGACGACTTCCGTTTATTTTACGAAGGGGTGCTGACCGACTACACCCTTACGGTCATCAATCGCTGGGGGCAGCAGGTATTCACCAGCGACGATCCGGAACAAGCCTGGGACGGCACGAAAAACGGCACGCCCCAGGAAGCCGATATATATCTTTTCGTGGCCACCTTCCGCCAGAACGGGATCGACGTAGAGGAGCGCGGCCAGTTCAGCCTGGTTCGGTAGATGGAACCCGCGGAGAACGTACCGAACAAGCCTAAGTGGCTACGCAGACTCGAGCGCGAAAGCTGGCAGCCGGAGCTCATCATCTCCGGTGCCGCCATTCTGGGCAGTTTGCAGCTCCCTGGAATCCTGGATCAGATCGAAACCTACTCCATCCTGAATTTCGACCGGGACAGCCTATTCGTCTTTTACGTTGCCGTTCTGTACTGGCGCCTCTTCGCGGCGGCCCTCATCATTTCCTTCATCTTCCACTTCATTGTGCGGGCGCTCTGGATCGGGCTGATCGGCCTGAACTCGGTTTACCCGGGGGGATTTAAAGCCAATAAGCGCTTCAGCGAGCACTTTCAGGACAATATGCGCGCCGAATTCGGGGACGTAGACGGCTACATCGAGCGGCTGGACCGACTCTCCAGTGGCATTTTCGGCGTGAGTTTTGGGATTGCGGGGGTGTTCCTTAATTTCGGTCTCCTCGGGCTCGTGCTGGTTTTCGTCCACAGCTGGCTGATCAAGGCGGGGATGAGCCCTGCCAACGTGCTGATCATCTTTACAGCCCTGATTACGCCGCTGCTGCTCATGTCGGTGGTCAGCATGGTTTTGAACGCTCAGCGCTTCCGCAATACGGCCTTCGCCCGCAAGTACCACTACCCCATCGCTTCGGTCATGGGCCGCATGTCCTACTGGCTCGGGCGGCGCTACATCACCACCTCCCTCAATCTCGTCACCTCCTACTACGCTGACAAGAAATCGTTCGGTTGGGGCTTTCTCGGCTTCATGGTCCTGATGATTTTAGTGGGAATCGTTTACGGCCTTTCGGACTCCAATGTCACATTCCTGATCGATAGGGTTTACCATCGGATGGCGAACGATTCCACCCGCGTATACCCGGGAGACCGCATGGGTGATGGGTACGACGGAATTTACTACCGCCCCCAGATCGGGCCGCCGGATCGGACCACTACGGAGCAAATGACCGTCTGGGTACCCCTGCCCGAGCGCGAGCTATCCATCCTGAAAGAAAGCTGTTCCCTTCCCGAAGTGGACGATGACTTGCCCCGCCCCGAGCAGCGGCCCCTCAATCGCCAGCGCATTTTGGATTGCGGCAGGGAGTACCTCACCCTTTCCATTAACGGAAAGATCATCCGGAATTACGAGCTGGTTCGGGAAAGCCGCGTCAACGAAGCCGGCACCCAGTACGGGCTGCGGGCCCTCATTCTCGATCCCCCGCTTTCCCGGGGGCAGAACCTGCTATCCGTTACTACCGCCTACCCCCACGAGGAAACGGGTGCACTGCGGGAGGCTCACGTCCCTTTCGTTTTTGTTCCCCTAAGGGAATAGCGGGCGGCGCGCGCAGGTGCCGGTATATTTGGCCAAACAACAGAAAACAATTACCTTTGCGCCCACTTTGGAACGTCCTCGTGGTACTAATGGGTGCCATCCGGGTCGAAACTGATCGGATATGTCTGACTCCTCGGCTTTTATCTTACCCCTCAAGGGGCTCGGAAAAGGGTTATACGAGTACGACCTGAAGGTAAACCGCGAATTTCTCGCCGGTTTTCCGGAATCTCCGATCAGGGTCGCCAACGTCGATGTACACCTGATCGTGGACAAACAGAGTCGCGAGATGGTGGTCGATCTGCAGTTCTCCGGAACGGTAGCCACCGCCTGCGATCGCTGTCTGGCGGACATCGACCTGCCCATCGGCGACCGGCAGCAGCTCATCATTCAGTTCTCCCCGGAAGCGGAAGAACCGGCCGATGAAGGCGAGATCGTCTACCTTCATCCCGATACGAATGAGTTTAACCTCGCTCCTTTCGTTTACGAGATGGTGATGCTCGCAGTACCGATGATTCGCACCTACGCCTGCCGGGAAGGGGCACCCCCCTACCCCTGCGACGAAGACCTACTGAATCGGCTGGACACCGAGCCCGAACCCGCCGAGGAAGAACCCGAAGAGAAGCCCAGCCCCTGGGACGTACTGAAAGATTTGAATAATAACTAACGATATAAACCGCATACGCCATGGCACATCCTAAATCCCGGATCTCGAAGCAACGGAAGCGCAAGCGTCGTACCCATTACAAGGCGACCGCCCCGACGCTGACGACCTGCCAGACCACCGGCGAAGTCCACCAGCCCCACCGCGCCTACACCGACGGCGAAGGCAATATGTACTACAACGGCAACCTGATCGTGAAGGCTCCCGAAGTAGTGGTAGCCAGCGAAGAAGGTAGCGAGGAGGACGAGGACTAAACTCGCCACCTCATTACGCGGTAAATGACTAGCTAGCCCGTCGGAGCGATCCGGCGGGCTTAGCGCGTTTGTGGCGCTTGGCTTACATTGGGCCACCCAAACCGCCAGCCCATGAAAAAGTCCGTTGTCCGCACCGATCAGGCCCCCGCCCCTGTCGGCGCCTACAATCAGGCCATCCGGGCCGGAAATATGCTGTTCGTGAGCGGACAAATCGCCATCAACCCCGCCACCGGCGAATTGATCGTCGGTGATATCGAGTCCGAGACTTACCAAGTCATGGACAACCTCCGCGCAATCGTCGAGGCCGCCGGGAGCGGCATGGACCGGATCGTCAAGTGTGAGGTCTTCGTCAACGACATGGAGAACTTCGGCCGGGTAAATACGGTCTACGCCACCTACTTTGACGAGAAGACGGCCCCCGCCCGGGCACTGGTCGAAGTGGCCGCCCTGCCGAAGTACGTGAACGTGGAGATCAGCTGTATCGCCGTCGTCGACTGATGGGCAGGCTGGTTACCTTCCTGCGCTTTGCCCGCGCCCATACCGTCGTCGGCACCACGGCATCCCTCCTGGCGCTCTTCCTGATGGCCGGCCGCCATCTCGGCACGCTCGATTGGTCGGTATTCGCGATCAGCCTGTTGGCCTGTCTGTGCGCCAATGTGTACATCACCGGTCTCAATCAACTTACCGACATCGAGATCGACCGGATAAATAAGCCCTACCTGCCCCTCGCCAGCGGGGCGTATTCCGTCGCTACGGGCGTCGGGATCGTCGGTTGTTGTCTGCTCCTCTCGCTGGGCTTCAGCCTGCGGTACGGCAACTACCTTTTACTTACGGTTTTGCTTAGTCTGGTGATCGGTACCGCCTACAGCCTCCCGCCCGTCCGGCTCAAACGCTATCACTTCTGGGCGGCCTTTTGTATCATCGTGGTCCGGGGCCTGATCGTGAATTTGTTCCTCTACCTCCACTTCCGGACGAGTATGGGCGGCGGCGCGCAGGTGCCGGCAACGGTCTGGTTACTGACCGGGGCCGTCTTCACTTTCGGGGTGGTCATCGCCTGGTTCAAGGACCTGCCGGACACGGAGGGAGATGCCGCCCACGGTATCCGTACGCTCTCGCTGGTGAAGAATCGCCGGTGGGTGTTCCGGGTCGGGGCCGCGATCTTCTACGCCACTATGGTCGGAACGGGGAGTTGGGCGCTATCGAATGGGAACTCCTCTCTGGCGGCAGGCCAACTAGCCCTTGCCGGCGGCTTTTATGCGATCAGTCAGCGCCTGGATCTTGACGATCAGGCATCCATCGCCCGCTTCTACCAGGGTTTCTGGGTCTTGTTCTTTGCCGAGTACGCCATATTCGGGGCCTTGGCCTAGGGAGTCAGCGGAAGAACCACCTTATTGGCGGTGATCAGGTAGCCGTAGCCATCCTCGATGAAATTATGAACGGTGACCGGCTCGGCAAAGGGATTATTGCGGGCATCCTGATAAGCGGCAACGGAAACCAGGTAGCGGAAGGCGTCTTCGGTGAGGCTGAATACTTCCAGGCGCGGATTGCGGTCCACGCCATTCTCATTGATCCTAAAATGCACCTCGAGGGTGTAGCGCCGACCGTCAAAACCATCATCCCGCAGCCCCGCCTGGTAGAAATACTCCAGTTCCCTGACGGTGGGATCTGGAGACGAGGTGGAGCGCAACCGGCTCCCGTAAACGTTCTGGCAAACAAACTGCGAATCCCGATCGATTAAACACGTCCGTATACTGTCGTCCACGACGGCCCGGATGGCGTAGTAGTTGGCCTCCCCCGGCGGGTCCTCGATCTCGATCGTAGCTACCCCGCGCCGGAAGCCGTTCCCGTCGATCACTTCCCGTCCGGAGTACTCCTTCACGCTGACCCGTGGGGGCCGCGGCATCCGCTGTTCGGCCGTCGCGCTACCGGTTCCGGCAATGGTGGCTTCGATTCGGTAGTCGGCTGGCTCCGTTGGTATGGGTTCATCGAGCCAAATTTGCCGCATGCTGTCAACCGCCATAAAAGCAGGCTGATTGGCCACCACGCCCGTAGCCCGGCCGATTTGCCGATCGCCACGATAAACAGTGAGTTCGGTCGCCCGGCCATCATCCGGCTCTTCTTCCAAGATACCGAAACTCCGGCTGAGGCTGTAGCGGATCACGCTATCCCCCCCGATCAGTTCGACCGAAACGGCCGGGGCGGAAACGTGTTCCGGCAGGTCCACCTCTACCACCTGTCGGAAGGCGTCCTGCCCGCATCCGCAATACAGCAGAATGATTAAAAATGGAAACGGGCCTTTCATCGCTTAGAATTTGAAATTGTATGCCACCGAGGGGATCAACGGAAGAATACTACGCTCCTCGACCACCTTCGGGCCCGGACTGCAGGAAGTAGACGTCGGGCTCGTGTCGACGCACACCAGCGGCCGGTCGACCGTGATGTAGTACGGGTTGCGGTGCCAGTAGGCGTTGTAGACCCCGACCACCCAGCTGCGTTCTCCCCACCGCTTCTGCTTCCGAAACGATGCGCTCAGATCGAGGCGGTGGTAGTTCGACATGCGAAAGCTGTTCTTCTCCGGAGCCGTTTCGATGACCGGACGGCTGACGAACCCATCAATCTGGCCACCCGTCGGGGTATTTACCTGGTACCCGTACACCGGTATGGTTACGGCATTCCCGGTGCCGTACACAAAGGCACCCGAGAACTGCACCTTTTCGCTCAGGTCATAATTCGCCACCACGCTCAGGTCATGGCGGCGATCGTAGCGGAAGGGAAAGCGGCGACCGCTGTTCAACTCATCGAATTGCCGCCAGTTCCACGATAGGGTGTAGCCCACCCATCCCGTCAGTCGGCCGCGTTTTCGCTGTACGAACAGTTCCGCCCCGTATACCTCCCCCTCCCCCTGGGTGACTTTTTCTTCCCAGTCATTTTCGAGCCCGAGCAGGAAGCTTGCGC
>CAZKPE010000019.1:0-26396 GCA_964554545.1 uncultured Lewinella sp.
TGAGTAGGAAGTAGGAAGTAGGAAGTAGGAAGTAGGAAGTAGGAAGTAGGAAGTCGGAAGTCGGAAGTCCTGCCTGCACCTGCGTCCGCGCCTAGTGTCACGCCTACCACGCCCGTATTCAACCATTCACCCACTCTCCAATCCCCTCATTCACCCGCTCTACAATTCAATACCCATTCCCAGACTACTAGCCATCGACTACGGGAGCAAAAAATGTGGCATCGCCGCCTCCGATCCGCTGCAGCTGATCGCGACGGGGGTGGACACGGTGGCGACCCATGCGCTGTTCGACTGGCTGAGAAAATACCTTCAGGAAGAGGAGGTGAGTGATCTCGTGGTCGGCTACTCCGTACGGGCTGACGGGAGGGAGAACCCGTTGCAGCAGCATATTTTGGGTTTCGAGCGGAAATTTGAGAAGCTGTATCCAGGCATCCAGCTACACCGGCAGGATGAATTTTACACGAGCAAGCGCGCCAAACAGGCCATGCTGGATATGGGGATGCGAAAAAAACAGCGGCGTGACAAGCGGGCGGTCGATAAAATCGCGGCTTGTTTAATTTTGCAGGACTTTATGGAAGAACGGCGCTGACCCTAAACCCTTAATGAATGATTCTCCCCATTTATGCCTACGGCCAGCCCGTACTTAAAAAGGTGGCCAAACCCATATCGGCGGACTACCCTGATCTGGAGCAACTGATCGCCGACATGTGGGAGACCATGGAGGAAGCCAATGGCGTCGGTCTGGCGGCCCCCCAGATCGGCCGGAGTATTCGCCTCTTCATTGTTGACAGCAAGCCCATGCAGGAGGAAGGGGAGGAGGAGTCGGGCATTCGCGAGGTCTTCATCAACGCCGAAATTCTGGAAGAGGCCGGGGAGGACTGGAGCTACGGCGAGGGTTGCCTGAGCATTCCCGACATTAACGGCGACGTCGAGCGGCCAGAGGAAGTGACCATCCGCTACCAGGACGAGCACTTCGAAACCCACACCGCCACCTTCACCGGAATGAACGCTCGGGTCATCCAGCACGAGTACGACCACATCGAGGGCATCCTCTTTACCGATATGCTGAAGCCACTAAAGAAAAGACTGGTCAAGCGGAAGCTGGAGAAGATCAGGAAGGGTGAGATTGCGCTGAAGTATAAGATGAAGTTTGTTAGATAGTGGACGGGCTCCATCCTCATCCATCCCCGCCGAAGGCGTCCACCCGCGCGCAGCGCCCTACTTCCTCCCAAAATCCGCCGGTATCTCCCCCCAACTTTCCGTTTTCCACTTGTAGATCGGGTTGGTTACGGGGTTTTGCTTCAGCCAACTTTCCGCGCGTTCGATCATTTCGTGCAGCTCGGCGGTCTGATTAGTGCGGGGGAGGGTGGTCTTACATTTTTTCTTTCTGATCCAGCCCATGGCGATCTTGGAATCGGTGTAGATGGGCAGGTCGGGTTCGCCGTTCTTTTTGAGGAAAGCGAGTCCGTGGACGAGGGCCAGGAATTCACCGATGTTGTTCGTTCCCAGGGGGAAGGCCCGGTGGAAAAGCTGCCGCTTGCCGGTAGTGGTGACCCCCTGGTATTCCATACGGCCGGGGTTGCCGGAGCAGGCGGCATCGACGCTGATGCTCTTTCCGATGATAGTGGTCGTGGAGGCTACCGGAGTGAGGTTTTTGCGCGGACGCGGGTGGGATGCATACCCGGAACGGAAAGCGGCTTCTGCTTGTCGGCGGTCGGGAAACGACTTATACTTTGCACCTTTGTAGCCATTGATCTGCGCTTTGGCGGTCGGCCAGTCGGTATAAATGCCGGGTTGGTGGCCTGCCCAGACGACGTAGAACTTCTTTTTCGCCATAGTCGCGAAGGTATACACCAAAGCGACGCAGCCCCGCATCTACTCGCAAATGTTCATTGACACCCACGCCCACCTATACAGCGACAAGTTTGAGCGTGACCGGGAAGACATGGTGCGGCGGGCCCGATCGGCCGGCATCGGGCATGTATTGCTGCCGGCCATCGACCGCAGTACGCATGAGGCGATGCTCGCCTTTGAGGCCCAGCACGCCGACTTCGCCGATGCCATGATCGGCTTGCACCCGGTCAGCGTAGGAAAGGACTACGAAGAAGAACTAGCCGAAGTGGAACGCCGCCTCGGGGAGCGTAACTGGATCGCCATCGGGGAAATCGGAATGGACCTGCACTGGGACACGACCTACCGGCGGCAGCAGGAGGACGCTTTTCTGCGGCAGTGCGACTGGGCGATCGAACGGGGTTTGCCGATCAGCATTCACGCCCGAAAGAGTTTGGATGAATTGCTGGAGTTGGTGGAAGGGATCGGGGATTCGCGACTCCACGGCGTATTTCACTGCTTTATCGGAAGCGTGGAGCAGGCACGGCGTGCGGTAGACCTCGGCTTTTATCTGGGGATCGGTGGGGTAGCTACCTTCAAAAATGGTGGGTTGCGCCCCGTGATCGAGCGGGTGCCGAAAAATCGAATTGTATTGGAGACGGACGCCCCCTATCTTGCCCCCGTTCCGTACCGGGGAAAGCGTAACGAATCCGCCTATCTGCCTTTCGTGGCTCGCCTGGTAGGGGAGTGCTGGGGGGTAGAGGAGGATGAGGTGGCTCAAGTAACCACTGCAAACGCCCGGCGGCTATTCAACCTTATTTTATGAGCAGCGGTCGAAAATTTTGTTTTGTTGATCGTTTTTACAATTTTTGCGTCAGTGTCCCGTAGCCCGAAAGGAGAAAAGGGGAAGTGGTGCGGCCTTTCCACAGAAATGGTATCTTGGCCCGCATCGGTAAGCTGACGGATGAGCATCAACGGATGATCGTCCAACCTTGACAAACGATATTTTACGGAGAAGTGCTCGAGTGGTTGAAGAGGCACGCCTGGAAAGCGTGTATACGGTATCCCCGTATCGAGGGTTCGAATCCCTTCTTCTCCGCAGTACCCCATGCCCCCACCGGCGGCGTGGCGTCATCACCTTATATTACACCCAATCAACTTCGTTAAACCTTAAATACGGCTATGCGACATCTATTCAAACCCCTGGCGGTACTCACCCTGGTAGCTTTTTCCGCTGCCGATCTGGCCGCTCAGGAATCCGAGGGCTTCCAGGTGCTGAAGAAAAACTTCATCGACGGTGACTGGCGCTTCATGGCGATCGTTCTGATCTGTCTGATCCTCGGACTGGCGTTCTGCATCGAGCGGATCATCACCCTTAACCTGGCTTCGACCAACACCGACAAGCTGCTCAGCCGTATCGGGGAGCGCCTGGAGGCCGGTGACGTGGAAGGCGCCAAGGAGGTTGCTAAGTCCACCCCCGGGCCGACCGCCAGCGTACTCTACGAAGGGCTGCGCCACAGTTCCGAGGGCCCCGACGCCGTGGAAAAAGCCATCGTCAGCTACGGTTCCGTACAAATGGGCCTGCTGGAGCGCGGGCTGGTTTGGATCTCGCTCTTTATCGCCATTGCACCCATGCTCGGGTTCATGGGAACGGTAATCGGGATGATCCAGGCTTTTAACCGGATCGAGACGGTCGGTGACCTGAGCCCCGCGGTAGTAGCCGGTGGTATTAAGGTAGCCCTGCTGACCACGGTATTCGGACTGGTCGTCGCCATCATCCTCCAGATCCTGTACAACTACATCGTCAACAAGATCGACGGTATCGTGAACCGGATGGAGGATGCTTCCATCGCCCTGGTGGACATCATGGCTACCAACAACACCTTCACCACTACCACTCGCCCCCGCGTCTAACCGGCCGCCCGCAAAATCCAATCAATCTATGTACACATTTTTGAATAAGTACGGCCAGGCGCTGGCTTTCGGGATTGGAGTGCTGATCACGGTCATCTTCCTGGCATCGATCTTCTCGGCTGACGAGACGACACTCGAGATGTTGCAGGCGAACGACAAGACCGCGGAGACCTACGAAACCGGGATTTTCAACTTCGGTATCTCGATCTCGTTGATCCTGGTTGCGCTCTCTTTCGCCGTAGCGATCATTTTCGGCATCGTGCAGATGGCCAGTAACCCCAAGGGCTCACTCAAGGGAATTGCCGGTCTGATCGGATTGGTGCTTATCATGTTCATCGGCTACTCCATGGCTAGTGGGGAGGTGACGGACCCTGAGATTGCGAATGCCATCAACAAGTTCGAGACCTCACAGGAAGCGACTATTTCAGAAGGAAATCTGAAGTTCATTACCGCCTCCATAGTCACCGCCCTCGTCATGCTGGGGCTTGCCTTCCTGACCCTGGTGGTCTTTGGCATCCGTGGTATCTTTAAGTAACCCCCAAACCGATTGCGATCATGGCTAAGACCAAGACGAGAGACCGGATGAATAACGAGATCAATGCGGGCTCGATGGCGGACATCGCCTTCCTGCTGCTGATCTTCTTCCTGGTCACTACAACCATTGCCGAAGACAAGGGCATCCTCGTGAAGTTGCCGCCCTGGTCTGATGAGGAGCCGGATATCACAAAGCTGAAGGAGCGGAACGTATACTCCGTGCTCGTCAACGCCCAGAACCAGCTGCTGGTGCGGGAAGAGCCGATGCGGATCGGTGAGCTGCGGGAGAATGCCAAGGAGTTCATCATGAACCCCGCCCGGCGGCCCGACCTGGCCGAGGGCCCGAAGAACGCCATCATCTCGCTGAAGAACGATCGGGGTACCAATTACGATACCTACCTGGCCGTCTACAACGAACTGAAGGGGGCGTACGAGGAACTCTGGGATGAGCTTTCCATGCGCCGCTACGGCACGCCTTACGACGACGAGATGCCCTTTGCCCAGCGGAAGGCGATCCGGGATGAGATTCCCTTCGTCATTTCCGAAGCTGAACCGACCAACTTCGGGGAGGAAAATTAACCGGGCGAACGGGTCGGTCGGGCTACCGGCCGACCCGTTTTCACTTACCCGAACACCCTTTTCGTTGCTGAATGCATCTAATGCCTAGCACCGAATCACTAACTGAAAAGCTACCATGTCCAAGTTTAAGAAAAAGCGCGGTAAGGCCTCTCCGGCGATTTCGACGGCCTCCCTGCCCGATATTATTTTCATGTTGTTGTTCTTCTTCATGATGGTGACCGTTCTGCGGGACTCCGATCTAAAGCTGAAGGTCAACACCCCGGAAGCAACCGAGCTGACGAAGCTTGACGAAAAGTCGCTGGTCAACTACATCTACATCGGTCGGCCTACCCAGCAGTATCAGGCCGTCTATGGAACTTCCCCCCGGATTCAGCTGGGCGACAAGATTTCAACCGTCGAGGATATCCCCCTCTTTCTGGAAAAGCATAAGG
Organism: uncultured Lewinella sp.; assembly: GCA_964554545.1. Taxonomy (GTDB): domain Bacteria; phylum Bacteroidota; class Bacteroidia; order Chitinophagales; family Saprospiraceae; genus Neolewinella. Next base: position 5,289 of record CAZKPE010000019.1, read on the forward strand.
TGAAACTGCCCGAAGCGAAGCGCAGCCGCATTACGTCTTCCCTGCGCGTCGATGGGGATGTCACGATGGGTATCGTCCAGGACGTGAAGACGAAGCTGCGCAAGAGCAACCAGCTGAAGATCAACTACTCGGCGGGTAAGCGGACGGATGCACTGGATTAGGTAGTCTGACTGTTCTTCCGGCTTTCAAATTGCCGCCTTCCAGGAATGGGGGGCGGCAATTTTTTGGATGGCCGGGGTTAAACTGGGGCTTTGTTGATTTAGCATGCGGAGAGTTACGTTTGGCTTCGCCAGCACTGCACCCCCCGCCAGCAGGATGGTCCTTACAGTAGCAGTAGAAATGAAAAAGCCCGGAGTACGATCGTTCTCCGGGCTTTTTCGTTTTTGCGGGGTATGCCACATGCCTACCGGGCGGAACCGGGGGCGGACATGGCATCCGGGTTCAGGACGGCCTCGTCGGCGCGTACTTGTGGGCGACCGCGCATATAGAAGTAAAGCCCGCCGAAGAGGACGATCAGGATAAGCGGAAAGTAGATCATAGCCTGAAGGGTCTCCCGTCCGGCAATCAGGTCGGCCTCGGCACCGACGGCACCGGCTGCAGTAGCGGCGGCGGTCGCCTCTTCCAGCCAACCGCCGATAACGGGGTTCCAGACCACCATGGAGAACATACCGATTCCACCGAGCAGAGAGAGACCCAACGCCCCTACTCCCGGCGTATACTCACTGACGAAGCCGAGCATCGTCGGCCAGAAGTAGCAGATACCCAGGGCGAAGACGATAGCGGCTACGTAGATCATCGCGCCTGACTGGGTACTCAATAGGTAAATGCCGATGGTGGTGAGGATAGCCGAGCCCCAAAGTACCCCCGCGGGATTCAGGTTATGGATTATCGGGCCAGCAAAGAAGCGACCCGTGGCCATCAAACCGGAAACCAGGGCCAGTACGAGCAGGGGTTGGGCACCGGATGCCCCCAGGATCTTCTCTACCCACTGGGTGGTGCTGAATTCACTGGCTGCCGTCAAGGACATGCAGACGAACATGAACAGGTAGAGCGGATTGAGCAGTCCCTTTAAGTTAGCCTTCGTATCGGATACGATATTCTGGGAGCGGGGGAACTCCTGACCTAAAATTAGCCCCCCGTAGAGGAGGGTGGGTATGACCATAATCCAGATCAATCCCTGCCAGCCAAGGCTTGCCTCAAAGAAATTCGCGACCAATGAACCGATGACGATGCCACCCGGAAACCAAACGTGAAACTTGTTGAGCATCTCGGTCTGCTTGTCGGGATACATATCCACAATCATCGGATTGCAGGCTGCCTCAACGCTACCATTGGCAAACCCGATGAAGAAGGTAGAAATGATAAGCCCCCAGAAGCCACCTGCGTAAACCGTTAGGACCAGGCCCAGCAAATGGCTGATAAAGGCAACCCACATAAGATTCTTAGGTCCTACCTGATTGTAGATTAGTCCGCCGATGATCATCGCCACCGGAAAGCCGAGAAATGCCATGGAGTTGACCCAGCCCAACTGTACGTTGGTGAGTATGAATTCCTGGCTCAGATTTTCCAGGATACCCGCGCGGATGGCGAAGGTCATCGCCGTAACGATTAGGGATACACAGGCGGCAATGAATAGCCGGTCCCGATTAGCGGGTACGCCGGGTGGTATGGCGGCTTCCCCGTTTGATTCGATGTACATGATCTAAGTGTTGAGGTAGTGTAAAAGGTTATTTCGTGTCCAGCGGACGAATACGAATGTTGCGGAACCACACTGGGTCGCCGTGGTCCTGTAGGGCAATCTTGCCGGAAGTTGAGGAACCGAAGGCCTCCATGTCCTTAAACTTGGAGTCAGCGATCATCGCCTTCCAGGGTTCCCCCTCGCCGGTATAGCTGACGACCTTTTCGCCGTTCTGCCAGTGCTCCACGTAACCGTCGTTAACGACCAGGCGGATGGAGTTCCATTCCCCGGCGGACTTCACGTTCTGGGGATCGGCCTCGATCATATCGTAGAGATCGCCGGCCCGGTGGGTGACGATCTTGGCGTCGGGGTGGCAGCTGTTGTCCAGGATTTGCATCTCCGGACCGGTACGCCAGGGGTAGGGGTGCTCCTCCGATTCGACCACGTTGTAGATGATGCCGCTGTTTCCGCATTCGCCGATCTTCCACTCCAGTTCCATTTCGTAGTTGTCGTAGGCCTCGTCGGTGACCAGGTCGCCACCACCGATTACGCCGTGGTCGCCTTTGTTGCTGGCGTCCAGGTAAAGGGCACCGTCCGCGTCTACTTTCCAGGCGGAACCGACCGCGTCGTCTTCTTTTCCGTAGGTGTGCCAGGCATCCAGCGCGCCGCCGGCCAGGAGGTCGGTCCACTCGCCGCTACCGGTCAGCATAACGTCCTCCTCCGAAGTCATCACTTCTTCCGGGGTGGCCATATCTTCGGCGCGGGTGGCTTCATTCCCGCCGCAAGCAAATAAGAAGAGGGCGAGCGGGAGTAGGATGGGGATCGTCCGTAGCATAGATCGTGTTTTGTAGTGGTAAGGTAATAAGTGGCGAATAAAGTCTTGGTGGGGCTTTCACATCGAGTCAGCTACCGAGTGCATAGCGGTAGGCTTCGTCCAACCGGGCTGCCGCCGCCTTTGCGCCAAAATGCTCCGCTACGTAGTCCCGGGCCGCGGCACCCAGGCGGTCACATAGCCCCCGGTCTTCCGCCAGCCGAACGATGGCTCCTACTAACGCATCCTCATCTTTGGGCGGAACGATCAGGGCGGTCCGCTCGTGTACGCCCAACCCCCGATTTCCTCCGATATCCGTCATGATGGTTGCCCGGCCCAGAAACATGCTTTCTAGCAGGACCTTACTCAGTCCTTCCCCCTTCACGCTCGGCAGCACGCTGATATCCGCCGCCGCAACCAGCGAGAGCACATCCTCCCGGAAGCCCGCGAAAGTGAAGTCTTCCTCATCGTGGTAGGGGCTGTCGGCCAGGTCTACCGGCAGATCGGTCTCTTCCAGGCCGCGGCCGACGAACAGGAAGTGCAGCGGCAGCTCCGCCGGCATCCGCCGAATGGCCGTGCCCATATATTCCAATCCCTTCATCTTACGGGCATTGGCCACCAGGATTATCACGATACGATCGTGGGGAATATCGAACTCCGCGTGCAGATCGGCTGGAGTTACTTCCGCGTACCAGGCCGGATCGTGACCCTTCGGAACGACGACGGTCTTTCGCGCATCGAAGAACAACTGCCGGTCCAGGCTTTCCTTCACCGCCCCGCTGACGCAGGTGATCAGGTCCACCCGTGGATTCAGGTGCTGCAGGTAGGCGGTCGGGTCATACCAGTGCACATTGCCGGTATAGCCCCGGTAGGTCACTACTTTCCCCGGCCACCCCCGGGCGGCGGCGACTCCAGCGGCTACGGCTCTGTTGTTGAACAGGTGCAATAGATCGTAGTCCCCATTCCGTAGCTCTTCCCGAATCCGTTGCCGATCGGCCGCGCGAAATTTGGACGTCGGGTGCCAATCGATAATGCGGACCCCTGCTTCCCGAAGCTCATCGAGGTAGCTCGCCCCCTCCGTCCGGGTCATCAGGGTGATCCGGTAGCCGTTATGCCGGGATAGTTCCACGAACCACCGCCCCTCGGGGCGAACGCCGTTCAGTGAATCACGGTAATCGGAAATGACGAGGAGGGATAGGGACATGAGCGGCAAAAGTATCGCCGGGCGGGGGATTAGCCGACTACTGCCTGCCGGTAACTAGCGACTAACTTATCGGTAGTCGCTTCGGCATCGAAAGTCGTCCGGGCGTAGGCGCCTCCTTGAACCACTAAGCGTCGCCGCAATTTGGTATCTCCCGTCACGTGCAGCAGAGCTTCCGCCATTTCTTCCGGTGAGGTCGGATCGACGTAGAGTGCACCCGGCCCCCCCGCTTCCAACAGACTGGAGGTCGAGCTGGTGATGACCGCCGTGCCCGATAGCAGGGCCTCTACCACCGGTAGTCCGAAGCCTTCGTAATGACTTGGGTACAATAGGGCTATGGCCCGCCCGTAAAGTTGGCGCAACAGCCGCGTGTCATCTAAATCGTCGATCCAGTGGATCAGATGGTGCAAGGAGGTGTACCGACCGTCGGCTAGTAAGCGCTTCCGGTACCCGGTCCCTCGGCCTACGATCACCAGCGGGAGGCGGTCGGTTGCTGAGAGTTGCAGATAGGCATCCAGAATCAGCGGCAGATTCTTGCGCGGGGTCAGGCTACCCACGAAAAGGAGAAATTCGTGGGGTAGGGCATACCGCCGCTCCAGCTCACCCGTTTCCGTAGCTTTTGTATAGAAGATCGGATCGCAGCTTTGGTACACAACGTCGATCCGCTCCGGGTCGATCTTGTAGAGCTCCACGATATCGCGTTTAGTGTGCGCACTGATGGCGATCACCCGATCGGCCCTTCGACAGGCGTCGCCAAACTTCAGATCGTAGATCAGCCGGTCCGCCAGCCCGTACCACTCCGGGTGCCGGCGGAAGATGAGGTCGTGAATGGTGACCACCGAGCGGATGCCTGCCCGCTTCAGTCCCCGGGGGAGCTCGTGGCTCAGCCCGTGGTAGAGGTCGATCCCGTCCCGGCGCAGATCCCGCGTCATCGTCAGCGATCGCCAGACGGCGGCGGGCAGGGGGCCGGGGTTCGTATGTACCTGAAAACCCTGACCAGCATCAAAGGTCCGGGCGTAGTTGTTTGCGGCGGCGCGCGGGGTGTAGAGGTGGTAGGTGAATTCCGGGTGAGCGTCGGCCAGGTTTTTCACCAGCGTCCGGCTATAATTTCCCAGCCCGGTCGCGTTATGGAACAGCCTTTTGGCGTCGAAGCCGATCCGCATCAGAGGATGCTTTCCCCGTTGGCGTCGGTGGTGAGCACCTCACTGAAGTAATCGAAGAAGGGGCGCAGGCCGAGCAGGGCTTCCTCGGCCCGATCGATAAAGTCGGCCGACAGTACCTCCGCTTCCGAAAAATCACGGGCGGCATAGAACTGTTTGTAGCGCAGCAGGTCCACGTCCGGGTGGTCCTTGGCGAAGCCGCGGGGAGCGGTTTTGAGTTGTTCGCCCCGAAGGTTCCCGTAAAGTTGGACGAAGCGTTCATCTTCAATTACGGTCCGCATCGCACCTGCCCCGATAGCTATCGGGGCGCCCACCTCCTCCCGTATGCGCTGCAGATCGTCCCGTTCGATGCCGTAAAAGCCGCCACCGACCAGATTTTCTCCCGGCGAGATGGAGAAGTAGTAGCGCCCCCGCCGCTGCCGCCCGTCGCGGGTGAAGCTGCCGGCGAAGTTGGTCTTATAGGGCTGTTTATTCTTGCTGAAGCGTACGTCGCGGTAGATGCGGAAGAGGGCTTTCTTGCCATTTTCGGTTTCCAGCACGTCGGTTTTGCGTAGGCGATCGAGTAGTTCCTGGCTAAAGGCGGCCATATTCTCCCGGGCGGCCTCGTAGCGGGCCTTGTTGTCGGCGAACCAGTCGCGGTCGTTATGGGCCCGTAGTTCCCGGAGGAATTGTAGGGTGGCTGGTAGGATAGCGGGCATGGGACGAAGGTAAGCAGGGGGGCGGCGGCGAGAGGGTGCCGGGAGAACTAGGAAGAAATGTGGTTGGAGAGGAACAGCAGCGCGGTTTTGAAAAGCCCGCGTAATTGATCGTTGCTTCGTAGCCGCTTGAGCCCGCGGTGGAGGTGATTGGCGACCGTCTGGTAGGTAAGGGTAAGGGTATCGGCAATCTGGGGCATGCTCTGCCCTTGGTAAAAACGGAGGTAGAGAATTTCTCGCTGGCGGGGGGGGAGCTCGTTGAGCAGGCGGGCGACCAACTCCTGATTGATCCGGGCGGATTCTTCCTCGATCAGGATGTGCTCGGCGTCCACGCTGAACCCAGGCTCTTTTTGGTCCGTCCGGCGGTTCACTTCCCGGTTAAGCCGTTGTCGGTTTGCGAGCAGCTTACGCCGGAAAGCGACGAAGAGGTAAGCCCGGACGTTGCCTACTTCCCGATCCAGTTTGTGACGGCGGGTGTAGAGGTGAAGAAAGGTATCCTGAATGGCATCCCGTACGGGCTCCTCGTCGGGCACCAGATGAAGGCCGTAGCGATACAGGTCGGCGTAGTAGGTCCGAAAGAGACCGGCGTAGGCACGTTCGTCTCCGCTAAGGAAGGATGCCCAAAGTTCGCTGGTCTCTTCGTCCGTCATCGATCTGTTTTAGCGTATCCGCCGCTACTAGCCTGAGGTGATTTTTTGGTACGATAGTGGTTGCACCAAGGTAAGAACTGCCTCCCGCCGAAATGGTATAATAGGTAGACAATCTCATTACTAACGCAATTTGAATGGGTAAGAAAACAAAAAGTAAAAATTTTTCGGCGTAGACTGGTAAAATCGGATGCCCGTCGTCTCTTTACGGGTAGCAAACCTGAATTCTAAAGCAGTACTCTAGTTAATGGACGGCAACGTAGACCCTATCGTACAAGACCTTCTGGCCAACGAATCCTTTCGGGCCTGGGTCAGTGGTGCGTCGGACCAGGATGCCGCCTACTGGCGGGAATGGCCGCGCCGGAACCCCGACCGGCAGTCCGCCTTCGAACTGGCCGTCATGCTAGCTGAGGGTTTACCCTTCCGATTTGCCGAGCAGCCCGTCGACCCCCAACTGATCCAGCAGGATTGGGAGAAGCTGCGACGGAGGTCCCAACCGACTCCGCGAAGGCAACCGCGCCGGGTCGTGATGTCCGTGCTGCGGATTGCCGCCACCGTCCTGGCTATTGCCGCCCTGTCCTACGGTGTGCGGCAGTGGACGTCCGACCCGATGATCGAGCACCGCACGCCCTACGGCAGTCAACTGACGGTCGTCCTGCCCGATAGCACCGTGGTGGAACTCAACGCCAACTCCCGCATCAGTTACCGGGAAGGGGAGCCCCGCAAGGTTTGGCTGGACGGCGAGGCCTTCTTCCAGGTGCGGAAAAAACCGGCGACGGGAGCCAACTTCCAGGTAGTGACTGACGACCTGACGGTGGAAGTGCTGGGAACGGCTTTCAACGTCGTAGAAAAGGTAGGCCAGACCGAGGTTGTCCTGGAGGAGGGGAGCGTGAAACTGAACCTGGAGCGGGATTTCGAACCCGAACTGTTTATGGAACCCGGTGAGTTGGTGGCCTTTTCCGCCGGCTCCGAGGCGCCGGTCAGGAAGCAAAGGGTAACACCGGAGACCGTGTCGTCGTGGAAAAGTGGCGTACTCGAATTCAATGACGTCCCCCTGACCGAAGTGATGGACCGGATCGAAGCGATCTACGGCTACCGGGCCGAATACGGAGACACGACCCTCCGCAACCGAAAAATTTCGACTCCGCTACCGGCGGACGATCTGGAAAGCGCGCTCACGCTGCTGAGCCGCGCCATCGGACTACAAATCGAACGAGTGGAAGAAGACAATCTGCTACTCCTGCATTAACCGCGGCCCCCATCGGACGGGGTAGGCAGCGGTAAGGCGGAACACGAAGGTGGGCTTTTCCTACAGACTCCCGGAGACAGAACACGTCTCGGGGGGGACCTGACAGGCTAGTGCCTTCCCCGATCTACACTCGCTTTAAAGTCACACTCATGCAAACAGTTTTTACGCGATCAACACTTTGTTTTTTCTTGCTTTTCTCGTCGGTATTTGCCGGCACCACCGCCTACTCCCAGGCGGAGTCCATGTCGCTGACCGAGGCTTTGGGCAAGGTGGGGGAGTACTATGAAGTCTTCTTCGCCTATGATGCCGACCTCCTCCGTGACCTGCACGTAAGAAAGGACCTATCGCAGTACGAATCGTTGGAAGATGCGGTTTCGGGGCTGCTTTCCGAATCCGGCCTGCTCTACGATCTGGTCGGGCCGAAGTACTGCGTCATCTACCGCGACGATGCCAGGAGCCGGCGCACCAAACGCAAGATCGAGCGGAAGATCCGGCAGATTCAGACGCTGGAGGAATCGAGCGCGGTCAGCGTGCAACGCCGGAGCGCGACCGGGTCAGTTGATATGCCCCTGCGCGCCATCAGCCGCGGCTATGGCCAGATCAAACGGGAGGATAAAGCCGGCAGAAAACGTGTAGCCCCCGCCGTCATCAAGGGAACGGTAACGGACGCGAACACCGGAGAGACCCTCATTGGGGCCAATGTATTCCTGAAGGGAACCAGCTTCGGTGCGGCTACCGACCTGGACGGAGAGTTCACCATCGCCAACATCCCGCCGGGCACCTACACCGTCGTGTACAGCTACATCGGGTACAAGACCGAAGAACGGCCGGAGATCGTACTGGCTTCCGGTACCCAGCTGACGCTCGACGCCGCCATCGGCCCGGAAAGTATCCTGGGGGAAGAGATCATCATCACCGCTCAGGCGCAGGGGCAGATCGCGGCCATCAACCAGCAGCGGGCATCCAGCGGTATCGTGAATATCGTCTCCTCCGAGTTTATTCAGGAGGTGCCGGACGTGAACGCCGCCGAATCCATCGGCCGACTGCCCGGGGTATCTCTGAAGCGATCCGGGGGAGAGGGGAACAAGATCGTGGTCCGGGGGCTGTCCCCCCAATATACTAACGTAACCATCGATGGGGTCCGGATGACCGGCGTCGACGGCGACCGGAGCGTCGGGCTAAGCATCATCAGCTCGGAAATGCTGGATGGCATCGAGTTGTCCAAGAGCCTGACGCCCGATAAGGACGCCGACGCCATTGGTGGGGTCGTAAACCTGCGGCTCCGGGAGGCTGGCAAGGGTTTTCAGGTCCGCACCCTGGCCCTGGGGGGCTACAACGACCTGGAACGGAGCTTCGCCAACTACAAGTTCGCCGCCAACATCAGCAACCGCTTCCTGGACGATAAGCTCGGCGTACTGGTGAACCTGGGGCAGGAGCAGGTGATCCGCTCCTCGGATATCTTTAGTGCGGGCTATCGCGCAAATAACACCGGAACCACCCAGGAACTCTACACGGAGAGCGCTACCGTCACGGAGCGTAAAGCCATCCGGCAGCGTACCCATGGTAGCGTGATGCTGGACTACAAGATCGGCCCTCTCGATTTCCGGCTGAATAACTTTTACAGCCGGATGCGCAATCAGAACGAGGGGCGGCGAAACTCTTTCAACTTCGCCGGTACCGATCCCTTCCGGTTCGGGATCTTCGAAGACGAGCCCATTGAAAGCATCCGGACCCATTCGCTGCGTACGACGGCGGACATCGGGACCACCGAACTGGACGTCAACCTTTCCATAAGCGATACCCAACTCGACGTAGATGGCGATAGCTACAACTTCGTCGATCGGTCCGTACTCGACGGGGGGAGTATATCGGAGGGGCGCAAGCTGTTCGCCCAACCCGCCGGTATAATCGATGAGTTCTTCGACATCTCTTCCGGTCAGAAGTCACTACTACAGAACAACGTACGCTCCGCCTCCGTGCGGCGCGATCGTACCAATACCGTCGACATCAACTGGAAGGTTCCCTACAGCCTGTTCGATGGGGTGTCGGGTTACTTAAAGACCGGGGTCAAGTACGCCAACAAGCAACGCAGCAACGACACCGAGGCCACCGAAACCTATTACAATGGCGGCATCGGGGTACGGCGGGTCACGAATTTAGTACTGCCCACGTTTCCGGATTTCCTCCGCAATTCCGATGTCGGTATCCCGAGTTCGGATGGCGTAGTAGGAGCTAACTTCCTGGACCCCGACTACGACTACGGCGAGGTACTCAACGGGCGGTATGAGCTGGGATACTCCATGGATCTGAACGAGCTCAAGCGCGTCCACGACATCCTGTACGAGAAATACGGCAACGAGATCCACTGGTCGCTGGGCGTGCCCTCCAACCAGAACGACTACCAGAATACGGAAATATTGACCGCCGGCTACATCATGACCGAGATCAATATCGGCGAGAATATCATGATCCTGCCCGGGGTGCGCTTTGAGAACGTCGAGACTACCTACACGGGCTCCTTTCTGCGGGAGGACCCCTTCGACCCGGACGGGTTACGCTCGTCGGAACCCGTAACGGCCGAGCGGCAAAATGACTTCTTCTTCCCCAGCGTCAATATGAAGATCGATCTGAACGAATGGAGCGACGTGCGGGCGGCCGCCTACCGCAGTGCGTCCCGGCCCGACTATCAGTTCCTCTCGCCCGCCCTGGCGGTGAATGTGGACGGGTCGCGTATTCGCTCGTTCAACCCTTATCTGCGACCCTCACTGGCGAATAACTTCGATCTCGGAATATCCTTCTTTACCAACAAGCTCGGCCTGTTCACCATCAACGGGTTCCACAAGGAGATCGACGGCTTGATCTACCGGCTGCCCCAGTATCAACCCAGAGAGTTCAGTGAGGTACAGGAAGCGCCGGCTTCCCTGCTCGCCTCATTGGAGGCGCCGCGGGCCCTGTACGATCCCGCGATCTTCGACGTACGTGGCGCTCAGAACGGCGGCATACCCATCAATAACCCCAATACGGCCTTCTTCACCGGCTTCGAGATCAGCTGGCAAACCAACTTTTGGTACCTGCCGGGGCTACTCAGCGGCCTGGTACTTGACCTGAACTACAGTCGTATTTGGTCCAGGACGGAATTCCCTTTTCTGGAACGGAGTACGGTGCTGGACGATACCGGTCCGATCCCGCTTCCCCGCGAGATCTTCACCTACCAGACCCGGGAGGCTAGCCTGCTGGACCAACCGGCCGACCTCTTCAACGCCCGCATCGGATGGGATTTTAAGGGCTTCTCCTCGCGGCTTTCCTTCCGCTACCAGGGGCAGACGTTCACCTCCCTGGACCCGACCGACGGCCTGTTCGATGCGGCGGCGGCCGATCAGTTCCGGATCGATCTCACCATCAAACAGCAGATCACGGATCGCCTGTCCTTCGCGCTGGACGTGGCTAACCTGAACGAGTTCATCGATGACTCCAACTTCGTGACCCAGGGCTTCGTCATGCCGCAGTCCAGCGAGTTTTACGGCCTTACCGCCCAGTTCGGCTTTCGCTACAACTTCGACCTCGATTCCATTCGGAAGAAGCGCGCCGAGGCCAACTAACCCGCTACCCCCCCCCGACACACGCTATGCCTTTCCATTCTATCATCAACTTCCATAAATCCACTTCCATGCGAAATGCTACTCACCGTATCGGTAGCCTGACCTTCCTGCTACTGCTACTCACCACCGGAGGCCTCTACGGCCAGACCGGCCCCTTCCCCGCCGATCAGGATACGATCGTAATTATTGCCGACAACGAAGACCCCGGTAAACTGGAACGCATCATCAACGAAGACGTGGTCGAGGGCACCACGAACCGCGTCAACCCCGACCGGGTCTACAAGCTCGAGGCCGATGGGGTGTACATCATGCAGTCCGCCATCCTCTTCGGGGGGGACACCGACTCTACCGCCACGCTGACGATCGTCGGTGAGGAAGGTGGCAAGCGCCCGATGGTACTGATGAGCCCCCAGGGTGGAGCGACCTCTATACAGAACATCGTCGACGGTTCGATCACCCTGAAGAACGTCTTCTGGCCCGGTACCACGATCGGCGGAACGGGCGGCGGATCGCTCTTCACCATGCGCCGCGGCAAACAGACCCTCTGGCTGGAAAACTTCATGTCGGACCTCGCCCGTGGCGACCTGTTTAACCTGCGGCCCATCGTGGAGGACCCGGTCAATATCTACATCAAGGATTGTTACTTCCGCAACAACATGATTTGGAATAACCCCTTCAACTTCGCCGTTTTCGCCCGTGGGGACAACGGGGAGCCCATCGATACCCTTTGGATCTCGAACACCACGGTGGCCAACGCCGGACTGACCTTCTTCGGTAAGTTCACCCCGGTGAAGTACACCTTCTTCGACCACAACACCGTCATCAATGTCGCTAAGTACATGCTCTTCTCCGAGCAGTGGGAGGAGGCCTACTTCACGAACAACCTCTTCGTGAACGTCAACTGGCAGGGCGAGGACCTCTTCCTCATCGAGTCGCAGCTGGCCGCCGATGACAGTCAGCCCAACGGCCTGATCAACCTGGACACCATCAACGATGCGGACTGGATCGCCCGTTTTGGCGAGGCCCCCGCCCAGGAAGACGTCATCTTCGTCAATGCCAGCAACATCAGCTACTACAGCCCCTTCCTTGACAAGTACTACAACGGCGAATACAATGACGTAGCCGATCACCCCGTCTCCTACCACCCCAACGGGGAAGTAAGCGAGGTACTCAACACGCCACCCGTCTACATCAACACCATGACGCAGGGCTTCGCCGATGAATTCAACCAGGTGGTCGTGGCCGATAACTACGACAATACGCTGGACCCGGGCCTGAAAACCATGAGCATCCCCACCCAGGAGGTCGGCGACTTTTACGGCTACTTCGCCCAATCTTGGTACAGCAATGGGCAGACCCTCGGAACCGTGCCCTTCAACTCCGCCACCATGGCCCCCCAGATGGCCGTAGTGGACCTGGATGCCACCACCTTTCCCGGTCAGGGGGAGGCGGCCGGAACATCTACCGGATTTGAGGACTACACGGACCTGGAGGAAGACTTTTCCTACACCAACGCCGTGCGCTCCGAAATCGACGGTCTGCCCATCGGCTCCCTGGTTTGGTGGGACGGTATTGAGTACGATGAGGAGGCTTCGATGGCCAGTATCATGGACTACTACGCCGAGCTCACTCCGGTAGAAGATTTTGCCGTCTTCGCGGATACCTACCAGCTGAAGGCCTACCCGAACCCGGTCGTGCGGAACGCCACCATCGAGTTCACCCTGCAACAGTCGCACAACGTCCGGGTGACCATCTTCGACGCCCTGGGCCGCGGTGTCCGGTCTCTGACCAACCAGGAATACGGCACGGGTACCCACCAACTGGCGTGGGATACGGCCCCCTTCCCCGGCGGCGTGTACTACTACGTCGTCAGCGTGGACGGCAGCAGCGCTACGGGTAAGCTGGTCGTGAATAGATAGCCCGCAGCCCGCCTTTTGCAAGCGTACCCACCGGCACTGTATACCGGCAGGGCAGGAAGATGGACTGCCCTGCCGGTTGGCCGCGGGACGCAAGCGCACTCACCCTACAACGAATATTCCCCCTTGCACGCGAGCCTCCTTTTCCTCACCTTACTGTTGATCACCCCCACACTGTGGGCACAGGACTTCGGCCGGACCCGCATTCAGGTGGGGCTCGAGAATCCTTGGGAAATCACCTACGGGCCCGACGACCACCTGTGGGTGTCGGAGCAGGGCGGGCGGGTCATTCGGGTAGATCCACAAACCAAAACGGCCGAGGAGGTCTTTCGAGCCGGTGACTACTTTCCGGGTTCCGACCTGGAGAAGGGCCCCTGCGGGCTGGGAGTCGGAGCGAATACCTTCGGGCTGGCGCTGCATCCGGATTTTAGCAACCCGGCTACGGCATTCGTATACCTGATCTATTCCTACAATAGCGGCACGGAAGAGGAGCCTCGTACCCTCTTCAAGCTCGTGGAACTGAAGTGGGGCGCGGACGCGGGTGCAATCCTGGAATCGCGAGATTTAGTGACCGGACTCGCCAACGGCTACGACCACTTCGGCGGCCGACTGATCGCCGTACGGCAACAGGGAAAGGACTATCTGTACTACTCCACCGGCGATACCGGATCCAACCGGGCAGATTGCTACGACAGCCCCGCCGATAACCCCAATACCACCACTCAGGACCCCTACACCAAAGTAGGAAAGGTCCACCGCGTCTTCACCGACGGAACGGTGCCCCCCGATAACCCCATCCCGGGTAATACTTTCTTCACCCGCGGCCACCGCAATCCTCAGGGACTGGCCTACAACCCCAATGCAGAAGTGGTCTACGCCATCGAGCACGGCCATACTACCGACGACGAGGTCAACGTACTGGACGCCGGCATGAACTACGGCTGGAAGGACGTGCAGGGCTACCACGACGGGAACTACCCGGATGAACTGGCCTACGTGGCGGACTACCAACCCCACCCGGACGTACCCGGCGACGAACTTCGCGAACCTCTCTTTGCCTGGGGGGCCGTCGAACAGGTGGATGGCGGCTTTCCGACCTGGCCGACCGTAGCGCCTTCCGATGGTATCTTCTACGGTAGCGATGGCATACCGGGCTGGGACAACAGTCTGCTCGTGGTCACCCTGAAAAACGGGACGACTACCGACCAGGAATTGTACCGCTTCAAACTCACCGCCGACGGCCGTGCTCTGGCGCCCTCCACGCCGGATGACCCCAATCCAGCCACCTACTTCGGGGATGACCAGATCTTCAACGGCCGCCTGCGCGATATCGCCGTTTCCCCCGACGGCAAGCAGCTATTCCTGATCACCAATAATCGGAATGTGCCCGATCCGATCATCGTATACACGCTGGCCGAACCGGTTTCGCTTTCCCCCGATCCGGACACGGACCTGATCGTATATGCCGCCGCCCCCAATCCGTTTACCCACGAAACGACTATTCGCGCCGAACTGCGGCATCTCGGTCACCTGCGCGTGGAGGTGGTCGACGCCCTCGGTCGCCGGGTGCGAACATTGACTGATGGTGACCTGCCGGCCGGACCCCATACGATCAGCTGGGACGGCTCGGACGCAAGTGGCCACCCGCTACCCAATGGGCTTTACCGCTACATCCTACGCTTCGACCAGACCCGAACCACCCACCAAATCCTGCTGGCCCGCTAACCACCGATCATGATTCAACGATTTGCTCATTCCGTTTGCACCTGCGTCCGCGCCCAAAGCCTTTCCCCGGGCATAGCGTACCTGGTGCTGATGCTACTGTTCTCTACCGGATTGTCGGCTCAGGACGTAAGGGACCGTACCCCCGTCGATGAGGTAAATCCCTACCTGGGCAACATCAGCCACTTATTGGTGCCGACCTTTCCCACCATTCACCTGCCGAACAGTATGCTGCGGGTGTACCCCGAGCGTCGCGACTTCACGGGTGATCTGCTCAACGGGCTGCCCCTGGTCGTGACCAGCCACCGGGGAAGCTCGGCCTTCAACCTGAGTACCTACCAGGGAAATGCGGGAGGAATCGGACCCGTCATTGAATATAGCTACGACAACGAGCGGCTGACGCCCTATTCCTACTACGTCTACCTCGACGAGCAGGATGTGGACGTACACTACGGGCTGTCGACCCAGTCGGCGATGTATGCCTTTGACTTCGGTAGCGATGAGGCGGTGTCCATCATCCTGAACAGCCGTAACGGCGAGATGGAATGGGACGGCACGGCGGCCAGCGGCTACCAACTGATCGAAAACGACACCCGCGTATACCTCTACCTGCTACCCGAACGCAGCCCGGCGATCGTGCAGGTGCTCCGCGACGGCATGCCGGCCGACGGACAACAGTCGGAGGGGGAGAACGCCAGCCTGCTGCTGCATTACCCCGCCGGTACCGAGCGGCTGGAGCTGCGCTACGGCATCTCCTTCATCTCCACCGAGCAGGCCCGCCGCAACCTGGAACGGGAGGTCGCCGGAAAATCTCTCGACGCGCTGCACGCCGCGGGTCGGAAAGTCTGGAACGAGGCCCTCGGCAAGATCGAGGTAGGAGGGGGTAGCGCGGACGAGCGCAGCGTATTCTACACCTCCCTGTACCGCACCTACGAGCGGCCGGTCAACCTCTCGGAAGACGGTCGCTACTACAGCGCCTTCGATAACCGGGTACACGAGGATGGCGGGCGGCCCTTCTACACTGACGACTGGATCTGGGACAGCTACCGCGCCCACCACCCCCTGCGCGTGCTGGTCGACCCCGAGCGGGAAGAAGATATCCTGCACTCCTTCATCACCATGGCTGAGCAGATGGACAACTACTGGATGCCCACCTTCCCGGAGGTGACCGGTGACAGTCGGCGGATGAACTCCAACCACGGCGTGGCTTCTGTGATCGACGCTCACCGGAAAGGGCTGACCGACTTCGACCTCGCGGCGGCCTACCGGGCGGCCAAAGGGGCCATCACCGAAAAGACCCTGGCCCCCTGGTCGGGGATGCCGGCGGGGGAGATCGACGAATTTTACCAGGAGAACGGCTACCTGCCCGCCCTGGCCGACGGCGAGGAGGAGACCGTACCCGAGGTGCACCCCTTCGAGAGCCGGCAGCCAGTGGCCGTCACCCTGGGGACCAGCTACGACGAGTGGTGCCTGGCCCAGATCGCCCTGGAATTGGGAAAGGAGGGAGAGTACCGCCACTTCATGGATAAGGCCCTGAACTACCGCAACCTCTTCAACGAGGAAACGCGGTTCTTCCACCCGAAGGATGCCGGGGGGGAGTTCATCGAACCCTTCGACTATAAATTCTCCGGCGGCATGGGTGCCCGGAAATACTACGGCGAGAACAACGCCTGGATCTACCGCTGGGACGTGCAGCACAACGTGGCTGACCTCATCGACCTGATGGGCGGGCGCGAAGCCTTCATCGACCTGCTCGATGCCACCTTCACCGAGCCGCTGGGTCGCAGCAAGTACGCCTTCTACGCCCAGCTGCCCGATCACACCGGCAACGTGGGTCAGTTCTCAATGGCCAACGAGCCCTCCCTGCACATCCCCTACCTGTACAACTACGCCGGCCAGCCCTGGAAGACGCAGAAGCGTATCCGGACCCTGCTGGACCAGTGGTTCCGCAACGATCTGATGGGCGTGCCGGGCGACGAAGACGGGGGCGGGATGACAGCCTTCGTGGTCTTCTCCCAGATGGGCTTCTACCCCGTGACGCCGGGCCTGGCAGTTTACAACATCGGCAGCCCGGTCTTCGAGGAGGCCACCGTCAAACTGGCGAATGGAAAGACCTTTAGCGTAGTCGCGGAAAATTACAGCCACCGGAACAAATACATTCAGTCGGCCCGCCTGAACGGCCGGGAGTGGGACCGCCCCTGGTTCACCCACGCCGAACTGATGGCCGGCGGCGAACTGCAACTGACGATGGGCGAAAAGCCGAATAAGGCGTGGGGAAGTGCGCCCCAGGCCGCGCCCCCCTCATTCACCTTTGAAACGGAGGGGAAGTGACCGCCAGCGCCACCGGAATCGGAGTAGACATCGGGGGAAGCCACATCGTGTGCGCGGGCGTGGACCTGCAGTCGGGCCGGCTGATCGAGGGCACCCGCTTTGCCGCGAAACTGGATCGGAAGGCGGCACGGGAAGAACTGCTCGAAGCCTGGACCGCCCCCATCCGCCGGGTAAGCCGCGCGCTCAACGGCCGCCACCCGGTGGGGGTAGGCTTTGCCATGCCCGGCGCGTTCGACTACCGGGAGGGGGTAGCCCTGTTTTCGGGTAATGATAAGTACGAGAACCTCTACCGGGCAGATGTCCGGTCGGCCCTGGCCGAACGCCTCGGTCGGGAGCCCCACCAACTGCGGTTCATCAACGACGCTACGGCTTTCGGGATCGGAACGGCCCGCCTACGCGACGCCGACCGCCCCGAGCGCCTGATCGCCGTCACCCTCGGCACCGGCTTCGGCTCCACCTTCAACGAGGGCGGACTGCCGGTCATCGAGCGGGCCGACGTGCCCCCCCACGGTAGCCTGTGGCACCAGTCGTTCCGCGACGGTATCGCCGACGACTACTTCTCCACCCGCTGGTTCCGCACTACCTACCGGGAGCGGACGGGGCGGGAGGAGCCCGGCGTGCGGGAGATCGCGGCCCGGGCCGGAGCGGATACCATCGCCCGCGAACTCTTTACCGAAGCCGGCGGCAATATGGCCGAGTTCCTGGCCCCCTGGATCGGCCGCTTCGCCGCCGACCGCCTGGTGGTAGGCGGGAACATCGCCCGGGCCTGGTCGCTGATGGAGGCTGGATTTCGATCCGCTCTCGGGGGGGAATTTCCCGATCTGACTATCGCCGCCACTACCGAGACCGAGGACGCCGCCATCGTAGGGGGTGCCCTCCTGCTGAAGGACACCTTCTGGCAACGGATCAAAGACGACTTACCCCGCAAATAGTGAATACAGCCAATACACCATCGACCGGGCGGGTACCCGTAGTAGCGAAGGAGGTCCTGATCCCCTTCATCCTCATCACCTCCTTATTTGCCCTTTGGGGTTTTGCCAATGCGGTGACCGATCCCATGGTGCAGGCCTTTAAGAAGGTGCTGGAGCTCTCCAATTCGGAAGCCGCATGGGTGCAGATGGCCTTCTACGGCGGCTACTTTTGTATGGCCCTGCCTGCCGCCCTCTTCGTACGCAAGTTCAGCTATAAGACCGGCGTGCTCATCGGGCTGGCGCTCTACGCGGTGGGGGCGCTGCTATTTTACCCGGCGGCCATCACCGAGCAGTTTTGGTTTTTCTGTCTAGGGTTGTACGTGCTGACCTTCGGGCTGGCCTTCCTGGAAACGACCGCCAACCCCTACATCCTGGCGATGGGCGACCCCGCCACGGCCACCCAGCGGCTCAATCTGGCCCAGGCCTTTAACCCGGTCGGCCTCATCGCCGGACTGTTGGTAGCTCAGCAGTTCGTGCTACGGCGGCTTCAGTCTGATGATATTGAGAACTATGCCGCCCTGGCCGAGGCTCGCAAGATGCTGATCCGGACCTCCGACCTGCTGGTGATCCGCGACCCCTACGTCATTCTGGGCCTGGTCATTCTGGGGGTCTTTGTACTGATCCTGGTTAGCCGCATGCCCCAAACCCGCGATGAGGGCGGTCTGCCAAGCCTGGGAACCACCTTTGCCGGGCTCGGGGGCAACCGCAAGTACGTACTCGGGGTGCTGGCGCAGGTCTTTTACGTCGGGGCGCAGATCATGTCCTGGACCTACATCTACCAGTACGCCGAGAACATAGGGGTGAGTAGCGAGACGGCGGCCAACTACCAGTTTGTTGCCTTTATCGTCTTTTTGGTAGGGCGGGCCATTGGTACTTACCTACTACGTTTTCTGAGTCCGGGCAAGCTGCTTATGGCCTTCGCCCTGCTGGCGGTGGGCTGCTGCGTGGGGACGGTCTGGATTGAGGGCCAGTTCGGACTCTACTGCCTGGTAGGCATCTCCTTCTGCATGTCGCTGATGTTCCCGACCATCTACGGCATCGCCCTGAATGGCCTGAATGAGGAGGAGTCCAAGATCGGGGCGGCCGGCCTCGTCATGGCCATCGTTGGGGGCGCCCTGATGCCCAAACTGCAGGGTATGATCATCGACGCGGGCGGCAACGCCGTCAACGACATCCGGATCGCCGGGGTGTCGGAGGTCAACTTCTCCTTCGTCCTGCCCCTGATCTGCTTTCTCTACATCGCCTGGTACGGCTACCGGGTCTTTTCCCGCTACGAAACCAAACTGGCATGAGGCTAGGTAGAAAGCTATTCAACAAGGGGATTCGGGTGGGCGGCGGCGCGCGGGTGCTGGCAATTCTCCTGATCTGCGGACTGACATCTTGTGGCAGTGGCGGGGAAGATCGTGTCGCAACGGAGGCTCCGCGTAAGAACCTGCTGTTCATCATGACCGACCAGCAGCAATACAAGGCGCTGAGCATTGCCGGGAACCCCGTACTGGAAACACCCAACCTGGACCGACTGGCCCGCCAGGGGGCATACTTTACGAATGCCTACACCCCCTGCGCGGTCTGTGCCCCGGCCCGCTCCTCCATCCTCACCGGCCATACCGTGGAGAACACGGGCATGCGCACCAACGACCGGGCCTACTTCCACGAGGAAGAAGGGCTGATGACGATGCCCACCTTCGACGAAGTACTGACCGAAGAGGGCTACCACTGCGAGTACTACGGAAAGTGGCACACCCAGTCCTCTCACGCCGAGATCTACCGCAACCCCAGGCAGACCGCGGCGAACGGAAAATCCATCTTCGAGCACGGCGGGCAGAACCACGTCTACATGGACTACATCAACGCACTGTTCCCCCGGCGGGAATTGCAGGAGGGAGAACTGTACGACATCTTCACCCAGCGACCTTACGATACCGACCCCCTGGATACCTACCATGGGTTGGATGCGGAGGACATCCCCGCAGAGGTAGAACGCATTCAGCCCGACCTCCATGGCAAATTGGAGATACCCGCCGACCACAGCTTTACCGCTTATCAGGCCAAGGAGACAATCGCCGCGATCGAGCGACTGCAGGACACTACCTTCAGCATTACCTGCTCCTTCCATTTTCCCCACGCACCCATGCTGCCGGTCGAGCCCTACTACGGCATGTACCCCGCCGCCGAGATGGAGCCCCCCGCGAGCATCGACGACGATATGCTCAACTCCCCCTACCGCTACGCCAACGGCCGGCAGGACTACCCTGAGTACCGCGACCCGGAAAAGATCAGGTACATGATCTCGAATTACTACGGGCTGATCCGGGAGCTCGACGACTGGGTCGGCAAGATCCTGGACAAGCTGGACGAACTGGAACTAACGGAGCATACCCTCATCGTCTTCACCAGCGACCACGGGGAGATGCTCGGCGCCCACGGGCTGCGGGAGAAGAATGTGTTCTACGAAGAGTCGGCCCACATCCCCCTCATTCTGCGGGCTCCCTTCGGCATCGACAGTGGAGTAGTGGTCGACGGCTACGTATCCCTGGTAGACCTCTTTCCCACCATCCTGGATTACCTCGACGTACCCAAGCAGCCATCGAACGGCAACAGCCTACGGGGGCTGATCGAAGAGACTCCCGAAGGGAAGCACGGGAAGTACGTCGTCACCGAGTGGGACTACCGGGGGCCGGTTTCTCCGAACTACATGGTCGTGGCGGATGGCTGGAAGCTCCTGATTCCCTACACCGAAGATTCCCCCGTCATCAACGCCCTCTACAACCTGAACGAAGACCCCCACGAATTGAATAACCTCCTGGGCAGCAACCCCGACCGGGCGGACTACCGGGAGCGCGCCGAAGAACTCCGGGCCTACCTGCTGGAATGGCTCGAAAAGAACGAATCCACACACTACGATGGCGTCCGCGACCGAGTCCTGCTCTGATTGCCCGCCTAACAACGTATCGCCCGCTTTATACCCGCTTAAACTCGATCTACTATGAAATTCTTTACCAAACCTTTATCCGGACTGCTTACCGTGGTACTCCTGCTCTGCCTGGGTCAACTGGCGGCCCAGAAGCATAGCCCGACCTCCGCCCATACTACCTACGATAAGCTATCGATGACCGGCTATCAGGGCT
>CAZKPE010000019.1:26496-29978 GCA_964554545.1 uncultured Lewinella sp.
CCGACCTCCGCCCATACTACCTACGATAAGCTATCGATGACCGGCTATCAGGGCTGGTTCGGCACTCCGGGCGACGGCGGCACCAACGGCTGGCGGCACTATAACAACCGCGAAGGCTTCCGGCCCGGAGCCGCCACCATCGAATACTGGCCCGACATGCGGGAAGCGGACGAAGACGAACGGTACCCGACGCCCTTCGTTTTTGACGACGGCACGCCGGCTACGGTATTCAGCTCCGTCAATCCCAAAACCGTCAACCGCCACTTTCAGTGGATGAAGGAATACGGCATCGACGGGGCCTTCGTACAGCGCTTCCGGAGTGACTTTGGTATCCAGGACGTACTGACCAAAGTCATGGCCAATGCCCTGGCCGGAGCGGAGAACAATGACCGCGCCATCGCCGTGATGTACGACATCAGCGGTACCAACATCTTCGCGAACGGGAGCGACGAAGCCTCTGTCAATGCGCTGCGCACCCAGATCGTAAATCAGATCTTCGACGACTGGAAAAACCTGGTCGATGAGTTGAGCCTGACCACCAAGGGCGACGATCAGGCCTACCTCTACCACAACGGCCGGCCGCTGGTGGCCCTCTGGGGGCTCGGCTTCCCCAGTCGCCACAATCCTCAGGGAGTGGACATGGACTTCTGGGATGAACTGATTACCATCTTTCAGGATGACCCCGACTACGGGGGGTGTTCCATCATGCTCGGCGTACCAACGCGCTGGCGTACCGGCGGCGGCGATGCCGTATCGGGAGCCGAACACGATCGATTGATTGAATTCGTGAAGCGGGCCGACGTGGTCATGCCCTGGCATACCAGCCGCTTCGCACGCAGTGATATGTCCGTCACCTACCGCAATCTGGTACAGGCGGATAATGCCTGGTGTGACGCAGAAGGGCTCGATTACGCCCCGACGGTGTCTCCCGGCATCCGCGAATTTCTCCTCAACCTGAATAACTACGAACGGCCCCGCGAGGGTGGGCTCTACTTCTGGGACATGGCCCGCGCGGCCCTCGCAGGCGGAAGTAACTCCCTCTACTTTGGCATGTTCGACGAGATCGACGAAGGCACCCAGTACTTCAAAGTGCACAAGGACCCGCCCTACTACAGCGAAACCCTCAGTTTTACCGACTACGGTAACGATCCGGAAGACCATTACCTCTGGCTGGCCGGCGAGGCCACCCGGGCCCTGCGGGGAGAATTCACCATGGAACCGACCTTCCGCGAGCGGGCTGATGACGCGGATTTTCAGTCGGGAATCGACATCGACGACAGTGGTGCCAACTACAGTATTCGTTTGTCCACCCCCACCTCCGGTCGTGCGGTCTACTACGCCGATCCCTATAAGGTGCCCGACGGTGCACCGACGGTAGGTACGGAACTGGATACTAGCCTATTCAAGAACCAACTAACCGCTAGTCCGGCTACTTTCACCGAAGAACAGCGCGGGCAGTACCTCCGCTTCGTAGAGGTGGACGCGACCACCAGAGAGGTCATTGCCTATAAGGCCATGGTAGCCGTCCATGGCTACGCCCGCCCGCCTTACACGACGAGCTTTGAAAGCCCGGAGACGGACGCCCAGTTCTGGACCTACGGCAGCGACGACGAGTCCGGGTCGGTCATGACAACCGCCGCGGACGAGCCCAACACCGGCGATCGCCACCTTCTTTTCTCCCGCACCGACGGAGGCACCACTGCCGTAACCTACGCTGATCTGCATCTGGACCTGAGCGGCATCATAACTGACGTGATCCTGGAGTATGCGGCTAAAACGCTAGGCAGTCCCACGGCGACCGAGGATGGTGTCTACCTATCCGCCGACGGGGGGGAGACCTTTGAACTAGCCCACGTCTTCACCGACGTCTCCGCTACCTACAAGACCTTCGCGCACAATCTAAACGATCTGGCGGACTCGACCAGCCTGGCATTCACCGATCAGTTCGTTGTCCGCTTCCGCTATACCGCTCAGGATCAGACCGGCCAGGGTGGGCTGGTGCTGGATGACGTTAGCCTGCAGTATTCCACCGAGCAGGGCGGATTTGCTCAGTTCGTCGGTTCCGACGATCAGACGCAGGGGGCCTGGAAGGGGCGCTACGGCGTCGACGGCTACTACATTGCTGGTAAGGTCGATACGCTGCCTGAGTATGCGTCCATCTCCTGGGACGCAAAGAGTACGGTCGCGATCTGGGAGGACGCCAGCATGGACCCCCGGGGCCTTTCATACGGCATGGATTCCACCATCCTGTCGGCCCGTACCGCCGCGGCCGATGATCACCCCTGGACGTTCACCATTGACGTCGGGGATACCGAGTCAAACGTCTACCTCTATTTTCTCGATGAGGTAGGGGCAGATCGGAGCTTTATCCTGAATGTCGTTGATGGTGCGACCGGCGACCGCTACGATGTTCGCACCGTACAGAACTTCTCCGACGGCCTCTGGCTGGGTTGGAAACTACGGGGTGAGGTGACCTTCATTCTGGAGTTATTGAATGGCCCCGGTGCCGTTGTCTCCGGAGTATTCTTTGCACCTGCGGCCCCGACCGAGATAACCGTCGCGGACTACCTCACCTTCGACGGAATGGATGACTACGTGGACGCCGGCCGGGATACCGCCTTGCAGTTGTCCGGGACCGAAATGACCGTAGAAGCCTGGTTCAATGTGGATTCAGCGGATACCCGTACGGACATCTTCCAGAGCACCATTCTGGCGATGGACCACAGCGAGCCGGGGAACGACCAGGGCTACTTCCTGCGGGCCAGCAGCCAGGGACAAATTGAGTGGGGCTTCGGCGACGGGCAATGGTATGAGATCCGAAGCGAGGCGGGTGTCCAGCTCTTTGAGACCGGGGTCTGGAACCATGTGGCCGGCACGTATGACGGTACGGTTCAGAAAATCTACCTCAACGGAAACCTGATCGCCACCAGTGAGCCCTTTGTGGCCATGATCGGTCAGGCTCCGACCGAGCCACTCTACATCGGCGCCTCACCGGCCTTCGAGGACCGGGGTTTCCACGGTGGGATCGCTGAGGTGCGTATCTGGAACGTAGCCCGTAGCGACAGTGAAATTAAGGAGTTCGCCACCCAGCGGGTAGCCGGATCGGAGCCCGATCTGGTGGCCGCCTGGGCCATCGACGAGGGAGAAGGGCAGTACATCACCGACGAGAGCCCGGCCCAGCGCCAGGCCGTACTCGGCGGCTCGGACGTGGAGAACGAACGCGACCCAGTCTGGACCGAAGGGGATATCGGCCCCGAGCTGGTGGATGCGCTGGAGGGTTTCAACGGTAGCTTCGAGAACGACTTCGAACTGTGGCGCTTCTTCGAAGTACCCAACCAACTGGGCAGTACCCGCGAGATCATCACCGGCGAAGTCGTCGATGGTGCCAAGGCCGCCCGGATCACCTTCGTAGAGGCGGACGCCGACCTGGTAGACCGCTCCCTGGATAGCTGGGATTCCAACGTACCGCTGAAGGCGGGCGC
>CAZKPE010000020.1:0-29657 GCA_964554545.1 uncultured Lewinella sp.
TTCGTACCGACGTATTTCGCTGCGGACGGCCCCGATAGCCGCGTGGTGCTTCAGGAAGGCGAGCGGTACGTGCGGCCGGCGAAGTAGGGGGGCGCCCCGATAGCTATCGGGGCAGGTGCAATATCTGCTGGATACCTTTGCGGCATGACGCATATTTCGGAACTCCTCAGCCTGCTCGATCTCGAACGGCTGGAAACCAACTTATTCCGCGGACAAAGCCGCTCGGTCGGCAGCGCCCGGGTATTTGGTGGTCAGGTCCTGGCCCAAGCGCTGGCGGCCGCCCAGCAGACCGCTCCGACGGACCGCTACGTCCACAGCCTGCACGGCTACTTCGTGCTTCCCGGTGATCTGGACCTACCGATCCTGTTCCAGGTAGACCGCATTCGCGATGGGGGCAGCTTCACGACGCGGGCGGTGAAGGCCATCCAGAACGGCGAAGCCATCTTCCACCTGACCGCCAGCTTTCAGCTTGACCAGCGGGGCTTCGACCACCAGGCCGATATGCCCGACGTGCTACCCCCCGAAGAATTGGTCAGCTACGAGGGCATGGCCCGGCAATTCGGCGATCAGCTCCCCGAGAACATCCGCAAGCTCCTCAGCGTAGAGCGCCCCCTGGAATTCCGTCCCGTCGAATTTTTGAACCCCTTCGCCCACGAGAAGTACGCGCCTACCCGTAACGTCTGGCTCCGCACCCGGGGCGATATGCCCGATGACCGGCGGATGCAAGCCCTGGTCCTGGCCTACACCAGCGACTATAATCTGCTCACGACCGCCCTGCTTCCCCACGGACGCGCGACCGACTACCGGAATTTACAAATGGCCAGCCTGGATCACGCCATGTGGTTTCACCGCCCGTTCCGCGTGGATGAGTGGCTGCTGTACAGCATCGATAGTCCGAGTGCAAGTGGGGCGCGGGGCTTTACGCGGGGGAATATTTTTGATGGGGCGGGGCGGTTGATTGCTAGTGTATCGCAGGAGGGGTTGCTGCGGGAAAGAAAGTAAGGGGCCTGCGGCCGGGTGGACGCCTGGCGGCGGGGATGGAGGCCGCTTCGCGGATGGACCCGTCGCGACCGCTGCCCGCCATTCATCCGCTTAGCGGCCTTTATTCCGCCACGTGGCAAACTGTTCCTGATTATTCTTCATGTAGGAGAGTAGTCTTCCTACGCGCTCTGACTGTCCACATATTTTCCGGTGTTGTTCGCTATTGAGGTATCCGGCGGCAGGAGCAAAGTCGAGCCACACCTGCGTCTCATAGTTCTCCCCTATCGCGATGGCGAGCTTGGACCGGTAGTGCTTTGGATAGGATCGGACGGCATAGACTTCGGCCAAATTCGCACAGACCGACCTTGAACAGCGTCTGATCTGGTCGACGAGGCTGCGTTCACCGGGCGGAAACTGGATAGTCATTCGATGAATGGCCCGGGCTAATTTGAATCCTTCCTGGTAAGCCGACCACTCCCTGAAACCAGAGGTTAACATGATTGATAGTGTTGGTGAAGAACAAACCTATGCAGGCAACAACCTACTATTCGCCGTTTATTCAAATTCTTGCGATTTTAAACGAAAATATACGGATACACAGATTTCATACTTTCCGCTCGTTACCCTTTACATCGTTGAAAATCGTACCTTTGCCGCCCGTTTCAATATCCGTATTTCCGCGGGTCGTCCATCCGCGAAGCGGCCTCCATCCCCGGCGAAGCCGTCCACCCGCGCGAAGCGCGCCCATCCCTCCTAAAACATGCTAACCGCCACCAGCATCTTCCAACAGTACGGCGACCGCATCCTCTTCGACTACGTCACCTTCACCGTTAACAGCCGCGACAAGGTCGGACTGGTCGGGCGCAACGGGGCCGGAAAGTCCACCATGCTGAAGATCATCGCCGGAGACATCAGCCCCGATGAAGGAAAAGTGCAGCGGGAAACCGGCTCTACCCTCGGCTTCCTACACCAGGAAATGGACCTGCCTTCCGGGAATACCGTCATGGAAGAGACGCTCACGGCCTTCGCCCACATCCAGGCGATGGAGGACCGACTGGAGGAGCTGAACCGCGAGATGGAGGTACGCACCGACTACACCTCCGACTCCTACTCCGAGATGCTCGAGGAATTTACCCACCTCACGGAACGCTTTGCCCTCGTCGGCGGCATCACCATGGAGGCCGAGGCCGAACGGGTACTAAAAGGACTCGGCTTTAAGAACGGCGACTTCCAGCGACAGACCAGCGAATTCAGCGGCGGCTGGCAGATGCGGATCGAACTGGCCAAGATGCTGCTACAACGCCCGGACTACCTACTCCTGGATGAGCCCACGAACCACCTCGACATCGAATCGATCATCTGGCTGGAACAGTGGTTAACGACCTACTCCGGCGCCGTGATCACCATCAGCCACGACCGGCAGTTCCTGGACAACGTCACCAACCGGACGCTGGAGATCGAATTAGGTAAAGTCTACGATTACAAGGCTGGCTACAGCAAGTACGTCGAGCTCCAGGCCGAGCGGCGCGAGAAGGCCGAAGCCGCCTACACCAACCAACAAAAGGTGATCGCCGATAAGGAACGGACCATCAGTCGCTTCATGGCCAAGGCCACCAAGACCAAGATGGCCCAGTCGATGCAGAAGCAGCTCGATAAGATCGAACGCATTGAACTCGACGTAACCGATACGGCGGTCATGAACCTCCGCTTCCCGCCCGCCCCCCGCTCGGGAGCGATCACCCTCCAGGCCCGCAACGTCACCAAGACTTACGGCAAGCTGAACGTCCTCCGCGGCGTCAGCCTGAAAGTCGACCGCGGCGACCGCGTAGCCTTCGTAGGGCAGAACGGACAGGGCAAGACGACCCTCGCCAAAATCCTCATCGACCAATTGCCGGCCACTTCCGGCGAGGTCGAACTCGGCCACAACGTCAGCGTCGGCTACTACGCCCAAAACCAGAGTGACGCCCTCGACGGCAACAAAACCCTGCTGGAAACGATGGAGGAGGCCAGTCCGCCCGAGATGCGAACCCGCCTGCGTTCCGTCCTCGGCGCCTTCCTCTTCAGCGGCGAAGATCAGGATAAGAAGGTGATGGTCCTTTCCGGAGGCGAACGCGCCCGTCTGGCCCTGGCCTGCATGCTACTGCGCCCATTCAACCTGCTGGTGCTGGACGAACCGACCAACCACCTCGATATGGCGAGCAAGGATATGCTGAAGTCGGCCCTGATGGACTACGACGGCACCCTGGTGGTCGTCAGCCACGACCGGGAATTCCTGGGGGGACTGACCGATCGCACCATCGAATTTCGGGATCATAAGCTTCACGAGCACCTCGGTGACGTCAACGCCTTCCTCGAAAAGCGGCAGCTGCATGATATGCGGAGCGTGGAGTTGGAAAAGCCGAAATCCACCGGTTCCTCCTCCGCACCTGCGTCCGCGCCCCGCCCTTCCCTCACTGCCGACGAACAGCGGCAACTACAAAAGGAGATGGCCCGCGCGGAGAAACGTATCGAACGACTGGAGGGAGAAATCGCCGACCTGCACCTACGCATGGCGGACCCTGAATTCTACGAAGACCGTAAGCGGGTTGCGACAACAACGGACAAGCTGAAAGACAAGCAGCGCGCCCTCGACCAAGCCATGAAAGCCTGGGAAACCGCCGGCGAGCGCCTCGGCGAATGACCACCTTAAAAATTTGCTAAAAGCGGTAGGGTAGCTTCACTTTTCGGGCGTGACGAACGTATATTACCGACAGATGGGTGGCCGTGTTCATGGACCCCGGAATTTTGTTCGTCTGAAAGCTAACCCCAATGATTCGTGTTGCCCTACGGCTGGCTATCCTCATCAGTTGTCTCCTGGCCTTCGCGAACACGAATTTGACGAACCTGGGCAATCCGGCGAACTACCAGCGGTTTTCTCTCCCCTTCTACGCCCAGCCGGTGACGGTCACCTTCGACCCTGCCATGCGGGTTAGCGAGCCGCGCACGCTGAACAATTCATCCATTCGGTCAGTGTACAACCAACTGCAACGGCGGCCCACCCAGGTGCTCCTGAACCAGCTACTGGCCGCCAAGGGCCGCTATGCACTCAACGATTTTCTGTTCTTCAAGCTAGCGCGGAATACGGTCTCGGTCATCTACGAGGGCGAGTCTCCCCTCGCGCAGGAAATCACCCTGTATAAGCTTTTGATCGACTCCGGCTTCGACGCCCGGCTGACGTTCCGCGGCGACCGCATTTTCGTTAATGTTCACACCAAGGAGGACCTTTTCGAGGTGCCCATCATCGAAGCGAAGGGGCGGACGTACGCGAATATCAGTTGCCTGGACGGAGACTGCAAGGGTCGGCAGCGGCTGTACATCTTCAACGATCACCCGAACCCCCGGGGCAAGTCCTTCGGGTTTCAGTTGCGGAAGTGGCCCGAACTGGCCAGCCAGCCCGTCAATCGCGACCTGCGCTTCAGCTTTCACGGGGTGCCCCAGGACCTGCGGGTGACCTTCGATAAGACCATGGTCGACATCATGTCCGACTACCCCTTCATCCACGAGTATTGCTACCTCGAAACGCCCCTCTCCCCCACTCTGGCCGGTAGCCTGCTGCCCCAATTGCGCGGCTACATGGAGGGGATGGACCAGCAGCAGCAGTTGGAGTTGCTCACCAGTTTTACCCGCTCCGCCTTCGCGTACAAGGAGGACAGCGAATACTTCGGCCGCTCCAAGCCCATGGTGCCGGAGGAGCTTTTCGGCTACAGCTATTCCGACTGCGAGGACCGCTCGGCGCTCTTCTACGCCCTCGTGCGCGACCTGCTCGACCTGCCGATGGCGGTCATCGCCTACGACGATCATCTGACGGTGGCGGTTGGTAGCGATATGCCGGGGGATTCCTTCTTCTACCGCGGGCAGCGCTACGTCTTTTGCGACCCCACCGGCCCCCGCAACAGTAGCCGGATCGGCCAGATCCCACCCGGCTATGAGAACAAGACCTTTAACGTGATTGGCACCTATAACTAGCTTATCCTCAGGAAATTACTTCCGGCTTTTACCGGATACCCGGACAGTTGCGTCGAATTACTACATTTGCGGCCCGAAGCCGGCGGAACAAATCGCCGGCTTGCGGCTTTGTTAGGTAAAACGACCCAATTTATGTACTGGACGCTCGAACTCGCTTCTCACCTGGAAGACGCTCCCTGGCCCGCCACCCGCGACGAGTTGATCGACTTTGCCATCCGGTCGGGAACCCCGCTGGAGGTGATTGAAAACTTACAAGCAATGGAGGACGAAGGCGAATCCTACGAAGCCATCGACGACATTTGGCCGGACTATCCCCGCAAGGACGACTTTCTCTTTAACGAGGATGAATACTGACCGCTATTCTTGATTCATCCGGGCAAAGCCGGCCACTCCATCGGGGTTGCCGGCTTTGTCCGTATTATGCCCTCCGTGAACGCTTCTCCCCTCACTATCGCCATCGACGGGTACTCCGCCTGCGGAAAATCCACCCTGGCCCGGGCCCTCGCCGAGCGCCTTAGCTACCGGTACATCGACACCGGCGCCATGTACCGGGCCGTCACCCTTCACCTGCAGCGGCAGGCCATCGACCTGGCGGATGAGGGCGCGGTCGCAGGTGCAATGAAGAATCTGGAAATTCGGTTCCGGCCGACGGACAACCACGTCTTACTGAACGGGGAGGACGTAGAGCACGATATCCGGGGGCTGGAAGTCAGCCAGATGGTCTCCCCGGTGGCCGCCATTCCCCTGGTCCGCCGGGCACTGGTCGAGCAGCAACGCCACATGGGTCGCGAGGGCGGCGTGGTGCTCGATGGCCGCGATATCGGTACGGTGGTCTTCCCCAATGCCGACCTGAAGCTATTCGTGACCGCCGACCTGGATACCCGCACGGAACGACGCATGTGCGAACTACAGGCCCAGGGGCGCACGGTCGATCGGGCTGCCGTAGCCGAAAACCTGCGCGAACGCGACTACATTGACAGCCACCGGGAGGATAGCCCACTCCGTCGCGCCGACGATGCGATCCTCCTAGACAATACCGACCTAAGCCTTGGTGAACTCGTCGATCGAGGCGTTCAACTGGTAACCGCCGTCAGAAAATGAGGCCAATCAGCCAGACCAAAAACCACACAAGCCCGACCATCAAGCCAACGACCACCCCGATCACGGCCAGCACGACCGGCCAGACGCTGCCCCGGTGTTTGCCTTCCTCGTAGTATTCCCGCATCAGGACGGCGTTGCGGTAGTTGGCCTTATAGACCAGATCGAAAAGGTTTCCCAGGATGGGGATGCTACCGACTACCGCATCCAAAGTGATGTTCACCAGCATACGGGCCACCAGCCGCGGACTCGCCCCGTGACGGGCCATCGTAGCTACCAGCGTACCGGACATCCCCAGGGAAACGATATCGCCCCCCACCGGCAGCAGCCCAAGGATGAAGTCGAGCCCGAAACGGATCCCCGTTCCCGGAATACGGAACTTGGTATCCAGTACGCGGCTGTAGGTATCCACCCACTGGAGTTCGGGTACCTGTCGCTGTCGCTCGGTCAGGATCGGTTCGTCGGAAGTTTGCATGTTGCTTAATCACCGGCCGGGGCGGCGAGGTTCATTTCTACGTCATTCCGCGGCGAGGTAGCTTTCCCGGTCGGGCCAGTTCAGGCGATCATCCGGTGCTAGCTCGGCGTTCAGATTTTCAACCTGCCTCACTACGCTTTCGGCCCGATCGCCAGCCTCTTCTACCAGTTGATGTAGCCGGTCGGCTTCCTTCACCTGACTGCCGGAGGGCGCGCCCGGATAACCAGATACGGCACTGTAGAGTACGCTGACTTCCTCTCCCAGTTCCTGTCCTTCGTTGACGTAGCCGTCACCGCCCCGGAAGACGATCCGGCCCATTTGCCGGCGTACCTTCTCCAACAGGGCGGTACGGGTATCGGCCAGCCGGGCCTGGGATACGGAGAGCGTATCGAGTTGCTGTTCCAGCCGCGAGAGTACTTCGTAGTGGTAAGCCAGCGATTCGGAATCGTCGTAGAGCCGCATCAACAGATCGTACTGTTGCTTGCGTTCGGCCTCTCCGTAGGGACTATCCGGGTGCGCCGCCAGGGTGAAGTCGGTCTGGAAGGTATCCCGCCCCTTCACCAGGTTGACCTGGTAGGTGCCGGCGGGCAGGCTGGGACCGTAGGTTGTTCCGAAGCTGGCCTGTCGACTTTCGCTGGGGGGTGACTTCGGTTTGGGCAACCGCGTCTGCAGGGAGACGACGTTCAGCCCGGCGCTTTTTCCGGCCGGCAGGGTGCGGATCAGCTCCCCGTCGCGGTAGATCTCCACGTACATCTTTCCGAAGGTGTGGCGTCGGCCCGCGTAGTACATGATACGGGCGGCCTGACTGGGGTTGCCACCTACGAAGATCCCGCTGCCGGAAAACCTACCCGCCCCGCTGGCGCCACCGTCGTAGAAGTAGGTAGGTTCGGTTTCGAGGAAGGCGATCTTTTCCTCGGTGATTTCGGGCGTGAGTTGCCGAAGGGCCTCCAGATCGTCCAGGATGATGACGCCCCGGCCGTGGGTAGCCAGTACCAAGTCTGCCTCCCGCTCCTGGATGACCATGTCACGGACGCTGACGCGGGGCAGGTTGTTGCGGAAGGGTGCCCAGCTGTCCCCGCCGTCCAGGCTGATGAATAGCCCCATCTCGGTTCCCAGGAAAAGCAAGTCCGGGTTGACCGGATCCTGGCGAACGCTCAGGGCGTAACCCTCCAGATCATCGTCCATCAGCCGCCGCCAGCTTATCCCCCCGTCGTCGGTACGGTAGACGTAGGTGCCCATATCCCCGCGGCGGTGATTGTCTAGGGTCACGAAGGCCGTTTCGGCGGCATGGGGACTGGGTTCGACAGAAGTGACCCAACTGCCCTCCGGCGCACCGGGGAGCCGGTCACTGAGTTCGGTCCAGCTATCTCCTCCGTCGGTAGTCGCTTGCAGATTACCATCGTCCGTGCCGACCCAGACGATATCATTGTCAACTGGGCTTTCCGCCACGGCGTAAATGGTAGTGTAGTTTTCCGCTCCGGAGTTGTCGATACTCAGGCCTCCGCTGCGGTGCTGTTGCTGGTAACTGGTGTCATTGGTCGTCAGATCGGGACTGATCCGTTCCCAATTTTCGCCATCGTCCGCGGAACGAAAGAGATACTGGCCGGCAAAGTAGAGGCGTTCGCCATTCTTGCTGACGTGAATGGGAGCGTTCCAGTTGAAGCGCAATTTCCCCGTCGACTCATCGGCGTAGGGGGCGATGGCCTTAGTCTGTCCGGTCCGTTCGTCGTAGCGGACCAGCCCGCCACCCTGGTACTCACTGAATACGTAGTGTGGTTTGGTGGGGTGGCGGAAGCTGTAAAAGCCATCGCCTCCCATCGTTTTATACCAGTCGGCGTTCGTGATGCCACCGGGTTTCTGACTGGGTCCGTACCAGCTTCCATTATCCTGGAGTCCGCCGTAGACCCGATAGGGCTCGGCCTGATCCACACTGACGTGGTAAAACTGGCTGACCGGTAAATTTTGCCACATCTTGAAGGTGCGGCCCCGGTCCTGGCTCTCGTACACCCCGCCGTCAGTGGCCAGCAGGATGTGGCGGCCGTTGGCGGGGTCGATCCAGATATCGTGGGCATCGGAATGGACGCGGCCGTCGAAGGTCCGCCAGGTCTCGCCCCGGTTTTCGGAGATGATAGCGTTCAGCCCGCACTTGGCTACGATGCTGTCGTTGCTCGGGTCCACGCTGAGCTCGGCGAAGTAGAAGGGGCGCACCTGGTTGTTGAAGGTGCGGTCGGTGAGGGTCCAGCTGTCGCCGCCGTCGTGGCTGCGGTACATCCCTTTGGTTTTATTCGTACCGGTTTCCACGCTGGCGTAGACGACTTTTGAATTACCGGGGGCAACCTCGACGGCGATGCGGCCAAGCTTTTCGTCCGGCAGTCCGTTACCGAGCTTTTCCCAATTATCGCCGCCGTCCGTGGTGCGGTAAAGACCGGACTGTCCCCCATATCCGCTATCGAAGGAATAGGGCGTGCGGCGATGATCCCACATGGCGACGAAGAGCACGTCGGGATTGTTCCGATCCATACTGATATTAGCCGCTCCGGTGCTGGGGCTCAGGTAGAGTACCCGCTCCCAATTCTGGCCGCCGTCCGTCGATTTGTATACGCCGCGGTCGGTTCCGTCACTCCACAGTGGGCCGAGGGCAGCTACGTAAACCGTGTTGGGATCGTCGGGGTGGATGGTGATGCCGGCAATGCGTTCGGTGCCTTCCAGACCTACGGATGTCCAGCGGCGGCCCCCATCTTCCGAGCGGTAAACGCCGTCCCCGATACTGACGCTGTTCCGGGTCCAGGGTTCGCCGGTGCCGACGTAGACCACTTCGGGATCGGAGGGGGCCAGGGCGATCGCGCCTATACTCTGGGTATAGTCGTCGAAGATGGGGTCGAGGGTGGCTCCGGCGTTATCGGTCTTCCAGATACCGCCGCCGGCCGCGCCGATGTAGACCACCGTGGGGTCATCGGGGTGCACGGCCAGGCAACTGACCCGACCGCTCATCAGCGCGGGTCCGATCTGACGGGCGGTCAGATCCCCGAACAGGGAAGTGGTGGTTTCGAAGGTTGACTGCGCCGCGGCCCAGCCGGAGGAGACGAATAGGGTTAGGAGTAGAATGCGCATACAGCGGGGGGGGGTAGTAAGCTAAATGGAGAACGGGGACGCGGCCACCAGCAACTTGGCACCTGCGTCCCCGCCCTATTAGAAATTGGCCTAACGGTTTACTTGAGGCTGAAGAAGCCCTCTTCCAGTTCCGGATTCAGCCGCACGTCGCTGAAGGTCATCTTCATGATCGACTGCCCGTTCATCTTCTGTTCCATGAACATGGGCATGTACATACCGTCAACCTCCCCGTATTCGCTGAAGTACATATTGACGGGCATACCCTTGAGGGGACCGCCCTTACCGACGGAGGTCATCATAATCGGGACCATGGACTCGGTATCGAAATAATAGGTACGGTCGAAACCGTTCTCGTGGGTGACCCGCACGCCGTAGGTGGGGGCGCCCTCCACTTCCTTGCCTTCCACGGCCTCCAGGGTGTAGCCCCGCTCGGCGCTGTTGATGAACTCGTTCAGGAAGGGTTCGTCGGCGAAATCGGCAACCTCCTCCTCGCTCATTTCTTTTGGCTCGGTGATGCCCTGGAGGGGAAAGAGGATGTATCCCGTCTCTCCGTCGTAGGTCTGCGTCATGGCGTTGCCCTGGATGGACATGTCCAGCCGCATCTTATCGCCTTCGGCGGTGGTGATCGTCATCGGCATTTCCATGCCCTGCATCATCGCTTTACCCTCGAGTTGGGAAGCTTTGAGGGACAGCCAGGCCTCCTCCCCGCCGATAGCTTCGATGTAGGCGGCGGCAATCTCCTCCACGGGTGGGGCGTCGGATTGGGCAAACAGGGTTGTGCCGGCCAGGAATAGCACGGCGAAGGTGGTAAACAATCGGTTCAATGTGGTTGATTTTGTGCGTTCTTGTAGGGATCGCGGTGATTACGGCCCGAATATAGCGCGAACAGGATACCACAGGATGCGTATTTAAGACGGACAACGGGCGGGCGACGACCAATGGTCTTTCAAGACCTATCTTTGAACAAAGTTTTATCCCGTGCAGCCGACCCCCCGCTTCGCCACCCAATTCAAAAGTGCCTTTACGGTCGATACCGCTATTTTCGGATTTGACGGCGAGCGGCTACACGTGCTGCTGGTCGAACGCACCGAAGCGCCCTACCGCCACACCTGGGCCCTACCGGGTGATTTCGTGGGTGAACGGGAATCCCTGCCGGAGGCCGCCCAACGGGTCTTACAGAGATATACGGGACAGCCGGACGGGGAGTTGCAGCAACTGCACACTTTCGGAGCTCCCGATCGTCATGCGCTCGGGAGGGTGATCACGATCGCCTATGCCGGTCTGGTACGCCACATGGATGGGGTGCCGCGGGTCGATGCCCTGCAGCGAAGAATTTCCTGGCACCCCCAGAACGCGGTCGACGAACTGGCCTTCGACCACCGGCAAATCCTGGATCGGGCGGTACTGCAGCTACGGAACGATTTTCGGCATCACCCCGCGGCATTCGGGCTCCTCCCGAAGGAGTTTGCCCTGAGTCAGTTACAGAAGTTGTACGAGGCGGTGTGGGATACGGAACTAGAGAAGCGGAACTTTCGCAAGAAGATCCTGTCCACCGGCCTGCTAAAGAACCTCGGGCGCCTACAGGAAAACGTGGCCCACCGTCCGGCGCGACTGTACCGTTTTGAAGGTGACCGCTTCCGGAAAATGCAGCGCGACGGATTTCGTCTGAACCTGTAGTCTTGTCAGTCTTTGTCGTAGTGACCTGACAAAGTTTCCACCTTTGTAGGTGGCCCCACCTTTGCGGTATCCCCCTTTGTGTTCAAATACTGGAAGAAGATGAGTAAGAAAGAAAGCGAACAGCCCATCGTAGATGATGAGATGCTGGAGCACAGCGATGCCGCCCCCGAAGAGCATACCGGCGAGGGAGGCTTGAAGACTGACGAAGACCTACAGGAAGACTTACCGGAATCAGTCGACATCGAAGAACTGCAGCAGCGCCTGCAAGAAAAAGAAGACCGCTACCTGCGACTGTACGCCGAATTCGATAATTATAAGCGCCGTACCCAGCGCGAACGGCTACAGTTGATGGAAACGGCGGGCAGCAAAACGATGCAGGCTTTGCTCCCCGTGCTCGATGATTTCGACCGGGCCGCCAACGCCGCCAAACAAGACGAGGCTTCGGCCGAACTGTGGAATAGCGGCATCGGGCTGATCCGCAAAAAACTGCTACAGGCGCTCGCCAGTCAGGGCCTGAATCCAATGGACAGCACGGGTAACGATTTCGACGCTGACCTCTACGAAGCCGTCACCGAAGTGCCCCACCCGGAACTGAAGGGGCAGGTCGTCGACACCATTGAAAAGGGATACACCCTCAATGGCCGTATCATCCGCCACGCCAAAGTCGTGGTGGGCAAGTAAACTAAAGTGCCCCATGGCAAGAGATTATTATGAGGTGCTCGGCGTCTCCAGAGACGCGGACGAGAACACCCTGAAAAAGGCCTACCGCAAGCTGGCCATGAAGTACCACCCCGACCGCAACCCCGGTGACGCGGCGGCGGAGGAGAAGTTCAAGGAAGCCGCCGAGGCCTATGACGTCCTGAACGACAGCGACAAGCGCGCCCGCTACGATCGCTTCGGCCACGCCGGCGTGAACGGACAGGGCGGCTTCGGCGGTGGGCCCGGTGGGATGACAATGGAGGACATCATGTCCCAGTTCGGTGACATGTTCGGCGACGGGGGCGGTGGCTTCGGCAGCTTTTTCGGCGGGGCGGGCGGCGCACGCCGGCAACCCCGGGGCGAGCGGGGGTCCAATCTCCGCATTAAGGTGCCC
Source organism: uncultured Lewinella sp. (assembly GCA_964554545.1). Taxonomy (GTDB): domain Bacteria; phylum Bacteroidota; class Bacteroidia; order Chitinophagales; family Saprospiraceae; genus Neolewinella. The sequence goes on from CAZKPE010000020.1 coordinate 12,441, forward strand.
CTTACGCTGGAGGAGATCGCCGAGGGCGTTACGAAGCGCATCAAAGTGAAGCGGCAACGTGTCTGTGATGTCTGTGACGGCAGCGGCGCGAAGGACGACGAAAGCGTGGAAACTTGCCGTACCTGCGGCGGGGCCGGGGTGGTCCGCCAGGTCCGCTCCACCTTTATCGGGCAGATGGCCACCACGACTACCTGCCCCACCTGTTCCGGTACCGGCACCCAGATCAAGGCGACCTGCAACAATTGTAAGGGCGACGGCCGGGTGTACGGCGAAGACACCATCGAGGTCAGCATCCCAGCCGGCGTCGAGGAAGGGATGCAACTCAGCATGCGCGGAAAGGGTAACGCCGGCCGCCGCGGAGGGCCTCCCGGCGATCTACTGATCAACATCCAGGAAAAGCCCCACGAGGAGCTGCAGCGCGACGGGCAGAAGCTGATCTACGACCTCTACCTCAACTTCGCCGATGCCGCCTTGGGCACTTCCGTCGAAGTACCCACCATTGGTGGCCGGGTGAAGATCAAGGTGCCGGCCGGTACCCAGTCGGGTAAGATTTTCCGGTTGCGTGGCAAGGGGCTACCCGCTCTCCAGAGTCATGGCAAAGGTGATCAGCTCATCCACGTCAATCTCTGGACGCCCAAGAAACTCACCCGCGAAGAAACCGAGCTGCTCGAGCGGATGCGCGAGATGCCCAACTTCGACCCTCAACTGGAGAAAGGCGACAAGGGTTTCTTCGAGCGGATGAAGGAGTACTTTACGTGATTGCTGGGGTGTGGCATTGGGGGGTTGTCTGGTTGTTGCTTTTCGCTACGTTCGCCTGCGGCGGGCCAGAGGTGGTTTACGAACGCACAGAGAATTTCGCTGGTGACGGCTGGGCGTACGCCGATAGCGTGAGTTTCGACTACGTGGTAGGTGATACTGCGGCCCGTTACGATCTGGTGCTTACCCTCGGTCATTCCCCCGCCTACCCGGCCCAAAACTTCTACGTTCGCCTAAACACCCACCTTCCGGATGGAACGAGCCTATCCCAGCCCCTCTCATTAGACCTGGCGAACGAATTTGGTGAGTGGTACGGCGATTGCGATGATGGGGTATGTAGCGTCGACTTGTCGATACAAGAAGGGACGCGCTTTTTATCGGCCGGGAAGCACCGCCTGGTGGTGAGCCAGTTTACGCGGGAGGATCCAGTGGGGGAGATTGCCTCTCTGTCATTTAAATTGATCAAACGATAGGTACACTAACCGCCGGCGGACGGTCGAAAGTCGCTCCGCTCCTAACGGCCGGCCGACGGCGTCTAGCCCAGGTAACTCCGCAGCAAGTTCTTGTTCCGGCTCCGCCGCAACCTACGAATCGCCCGTTCCTTGATCTGCCGTACTCGCTCCCGGGTCAGGTCAAAGCGGTCCCCGATCTCTTCCAGGTTGAGTTGCTCCTCACCGTCCAGCCCGAAATAGGAGGCCAGTACGGCCCGCTCGCGGGGGGCCAGCAGGTTCAGGTTATTGACGATCTCCTTGCTGAGCGACTCGTCCATCACCTTCAGGTCGGGGTTGGAGTCCGCGTCGTTCGGAAGCGTATCCAACATGGTAATGTCGCTGTCGTCGCCGGCCACGGGGGCATCGAAGGACAGATGGCGCATTCTTCCGCGCAGGGCCCGCTGCACGTCGCTTACGGAAATATTGAGCACTTCGGCCAGTTCCTCCGGCTCGGGGTCCCGCTCGAATTCCTGCTGGAAGCTGGCGATCGCCTGGGTCACCTTCGTGTACCCGGCCGATTTGTTGTTCGGCATCCGCACCAACCGGCTATACTCCACGATGGCCTGCATGATGCTCTGGCGGATCCACCAGACGGCGTAGGAGATGAACTTAAAGCCCCGCGTCTCATCGAAGCGTTTGGCGGCCTTGATCAGGCCGACGTTCCCCTCGTTGATGAGGTCCGAGAGGCTGAGCCCCTGGTTCTGATACTGCTTGGCCACCGAGACCACGAAGCGCAAATTGGCCTTCGTGAGCCGCTCCAGAGCTTCCTGATCGCCTTCGCGGATGCGGGCGGCGAGATGGGCTTCATCCTCTGGCGTCAACAGATCGATCTTCCCGATGTCGGTCAGGTACTTTTCCAGGGCGATACTCTCGCGGCTGGTAATCTTGTTGCTGATCTTTAATTGACGCATGGGGTCTTAGCTTTTCAACGGGCTTTTGGTTTTATGCGGGGATGGGGGTCAGACCATCACGAGCGGGTTCCAAGTCCTAATGTAACAAAAAAACACGGGCATTCGCCCATTAGTCGAATCTTCCCTCAACTACCGGGAGAATACCGCCGTTCGCTTAAAAAGTTACCGGATAGGGGAAGTTTACGTTTATACAAACCCTCCCCTACCCGATTGTGCACGTATGGCCAGTAAATTCTACAGCATCTTCTCCCTCAAGTGCCCCACCTGTCACCGGGGTGATCTTTTCCCGACCGGCTCCTTCTCCTTCGACCGGCCCTTCGCCCAGTTCACCCACTGCCCGGCCTGCGGGCAGCGCTACTTTCCCGAGCCCGGCTTTTACTACGGGGCCATGTTCATCTCCTACATCGGTTCGGGCTTCTTCTGCCTCGGGGTGGTGATGTTTTTGCGGTGGGTGTTGGACTGGTCTATGCTCGCCTCATTTCTCACGCTGATCGCCATAGTGGCCATCCTCTTCGTCTGGTGGTTCCGGGTCTCCCGTTCCGCTTATCTGAATCTGGTATTCAGCTTCAAACCGGAAGTAGCCGCCGCGGTGGATGCCGGCAGCCTGAACGTACCGACCCCCGAGGTGACCAAATCTACCTGACCATGGGCAAAAAAGACTACGCTCCCCCCTCCGATTCGGCTAGCGACAATCCCTTCGCGGCCCTTTCCCAACTGAATGACCTCCCTCCCCCGCCCGATGATCTGCCGCAGGAACAGGAGGAAGGTGTGGGCGCCCCGATAGCTATCGGGGCAGGTGCAAGCTTTTCGGATAACCTCCGGGTGCTGCTCGATCGCAAACAACGCAGGGGAAAGACGGCGACGATCGTAACGGGCCTCACTGGTGAAGAAGATGCGCTACACGATCTCGGCAAGGCCCTCAAGGTGCACTGCGGGGTGGGTGGCTCGGTGAAGAACGGAGAGATAATCCTGCAGGGGGATCAGCGGGAGCGGGTGGTGGCCTTTTTGCGGGAGCGGGGGTACCGGAATACGAAGAAGGCTGGTGGGTAGGTGGCTCTGCTCACTACGCTCGTTTTTTCACCACGGATTATTCACAGATTTACTTCGTAGCTGCTTCGCGGTCGGGCACGGATTGAGCACGGATTTGTCTACCCTTTAAAACTCGATCGCAGGCCCACCGTCAGGTTGAAGACCTTTCGCCCGTCCGTGCTATCCGGGTCGACCGTAAAGTAGCCCTGGCGTAAAAACTGGAAGTTTTCTGCAACTGCCGCATCGGCCAGGTCTGGTTCCCCCTTGGCCGTGATGGTCCGCAGGCTATCGGGGTTGATGAACTCCAGGAAGTCGCGGTCCGGGTGGTCCATTGGGGTGGGGTCGGTGAAGAGGGGCTCGTACATCCGTACTTCCATGTCAATCGCGCTACCGGCATCGACCCAGTGGAGGGTACCCTTGGCCTTCACGCCGCTGGTGTCCTCCCCCGACTTCGAGTCCGGGTAGTAGCGGCAGTTGACCTGGGTGACGTTGCCGTCTGCATCTTCTTCGTGCCCCTCGCAGTGGAGGATGTACCCACTCTTTAGCCGGACATCCTTTCCGGGGGCCAGTCGGTAGTACTTCCGGTTCTGGGGTTCCCTGCGGAAGTCTTCCCGCTCGATGAAGAGCTCGCGGCTGAAGGGCAGTTTGCGGCTACCGCGCTCGGGTCGCTCGGGATTATTGTTGGTTTCCAGTTGTTCAGTCTGCCCATCTGGGTAGTTCATAATGACCAGCTTAACCGGGTCGAGAACGGCCATGTAACGGTCGGCCTCCCGGTTCAGGACCTCCCGCACCTTGAATTCCAGCAGATCGAGGGTTTGCTGGTTGTCGCGGCGGGTGACGCCGGTGTCCATGCAGAAGTTGCGGATGGCCTCGGCGGGGTATCCCTTACGGCGTAGCCCGGCCAGGGTGCTCATTCGGGGATCGTCCCAGCCGCTGACTACCCCCTCCTCGATCAGTAGCTTCAGCTTCCGCTTGGAGGTGATGAAGTAGTCGACGTTCATCCGGGCAAACTCGATCTGCCGGCTCGGAAAGATCTCCAGCGCTTCGATCAGCCAGTTGTAGAGATCGCGGTGGTGGCGAAATTCCAGGCTGCACAGACTGTGGGTGATCTCCTCGATCGAGTCGCTCTGCCCGTGGGCGAAGTCGTATAGCGGGTAAACGCACCAGGCATCTCCGGTCCGGTGATGGACTTCATGCTTGATGCGGTAAAGGACCGGATCGCGCAGCAGCAGGTTCGGGTGGGCCATATCGATCTTCGCACGCAGCACCTTACTGCCGTCGGGGAATTCCCCCGCCCGCATCCGGGTGAAAAGCTCCCGGTTCTCATCGGTACTGCGATTACGGTACGGACTATCCGTACCAGGTACGCCAATGTCCCCCTTCTGGGCTTCGATCTCGGTGGGGGTGGAATCATCCACGTAGGCCAGTCCCTTATCGATCAGCCGGAGGGCCAGTTGGTAGAGCTGCTCAAAGTAATCGGATGCATAGCGGGTTTCCCCCTCCCACTCGTAGCCCAGCCAGCGGATGTCGTTCTGAATGTTCTCGACGAACAGCGTCTCCTCCGTAGAGGGGTTGGTGTCGTCCATCCGCAGATTCGTGCGGCCGCCAAACTTCTTCGCCGTCTCGAAATTGATGACGATCGCCTTGGCGTGACCGATGTGCAGATAGCCATTCGGCTCGGGCGGAAAGCGGGTATGGATGCGGCCGTCGTGCTTACCGTTGGCGAGGTCCTCGACGATGATCTCCTCGATGAAGTTGTCGGCGGTGGGGGGCGGGCTACTCATAAGGCGCGAAGGTATGGCTTTGCACGTTGCGGTCGTATTCCGGGTGGGATTGGCGATATGCGATTCTCTTGCCGTGGTTGCCCCTGTTATCGCCATCCCTCCCGGTCCAGCCGTTTAACCTTTTCTTCCACGGCTTTCCGCAGCCCTTCCTGGTAGTCTACCATCCGTCTCCGGATGCTTTCATCCTGCGCACCCAGGATGCGGGCCGCCAAGAGTCCGGCATTTTTGGCTCCGTCCAGGGCGACCGTGGCGACGGGAATTCCCCCGGGCATCTGAAGGATCGACAGTATCGAATCCCAACCGTCGATACTATTGCTGCTCTTGACCGGAACCCCAATCACGGGCAGGGGGGATAGACTCGCCACCATGCCCGGCAGATGGGCCGCCCCCCCGGCTCCGGCGATAATAACCTGCACCCCGCGCCCCGCCGCCCCCATCGCAAAATCATAGAGTCGCTGCGGTGTACGGTGGGCGCTTACGACCGTCACCTCCAAGGGGATTCCGAAGTCCGTCAATACCTCCGCCGCCGCCCGCATGACCGGCAGGTCGGAATCGGAACCCATAATGATGGAAACCATAGTTTTTTTCGCTAAAGGTAGTTGATCTTGTCCGTCGGGGCGGCGCTCGCCGGGCTCGCCCTACTTCACCCGCACCAACTTCAGCCTCTTCACCCGCTCGAAATCGAGCAGCAGTTCGTCCGGCGATACTATAGTCGCCATATAGTTGTCGAAAAGGAAGATATCCCGAGAAATGAGTTTTCCGGCGGATGGATTTACCCCTCTCCGCTGCACCTCGTATTCCTGCCCTGTATGGTATTTAATTTCAATCGATACCCCGGTTTCCGCATTCAGGAATACCCCCTCCAGCGCGGTATAGTCAAACCCCTCCCAATCGACTTGCTTTTTAGTGAGAGTATAGGGTTGGTGGGTGGTGTAGTATGCGGTCACGGTCATATCGCCATTATCCAGTACCTTAAATTCCTGTTTGAAGTCCGGATCGTATTTCTGCTGAAAGATATTATTGCTGTCGCGCTCGATTTCCGTATTTCCCCGGCCCGCCCGATTCAGTTGCAACTTCCCCTCCCCGTCAACCAGGAATTCGAAGGCATAGTTTGAGGGGGTGAGGTAAATGCCGGTAATATTCTCTTCCGAAATAAACGCGCCCACCGTGGGTGGTTCTGTCACGATCGGTTCCTGGTTACTCTCGATCCCATAGTACACATCGACCATTTGCCGCGTCTGGTTTGCCGGTATCGTTTTCCCCGAGTTCGTCATGGTGATAAATGAAACGTCCATACTATCGACCCGCAAGACGGTCGCCTTCCAGGCCCCGGTCGCTCCCTCGTGGAATCTATAGGGCATACCTTTATACTCATTGTATTCCAGCCCGTACCCATACTCACCTACCGCATCATCGATCGGCTGCTGAGACGCAACAATAGCGGCATGAAATGGATGGTCCTCCGGGGTGTCCTGAATAAGTTGCTCCCACCGGATTTGATCCTTCAGCGTAGTGAACAGGTTCCCGTCCCCGACCACGTTCCACTTCCAATCAAAGGTCACCCAGGAACCGAAATTGAAGTAGGGATCCGCGATCGCCCCTTCGATGTCATCGTACCGCGATTCAAAACCGGTATTTGGCATATCGAGTCTCCGGAACATCTCGTCGGTATACTCCTGGAATGACTGCCCCGTAACCTCTTCAACCAGCAGGGCTAGTAAGATATAGTTCGAATTACTGTACATATACTCCTCCCCCGGCGCAAAATTGAGCTCATTCTGCTGGCTCAGCAGCTGATACGCGCTTTCGTTGTCGAAAGTGTGTTTCCACCACGTCAGCCCCTTAAATGACCATAGATCATATACGTCTCGTATTCCACTCGTATGCGTCAGCAGATGTTGGATTGTTATGCCTTTTTCAGCCACCAACGACAAACTCGGAAAGTACCCGCCAACCTCCTCATCCAGGGACAAACGCCCTTCATCCGCCAGTATCCGGATCGCCAGTGCGGTAAACTGCTTCCCATTCGAGGCGATATTAAACCGGGACGCTTCGTCAATCCGAACACTATCTTCCAGATTCGCATACCCGTAATACCCCGCAAACTCCACCGCTCCGTTCCGCACGATCGCCGTAGCAATCCCCGGCGCCCCCTCCGGTACGTCCTGAGGTGCGATACGCTCCAGTTCCGCCACCATCTCCGGCGAAAGAACGTGCTGACCATAGCCTATTCCCGTCAATAGCAGGCACGCCGCAAGGTGAATCCATACTGTCATTCTGCTCATACTAAATTTCGATTCGTCTAGGGCTAAACTATTACACGTTTTAACTACGGAGGGCACGGAGAACACGGAGCCGCTCCCCCGTCCGCACTGCCCGGCGCAGCCGACTGAAAGCGAGCAAAGCGAGCGCACTCCCCGGCGAAGCCGACTAACGCGCGTAGCGCCCCCACTAATTCACCCGTTTCGCCGCCTCCTCAATCCCCGTATTCCGCTTCCGACTCTTCACCTTCTGATTCCCGAACGAGTAGCTCAGACTCAACCCCACCCGTCGACTGTCCCAATTTCCGTTCCCTTCGCTAAGCAGTCCGTTAAACTCGGAATACCCGTCCCAGCCAGAAGTAAAAAACAGGTCGTTCCCGCTCAGTTTGACGTTCAACTGGTCGTTCAGGAATTTCTTCTGCAGTCCGACGTTAAACGCACCCAGTTCATTGTAGCGGAACACACCGCCCCAAACTCCCGGTCCGGAAAAGTAGCCGCCGAACTCAAAGGTGAAGTCACCGGGAAGGCTTAGCGTATTCTGTACAAAGAAACTGTAGCTGAATACCTGCAGATCGATCGAACCCTCTCCCTCCCCGTAATCCGCCTGGTTATCGATGTAGCTGGCCGAGGCATTGACATATACGTTGAATTTTTCAGTCACCTGTACGGGTGCGCTGGCGTTGAAGGCCAAAACGGTCTGGCTCGCCAGGTTGTCCCAACCGATGAAACCGGCACGGGCGTCCGTCGAGTCGGGACCGATCAAGCGGGTGATCTGGTTAGCGGTATGGCTATAGGCCAATTTGAAGTTGTAGCGGTAGGCGTGGGTATAGCCCAGTTCGATATTATCGACGATCTCCGGATTCAGGGACGGGTTACCGCTCTCGAAGCTTAGCTCACTGATCTGTTTCCGGAAAGGATTGAGCACGTTATAGTCCGGCCGGTTGATCCGCCGCCCGTAGCTGAGGTTCAGGGTGTTGCCCTTGCGGGCGTCCAGTGCATAGGTCACTCCGGCGTTTGGGAAAAAACTTACGTAGTTCAATTCTACGGGATCCTGTTGTAGGTTCTCGTCGAAGGGCGTCAATTCCCCCGTGGCGTCGGTAATTTCCATACGGAGGCCGGCCGTGTACTTCCACCTTTCATTCCACTGCCCCTGGTAGCTACCATATACGGCATACACATCCTCGGAGTAGTCGAACAGATTACTCTGCTGGTCATCACGCGCCAGTGTTCGTTGGGGTTGGAATTCCACGTCGTAGAACAGGAAGGTGTTGAACGTTCGCACCCGACTGAACCTCGCACCCGCGTCCGCGCCCCCACCCCACAGCGGCAATTCGTAGTCCAACTGAGCGGTATAGATGTCGATGTCAGTGGGCGTGTCAAAGAAAGTTCCAATGGTAGTCAGCGGCTGGCCCTCGACGTCGAAGTAATCGTTCGTGAGGTCCACCAGGTCATCGTTGCGGAAGCGTCCGTAGTCCAGGTCCACGTTCAGGTTGCGACCCTCCCCGATGCGGTAGCGATAGTTGAGGTTGATGGTGTTTTGTCCGCGATCGGTGTCGCCTATGGTCGTGGCCAGCAGGGTGCTGTCGAATACTTCCGTCCCGCTGCGGCGATCGTAAATGTCGATCTCGTCCCTGGTCCGCTGGGTGGCATCGGTGTAGCGCCCGCCAACCAGGATACCGATGATCTGTTTTTCATTCAGGTAGAAATCGGCACCCAGGCGGTAGCTAGGATTGAGGTTGTCGTTCCGGCTGAATATCTGCTCGTCCAGCCGCAGCCCGTTCTGGAAGCTGTTAAAGAAGGTTTCGTTGAAGTTCTCGCCCTCGTTGTACCCCAGGTTCCCGAATACGTTGACCCAGCGGTTGCGGTAGTTGCCATTGATGTCCACCCCACCCCGGAAGTAGCGGCCCTGGCTGGCATTCAGACTCACGGTGGCGTTCGCTCCCTCATCCTCGGCTTTTTTCAGGCGGATGTCGATGATGCCGGCGTTGCCCTCGGCCTCGTAGCGGGCGCCGGGGTTGGTGATGATGTCGATGCGGTCGATCTGCTCGGCGGTCAGGTTGCGCAGGTAGTTGCTCAGGTCCTGACCGGAGAGCGGCAGGCGGCGACCGTCTACGTACAACAGCACTCCGGACCGGCTCAGGACGTTGATGTTGTCGTTGTTGTCGACCGTCACGCCCGGGGCTTTCCGTAGCAGGTCGAGGCCGTTATTGCCGACCGCGTTGATCGTTCCCTCCACGTTGAATACGGTGCGGTCGGGTTTGACCTCCACCAGGGCGCGGCGGGCGGTAACGGTGGCCTCGGCCAGTTCGACGGCGGCGGGGGCTAGCTTAAGTACGCCAAGATCGACGTCCTCACTCACCTCGATTCCCGGCCGGCGCAGTTCGGGGGCACCGATGTAGGTGATGACCAGGTCATAAGTTCCTACCGGTACATTGGCCAGAGCGAAAAGTCCGGCATCGTCCGTGGTCTCCACCTTGGTCAGCGTCGAGTCGTCACTGGTATATAAGGCTGCATTTGCAAAGGCAACGGCGGCCCCGTCGGCATCCTGGACTTGTCCACGCATGACGGACTGGGCGCGGACGCAGGTGCAAAGTATTCCGGCAAACAGAAGGGTAAGGATAAATTTCATCAGCTGGGTAACATTTGGTTGATCAAGTCCCCCAAAGGTCGGGGGAGAAAGCGGCCGTTGCGATGAATTATCGATGGACGGCCATATGCAGTAGATGAGTTACCGGCTATGTACTTCGCGGAGGCCCGGATGGTTACTCAACCTACCGAAATGGCCACTCACCGAAGGGTTAGCTACCCTCAGACACCGACGCCTTATCATTGTAGGCATGGAAGTGATCAAAAACTGGTTCCGCCGGGAAATGTTGCTGCTGTTGGTCCTGTATCTGGGCTTTGCGCTCTTTTACATGACGGCCCTGAATTGGTCCTTCCCCTCGGAATACCAGGGCAGTTACTCCTGGCGAATCGTTTACCTTGATTACCCCCTCAAGGCGCTATTCACCCTGCCGGTTTGGTACCTGACCTTCCGGACGTTCCGCTCCTGGAGCCTGCCCGCCAAGCTGCTGCTCAATCTGGCCCTGCTTCCCGTATGGGTCAAAGGCTGGCAACTGTCTTATTACTGGATCTGCGATAACCTGCTTGACGGCAATCACCTGCAGGGTAACGCTCAGTGGTGGGACATCTACATTCCCGGGCTGTTCTACTTCTTACAGTTCGGCATCTTTCACGCCTGGGCCTACTACCAGGACCTCCGGCGGACCGAACTGGCCCGGGTGGAAAGCGAGCGACTGGCCCTGACCAGCGAACTCAGTGCCCTGAAGGCCCAGCTTAATCCCCACTTCCTCTATAATGCCTTCAACGCCATCAGTGCCAGTACCGGCCCCGGACAGGAACGCACCCGCGACATGATCGCCCAGCTAAGCGATCTGTTCCGCTATCAGTTGCGGGCAAACCAGGCTGAAACCCTGCCGCTCGGCAGCGAGCTCGAATTCGTGGAGGGGTATCTGATCCTGGAACGGGCCCGCTTCGGGGACCGCCTCCGCTACCGCATCGAGGTAGAACGGCCGGAGCTGCGGAATGCTGCTCTGCCCCCGCTCCTTCTACAGCCACTAGTCGAGAACGCCGTGCGTCATGGCATCTCGCCGCTGGTCGCCGGGGGGACGGTGACGGTATCGGTAAGTGAAATCGGTGGCGAGCTGATCCTGGCGGTTGTCGATAACGGCCACGGGTTCGACCCCGCCGCCGCCAAGCGCGGGTATGGCCTCACGAATACCCAGCGTCGATTAGCTCTGCTCTATAGGGAATCGCTCACCATCAACAGTGCGCCGGGCGGCGGGACGGAGTGCCGCTTTCGCCTGCCCTTCACGCCTTCCGATCCGCCTCGACATCGGATGTCTAAGACCTCCGATGTCGACCGCCATTCTGTCAGACCTCGGAGGTCTGACAAATTGTCAGCACCGTCGATTTCCTCCCGGTCATGATGCAGAAGGTACTCCTGGTCGACGATGAAGCGTCCGCCCGCCAACTCCTCCGCGAGTACTTGGCGGGCTACCCCGATCTCATCATTGTCGGAGAGGCGGCTAATGGGGTGGACGCCCTGCGGCTCATCGCCGACCACGACCCCGAGATCATATTTCTCGACGTACAGATGCCAGGGCTCACCGGACTGGAGATGCTGACCCGACTGAATGAGCTTCCACTGGTCATCTTTACCACCGCTTACGACCAATACGCATTAGATGCCTTCGAACACCACGCGGTAGACTTTCTGCTCAAGCCCTATACCAAGACCCGATTCGCCCGGACCGTGGATCGTCTGGCAGCTCGTAATGACCGCCGACAGCCTGCCGTAGCTCAGCTCACTCAACAATTGCACGATCAACGCACGAGTTACCCCGACCGGATCATGCTACCCCGTGGCAACAAATATGTAGCTCTTCCCGTGGAAGATATCCTCTATATCCGAGCAGAGGGCGACTATTCCACGATTGTGACGGCGGAGCGGGAATACCTGAGCCAGTATAGCCTAAAGGAAAGCGAGGGGCGACTGGACCCGGAACGGTTTCTCCGTATCCACCGATCCACCATAGTCAATCGCGCCTCCATCCGGGAAATTTACCGGGAGGGCCACGGTTACGACCTCGTACTACAAAATGGGGATATCCTGCGGGCGAGCCGGTCGTATGCCGAGGTTGTTAAAGACCTTCTATTCTGACTCTGACATTTTGTCAGCGGAGGTCTGACGAAATGTCAGTCGGCAAATGGGGCTCAGAAAGCGTCGTACCTTAAGGCTATGCACCTCGATGAGTTCCTTACCTACTGCCTCTCCAAGCCAGGTACCGAAGAGACCCTCCCCTTCGGCCCCGATACCCTCGTGATGAAGGTTGCCGGCAAAATGTTCGCGCTCACCGGCTTGGACGAAGCCGACTTCCGGGTGAACCTGAAGTGCGATCCGGAGCGCGCCCTCCAGTTGCGGGAGGAGCACCCCACTGTGATCATACCGGGCTGGCACATGAGTAAGACGCACTGGAACACGGTCTTCGTTGAACGGGGGAATCTATCGATCCGCTTTGTGACCGAACTGATCGACCACAGCTACGATCTGGTCGTCGCCAAACTGCCGAAGAAGGTACGGGATACCCTCTAGCCCCCGATCCGGCCCTCGGCATCGTCCAGCCCGGTGTCGCGGCGGCGGCTGCTGACCTTCTGATTGCCGAAGGTGTAGCTCAGACTCAGCGCCACGCGCCGGCTATCCCGAATGACGTTACCCCGGGTACGTAGCCCGTTAAAGTCGCTTTCACCCTCAATGCGAAACGAATAAAAGATATCGTTCACACTCAGTTTTGCGGTGAGCTGATTCTGGAAAAAGCGACGTTGCAGGCCGACATTGACGAGGTAGAAATCTTCGTATTCAAAGATACCCTGGCTGATGCCCGGTCCCCGGTATACGGCCGTGATTTCCCCCCGAAAGGCTTCCGGTAGCGTAAAGGTTTGTTGTAGCAGCCCCTGGTAGCTGAACAGTTCGACGTTTACCGTGCCCTGGTCCCCGTAGTCGGCCTCATTGTCGATGTAGCTCATTCCGAGATTGGCATAGGCACGCCATCCGCCGGTAATGGTGAAGGGCGCACTGAAGGTGAAGGCGTACACGTGCTGGCGCGCCAGGTTATCGTAGGTGGCAAATCCCGCCCGGGGGTTCTCTTCATCGGGACTGAACAAGCGGGCCAGTGCCGCGGCCGTATGGCTGTAGGCGACCTTGAAGTTGTAGCGTTTCTTAAGCACATAACCCAACTCCACATTATCCACGATCTCGGAGCGCAGCCGGGGGTTGCCCCGCTCGTAGCTCAGTTCGTTTAACTGGACGCGAAAGGGATTGAGTACGTTGTAGTCCGGCCGGTTGATGCGGCGTCCGTAACGGAGGCTCCAGGTGGCATTCTCGCTGGCTTCATAGGTGAGTCCGGCACTGGGGAAAAGGCTGAGGTAGTTGGAATCTACGGGGTTGGTCCGGTTATCCCCAGCTATTTCCATGAGTAAGCCGTCCGCTACGGTGGCCTCCATACGCAGTCCCGCGGAATAGCTCAGTCGCTCGCTGAATGCACCGGCGTAGCTGAGGTAAGCGGCATACACCGTCTCATCGTAATTGAAGATATTGCTCTGGTCGGCATCCAGCATTCGGTTATCAAACAGGCCATCAAACGCCAGGAAGGTGTTCTCCGTCGCCACCCGGGTATACTTCGCACCTGCGCTCGCCGCCCCCTCCCCTATTGAAAAGTCGTAGTCCAACCGTGCGGTATAGATGTCGATATCGATGGGCGTCTCGAAGTAGGCATCGGCCGTGCTGAGCAGATCGCCGGCCGGACTGAAGTAGCGGTTCGGCTGATCGAGTACGTCGTCATTGCGGTAGCGGCCGTAGTCCAGGTCGACATTCAGGTTTTGACCATCACCGATGGCGAAGTTGTAGTTGATGTTAAAGGTGTTGCGGCTGTGATCGCCGCTACCGTCCACCCCACCGCGGAGAATACTGTCAACGGGTGCTCCTACGCCCGACCGAATGGTGGTACTGTTGATGACATCGCGGGTCAGGTTCTCGAAAATACCGCTGTACAAAAAACCGAGGGTTTGGCGCTCGTCGAGGTAGATATCGGTACCCAGGCGCAGACTCGGCGTATTGGATTCGGGCCGGCTCAGCAGATCGTCGGTCAGGAGGAAGCCGTTCTGCCGGCTCACGAAGGCATTATCGGTAAAGCTCTCGTTGGAGGTGAAGCCGACGTTCCCGAAGACATTTAGCTTGCGGTTGCGAAAGTTCCCCCCCGCATTGAGGGCGTAGATCGCGTAACGCCCCTGACTTCCGGAAGCGGTCAGACTTCCATTGGCACCCTCATTTTCGGCCTTCTTGAGGCGGATGTCGATAATGCCGGCGTTTCCTTGCGCTTCGTAGCGGGCACCAGGGCTGGTGATGATGTCGATGCGGTCGATCTGTTCGGCGGTCAGGTTGCGGAGGTAATTGCTCAGGTCCTGTCCGGAAAGGGGTACCCGCCGGCCGTCCACGTAGATGATGACGCCACTGCGGCTGAGAACGCTAATGTTGTCATTGTTGTCGACCGTCACGCCCGGGGCCATACGCAGCAGCGTGATAGCGTCATTACCCGCGGCATTGATGGTGCCATTGACGTTGAACACGGTACGGTCCGGCTTAACCTCCACCAGGACCCGTTCGGCGGTGACGGTGGCGGTCTGTAGGTCTACACCGGTACTGTTGAGCGTCAGCACTCCGAGGTTATGGTCTTCCGTGAGGTGAACACGCGGGTGACGCAGCTCCCTATATCCCAACAGACTGATGACCAAATCATAATCGTCTCCCAGCATATCCCGGAAGCGGAAAATTCCACTGTCATCCGTGGTCTCTACCTGGACTAGCGTACTGTCGACGGAGCGATAGGCCGCAACCGTCGCGTAGGCCACGGCCGTTCCTTCCTCCTCTACTACCCGCCCGGACAAGGTATGCTGTGCCGTCAACACGGTAGTAACAACTACCGAAAAGAGCAACAACACAATTTTCATAGGGTAAGGTGTGGATGGAAAGTCGACCAATACCCCTCAAAGGTAAGACTTGCCATCCGAACCATTGCACCCCCAACCGTTCTACCGAATACTTCCCCGCGCCCGGCGGCCCGAACTGTCGGCGCCCCGCTCGAAACGATAGACCATATTGAGACTGTACCGCCAGCCCGTCCACTGAAAGTAGTCATCCTGCACAAAGCTGGGCCGAAAGACTTCGGTGCGGAAGTAGCGGGGCGCACGGACGTTGGCCGTCAATGTGAACTGTTCCCCGAATTTGCGGCTGAGGGCGGCTTCGCCGTTCCAGGTGCCGTAGTTGATGGATTGTACGTCTTCATTCCGGGCGTTGTAACCGACCCGAAGCTGCGCGCTGGTGGCCTGGTCGAACTGGTACTGCGTACGCAGACCGGCGGACCAGGTGGCAAAATCAAAATCGAAGGAGCGCCCGTCGACCTCCCCCCGCAGGCTGAAGCCCCGGTAGTTCACGTCGCCGGCTACAGTCAGGGCATCGGTCGGGCGGTAGTTGCCGGTGATCTCCAGCCCGTAGCTCAATTCGTGGTCCAGATTGACGGGCCGGGAGATGATGGTGCCGTCGTTGAGGCCGAAGAGGTTTTCCGCCTGCTGCTCCACGGCCACTTCCATGTAGTCGAGGGTGCGGGCGCCGTAAATAGCCGGATTCAGGGTGACCTTCTCCCAGCGGGCCACCCAGTTCAGCTCCAGCCGGTCGGTGTAGGTGGGGTCAAGGTCGGGATTACCGAAGAAGATACTGCTGGGCAGCCGCAGTCCGCTGAAGGGATTGAGCCAACCGAAGTGGGGGCGGCGGATGCGGCGGGAGTAGCTCAGCTGCGTACTACTGACCTCACTGACGGTGTATTTGACGCTGGCGGATGGGAAGAGCCGGTTGTACCGCTTCTCGAAATCGGCCAGGTCTTCCGTATCATTCTCCCCGCGGATGTAGGTGTACTCATTGCGCAGCCCAACTTGCCACCCCAGCCGCTCCCGTTCGTGGCCGTACTGCAGGTAGGCCGAACCGATGCGCTCGTAGTAGTCGAAGAGGTTGTCGAAGCCGGGGATAGTCGCAAAACCTCCGGCAGCTTCTTCTTGCTCCGCGAGGTAGTCGGCGGAGATAATGCGCGTCTCAGCCTGCAGCCCCGCTTCGAAGGTGCCGAACTCCCCGACCTTGCGCTCGTAGTCGCCCTGCAAACGGAAGTCGCGGCTGCGCTCCCGGGTTTCGGTGCGGTAATTGACGAGGGTCTCAACTTGCGGTTCCAGTTCCTCGATAGATACCTCTTCCGTCTCCACCTCCCGCCAGGCGTCGTGGTTGAACTGGACGGAGAGCTTGTCTTTGCCGAAGCGGTAGTCGTAGATTAGGTCCAGCTGCTCGTAGGTACCGGGTTCCAGGTAGTCCTGATCTTGCTGGAGGGTGCGGATGGGATCGTCATTTCCGTCGGTAAAGAAGTAGTCGTTGCGGATGAAGTCGTCGTTCACCACATCGTAGATCGAGTAGGAAGCCGTCAGGGTCGTACGGTCATTGAGATTGTAATCGAAGCCGGCGTAGGACGACCAGGCGCGGTCCTGCCGGTCCATGTCGGGGATGCGGAGCAGGTTGGTGGTCACCCCCTCCAGGGTCGAGGTGCGGCTGAGCTCCCCGTCACCGCGAAAATTGGCGTAGCGCCCTCCTACATTCGCGAAGGCGCTGAACTTTTCGTGGCGGTAATTCAGGTTCAGCAGGGCTTGGTGATCAGCGGGATAGCCCGTACCCACGGTCAGGGAGCCGCCGTAGCCCCGCTCCCGCTCCTTTTTCAGGATGATGTTGATGATGCCGCCCGTGCCGGAGGCTTCGTAGCGGGCCGAGGGGTTGGTGATGACCTCGATCCGCTCGATGCTCGCCGCCGGAATGGCGTCCAGACTGTTGTTGTCGGCCAGGGCGGAGGGGCGGCCATTGATGAGGATGCGGACGCCGGAGTTGCCCCGCAGACTGACCACGCCCTCGGCCGAGACGGCCACCGAGGGTACCTGGGCCAGCACCTGATTGGCGGTGCCTCCCTGGGCCAGGGCGTCCTGACCGACGTTGAAGACCTTTTTGTCGAGGTGGAGGTTCATCTGGCTCTTTTCGGCGCGGACTTCCACGGTCTCCAGCGTCTTGCGGTCGGTTTCCAGGAAGAGATCGCCGAGGTCGGTAGTCTCCTCAAGTTTGACTTGGCGTTCCAGGGGCAAAAAGCCCATGAACTCGACCATCACGCGGTAGTCGCCTGCCGGCAATTCAAGCTGAAAGCGGCCCTCCGTATCGGTGACCGAGCCATCGACCAAACTACTATCGGCGGTGAAGGCCGAAATCGTCGCGTACTCCAGGGCAGAGCCCGTGGTGGCATCCAGCACCCGCCCGCTGAGGGTCAGGTCGGCGGTGGGCAAAGCGGTGGCT
>CAZKPE010000021.1:0-27459 GCA_964554545.1 uncultured Lewinella sp.
GCCATCATCTACGAGATCGGCAGCGCTGAAGCTTACGATGCCGTAGTGGTGGTGATCGCGCCTGCGGAAATTCGGGCCGGGCGAGTCATGAAGCGCGACGGCAGTACACGCGAACAGTTCGAGGAGCGGGCTGCCCGACAGTGGACGGAGGAGCGCAAGGCTGCCGCGGCTGATTTCCTGATCGAGAACGACGGTCGCCAACTGTTGCTGCCGCAAATCCTCCGGGTGGACCATCAGCTGCGCGATCTGGCCGCGCACTTTACTACCCCCTGAATCGTTACTTTGGGGCAATCCAGAACCCTTCCCCATGCTTCGTTCCGCGCTGTTTATTTTCCTGCTGGCCACCCTTTCCTCCTGTGCGTCCGACCTGGCCGTGGAAGAAGCGGGCACCGCCTCCTACCCGGCCGTGACCGGACAGGGAGCTAAAACCGAGGCTTTCCCCATCAGGCCGGAGGTGGACACGACGCCCCCCCCTCCGGGAAGCCCGGCCCCCACACCCTACGGGATGACCATAAGGGAGCCGGCTCCGGATTTGCAGGCTAAGGGGGCCACCGAAGACTCCGCACCTGCGCTCGCCGCCCAACGCCTGTTGACCGGTCGATGGATCAATACCGAAGAACCCCTGGAACAGGTAGCTTTCACCCCCACCCATTACCAAACCTACTTCGACGGGGAGATGCTGGTGGAAGAGGATATGCAATTCTACGGGACCTGCCCGGATGCCTGTAGTGGAGGTACGAGTACCGGAGCGCCCTGTTTCACTATTTCCGGTCCGGCGCAAACGGACTGCTACCACATCGTACGGCTTTCACCGGACGTACTTGAACTTCAACTGCTGGGCGTGAGCAGCGAAACCATCGTTTATCGCAAGGCCGACCAATAAGCAGCCGCGAGAGCGGTTTATCGAGTACCCCACATTCCCACACGTCAAGGTTCGTTTGATGAAGGTATGTTTACCCCTGATCGTTATCATCCTTTGCGCGGGTCATCTATTGGCCCAGCTGAATACCACTTTGATCGGCAACCTCGACTACGCCGACGGGGTCAACGACGTATGGGGATACGTTGCGCCGGACAGCACCGAGTACGCGATCGTCGGGCTGGTTAATGGCATCTCGGTTGTTTCCCTGGCCGATCCGGGCAATCCGGTCGAAGTGGGGCGGGTAGCCGGAACCGAGAGCCCCTGGCGGGATATGAAGACCTACCGGGAATACGCCTATGCGGTGGCCGACCGGGGAGGCGATGGAATCACGGTGATCGATCTGAGCCAGCTGCCGGCACAAGTGACTGCTACCAACTACCTGGAGAATTTTCCGGATACCAACCGCAACCTGCTCCGGGCCCACAACATCTACATCGACACCACCAAGGGACTTGCGTTCACGGCCGGCGGCGACCGGAATCTCCGCGACGGAGGCATCCTGATCTACGACCTGAAGGCGGACCCACTGCGGCCGCCGCTGGTGGGGGCCGGACCGGAGATTTACGCCCACGACGTTTTCGTGCGGGACAGCCTGATGTTCGCCTCCGAGATCTACCGGGGGGAGCTGGCTATTTACGATATCCGCGACCTGGACAGCATCCGGGAAGTAGGTCGGGTGGCAACGCCTTTCGACTTCACGCATAATGCCTGGTCGACGGCAGACAATGATTTTGTGTTCACCACGGACGAACGGGGAAACGCTTCCGTGGCCGCCTACGACATCCGAAATCCCGGCGACATCCGTTTGCTGGACCAATACCGGCCGGTCACAAGCCTGAACACCGGTTCCATACCCCACAACGTACACGTGATCGGTGAATACCTGTCGATCAGCTCTTATTCGGATGGACTGAGAGTCGTGGATGCCGGCGATCCAAGCAATCTTGTGGAAGTGGCTAACTACGACACGTACACCGGACCGGATGGGGGCTTTAACGGAGCGTGGGGGGCCTACCCGTTTTTGCCGAGTGGACTGACCCTGGTTTCCGACCGGAGCACGGGGCTGTACGTCCTCGATGTGGATTACCAGCCGGCCGGCCGTTTGACGGGGTCCATCACCGACGGCATTACCAACGAACCGATCGGGGGAGCCACGGTGCAGATCGTAACGGAGCAGCCTAATCGGGTGATTTCCGATGCACGTGGCACCTTTCAAACGGGGGTAGCCGGAGGGGGCACCCTGCCAATAGCGGTTTCCGCGCTCGGTTACTATTCCGATACCACCAACGTAAGCCTGATTGCCGGAGGTGAAGTACGTCAAGATTTCGACCTACAGCCCCGGCCCACTTTCGACATCGCCCTTGACGTGCGGGACCGGGAAACGGACCTGCCCGTGGACGGGGTACGGGTAAATCTGTTCAATCCGGCCATAGACTACGCCGCCACCCCCGATAGCAATGGCTTAACGGAACTCAGTGGAGTGTACGACTATGACTATTCCGTACTCGTAACGGTCTGGGGATACCAGGTAGCCATCGTGGAGGGGGTGAATGGAAGCGAGCTGGACGGTACCCTGGTGTACCTGGACAGGGGATACCAGGACATTTTCTCGACCGACCTGGGTTGGACCGTGTCCGGTGACGCGGTAAGGGGGCAGTGGGAACGCGGCACCCCGACGGCTACGTTTAATCGCAATGGGCCGGGGCAACCCGGAAGTGATGCGCCCTCCGACTTCGGGAACGCCGCCTACGTCACAGGTCTGGCTGGAGGTAATAGCAACTCCAATGACGTAGACCGGGGGGAAACCGTGCTGACCTCTCCCGTGATGGACCTCTCCCGCTACGGTACCGGAGCGCGCCTGGAATACAGCTACTGGTTCAGCAACCTGGACGGCGAGCGGACGCCTAACGATAGCCTGAGCGTAGGAATTACGAATGGAGACACGGTGATTGCCGTAGCCACGTACCGTGAGTCATCCCCGGAATGGCGGCGCGATACGATCCTACTGGACAATCTGATCGCCTTCTCCGATTCCGTGCGCCTGATCGTGCGCACCGGGGATGAACGTTCGACGGATAATCTGGTGGAGGCCGTATTTGATGACTTCCGGCTTCTGGATAGCATTATGCTCACCAGTACGCCGAAGCCCGAAACCGTGGGTATCGATGCAGCCGTTTTTCCTAATCCGTCCCGGGACGGGGCCACGCTGCGCTACAAACTACAAGGAGCGCCTATCGGATTTCTAAGCACGTTTGACGCCACGGGCCGGCAGATCGACCACCGCCGTCTGGACCTCAACCGCGGTTCCATCCGGGTTGGGGAAAATTTACATCCCGGTCTCTACTTTTTTACGATTAGAAGCCCGGATCGGGTGCCGCGAACCTTGCGTTGGATTAAACAGTAAGAATTGAATTGTGAAAACTTTTTGTTTCCATTTGTTTTAAACACTGACAAAACGTATCTTTATCGGGACAGCTACCGCCATATGAAACCGATTCGCCCCTTCACCTCAGCCCACCTGATCCATCGCTTGCTGTCGGGCGGGCAAACCAGTATGATACAGCTCGCCAAGGACCGGGATCAAAGTTTAGGTCGATTGAGTACGCCAGTTGCGAAATGATTAACTATGGCCGGGGTAGTAGGAAAAGCGCTTCCTGTCGACCGTTGATATAGCGAAAGTTTTCGCCATCCCAGAAGCCATCCTCCTCCAGCATGATGCGGACGTCTTTCCCCCATTCTTCCAGGTACACTTTGTTGTTCAGTTCGATACTGTAGGCGGTGTTCGGAAAGATCGGGTAGTCGCCGCGCACGGGCACGCCTTCCTGTTGGTCCCACAGCCCGATAGTCGGGCCTGCTCCGTGACCGTGGTAGCCGATGGGATGGGTGTAGATGGTGGGGCGTAACCCCTCCCCGGTGGCCTGTTCCAGGCTTGCCGCGAGTAATTCGTTACCGCTACGGCCGTTCTCGAAGCCCTCCGTGAGTACGTCCATCAACCTCAGGCCCTTCTGGTGGGCGGCGACCAGGTAATCAGGTGCCCGCGTTTCTCCGGGGCGAAGCACGTAGAGGTTCTCCTGGGTGTCGGTATTCAAACCGCAGTAGGTGATCCCGAAATCGCAATGTACCAGGTCTCCGGGTTGAATGACCTGCTGCCCCGGCCGGCCGGAGAAGCCATAGAGCTCCTCCCCTTCCGATCGCTGTACGTCGACGGTGGGGTGGAACCAGACATCCAGGCCCAGCTCCCGGCTGCGCTCCCGCAGGTACCAGACGACCTCGTCCGTCGTGGTTACCCCAGGCTGAATGACCCGCTCGCTGAAGGCTTCGGCGATGATGGCGTGGGCCACTTGCATGACCTGTCGGTACACCACCATCTCGGAGGGCAGCCGCGTTTCCAGCCAACCTATGGCGAGTCGTTCGCCGCTGACGACCCGTTCGTCCAGATGATTGGGAAGAGCTTCGAGCAGACGGTCGTAGTGGTAGCTGCTGATACCGTCCGCCAGTCCGAAGTCGGCACTGCGGTTTACCGCGATTCGTTCCGGGTTGCGGGCTTCGATCAGTTCGGCGAGCTGTTTCCACTGGTCGGGTTGGGCTTCCTTGTCCCAGGCTTTTTTGAATACCTCGCCGACATCGTAGCGGGCACAGGCCAGGGTCTCCAAGTCTTTCCCTTCCCCGGGATTGTAAATGAGCAGCATGGTCGTGCGGCGGGCCCCCATCCAGGTACTCGGAAGCATGGTTTTTACAACGGCGTCCTCATTATACTCGCGGGTGATCATCACCCACATATCGATTCCCTCCCGGCGCATCAGTTCGGGCACCACCGTCTGAAAGCGTTCGGACAGCCAACGGTCACGAAGCTCGCCCTGCTGTTCGAGGCTGAGAATGTAGGGCATGTCCGGTTGGGCAATCAAACCAGCCGTACAGCAGAACAGGATGGATACGAATAGCGAAAGTCGCATAGCAGTTGCAGTTGATGTTAGCGGGCGGAGCGGCGGTAGAAGTCGCGAACGACGGCGGCGGCGGGCTTTCCTCCGGGGGTGAACCCGGTGTTCCGTCCATCCCGTCCCTCGTCGTGCCCAAGGTAGCTCGGCCACTTCCAAATGAACATGCCCTGCAGGCGTTCGGCATCGCGGGCGGCCGCAACGAGGGCTTCGTAGCACCGCCGCTGGTCCGCAACGGATGCCAGACGATCCCCTGCCTCGGCGTGTGGATTGGTCCAGCTGCGAGCTACGGAACGGTATCCCACTTCGGTGAGCCAGAGAGGCCGATCGTAGAGACGACTGATGCTATCCGCCATCCGCATCCAGCGTTCGGCACCGGACTGAAGGTCCGCATCGGTGGGATTCGGTTGATCGCTCAGGGGGTAGTAACTGTTGAGTCCGATCACGTCCAGCTCACCCCAGAAGGTCAGATTTTCGAATTCCTCCCCCCAGTTGGCGGCGTAGGTGAGGGTGCCCCCATACACGGAACGAACTGCGGCGATGATCTCCCGCCAGTGGTCTGGATGATCCAGCGTTGCGCGGACTAGTTCGGTGCCCAGGCAGAGGGCCGTGACGTTTTCCCGTTCCGCCAGACGGGCGTAATGCATTATCCAGCGATGATAGTTCGTAAGAAATGTGTTCCACTCCGCTTCGGTGGCGAATGATACGTCCCCGGGCCAGCTTCCCCCGACCCAGATTTGGGGTTTAAGCATTACGTGCAAGCCCCGGGCGTGAGCCTCCCGGATGGAATGGCAGACCGCGCCGTCATTCTCCGATCCGGCATCGTCGGGAACGGGAAGCTCCCCCACCCGATCGGGTGAGCGCAGGAAGGTATAGGGGACGAGTGCAATGGCATTCACGCCAAGCTCAGTCAGGCTATCAAGGGAAGGGCCTACCGTAGAGCCCCCATAACCGTTGAATACGCGGTAGCCCTCGTGGGCGAAGGTCATGCCGGCAAAAAACCCGGGAGGGTGGCCAGGGGCGGATGGGTCGACCGGGCGGGCCATATCCGGCACCAGGTGTAATTCGTTCCCATCCCGCTGGGTAGGTTCCATGCGACCGCGCCAGAATCCGATCTGTTCGACGGTGGCGTAGAGGTAAATTTGCTCGATGCCCTCACTCAGCTGTTGCCGGGCGAGCAACTGACTGTCTAGTTTAGGAATGGCGTGCGGCTCAATCACCTCGCCGTAGGCATAGTAGGCACGGCCCGCCTGATGAGCCAGCGGCGGCCCGGCCGGTTCCAGCCGAATTTGCCGTTCGCGATCGAGCGCCCAACTTCCGGGTGCGTAGTGCCCCAGTATTCGACCGCCCGTTGTATCCAGAATGTCGTACGCCCAGCGGCCCCGCAGGAGTCCACCCCAGCCGGAAGTAGCTGTCCTCCAGAGATAATCGGTCAGTATCTCCCCATCCCGGCTTAGGATCACCGACAGCAAGGCCGGAACGGAGTCATGGCCGGTCAGGGGGTTCAGGTAGCCGTTCAACGCGATCAGTTGATGACGACCAAAATTAAGGCTGTCCCGGAGGAGGGTATCTACCGCCGTTTCCCTTAGATTGGTCGGGATGCGATCCCCGAGAATCACGCTGGGAAGTCGGGGATTCCAATCATTGCAATCTACGATGATCACCTCCTTACTCCCCATCGTTTCCCGCGCAAGCTCTCGAGCCGTGATCCGTAAGCTACTGTCGGGGCTACAGACGACGAGTTGCCAAAGATCGGCCCGGTAATTCGCGCGTTGTACTTGTTGGCGGTCAGGAGATGAAACCCCGCTAACGCTCGGTTCGGTACAGGAACCCAGCACCCCCGAGAACAGCAAGACTGCGACTATCCGCCAACCCCCGCTCACGGTGCCGCAACAATGGCCGACGCAATTCGATCGGGATAGTCGGTAATGATTCCGTCCACCCCCATGCTTCGCAACTCCCGCATCCGCTCGACCGCGTTCACGGTCCAGGGGATGACCCGCAAACCGAGCTTCCAGGCTAGTCTGAGGTGGTCGCCCGTAAGTGGCTCGTGCCAGGGACTATAGATCGCCGGGACGAAGCCAAGCGTTTCCATTTTTTCGGAAATGTCGCCCGGCTTTTCGTCCAGGTAGGCCAGCGTCAGGGACGGGTCTTTCCGGTAAATAATAGCCAGCGTCGGCGGATCGAAGCACTGCAGGGTGACCCGGTCCGGATGCCCCCAGGCGCGTACATCTTCCAATACGAATTTGACGAAAGTTTCCCGATCGGGCACCAAATCCGGCTCCCAGTCAGGCTGGTATTTCAGCTCGATATTGAAATTCGGAGCTGGACGGTCGTGCTGAATGCAGTAGCGGTCGACGGCGGCGAATACGGCGGCCAGGGTCGGCTTGGCGGCGGGGCGGCGGGCCTGTTCCGGGAAGCGGGGATGGGGCAATTGACCGCAGTCGTAAGCGGCGATCTCTGTGGCGGACAGCTTTCGCAGACTAACCGTGTCCTGTATCCGCTCCCCGTCCGGCGTCTGGCAGATTTCCGGCTCCATCCAGGGGTCGTGACTGACGATCACCCGGTCGTCGGCCGAGATCACCACGTCCAGTTCCAGGGTGGTGACTTCCGGGTAATCCAGTGCGCGCAGGAAGGCCGGGATGGTATTTTCCGGCAGCAGCCCCCGGGCGCCCCGGTGCCCCTGCCAGTCGAAAGCGGTCTGCATCGGTAATTTTTGGCGGCTTTCCCTGTCCGTCGCGGTCTGGCAGGCCAGTAGCAGCAGCAGGAGTCCCGTATATTTGTAGCTATGAAACACCTGATCCTGTTTTTGTTGCTCGTGCCGGTATCGGTTGGCCTTTCCGCTCAGTCATCCGATAGCCTGGAGCTAAAGATAGACCGGCTGCTGGAGCTTTCGGGGGCCAAGGAGCAGTTCCTCGGGGCGGTTGACAATATGATCGCCATTCAGCGGCAAAATATGCCGGCCGGCACGGTGGATGAAGGGTTTTGGGAGGAGTTCGCCAAGGAAGTGCGCACCACGGCTTACGATGACCTTCGTCCCATGATGGCCGAAATCTACCGGATGAATTTAACCGAGGCGGAGATCGACCACCAGATCGCGTACTACTCCGACCCGGTCACCCAGGAGATCGTCAAAAAGCAACCGGCCATCTTGCAGCAGAGCATGAGCGTCGGCGCGGAGTGGGGGCGGCAGCTAAGCGAGAAGATCATGACCCGCCTGCAGGAGGTACGGAAAGGCTAGCCATGCTCACCCACTGGCTGTTCTGGACCGGCGTACTCTTCGCGGTCATTTTCGCGCGCTACGTAGCGTTCAGCGGGCTGTACCACTACCTGCTTCGCTTGCGGTTACGGGAGCGGTTGCGGCATCGCATCTTCCACTACGAGGTGGGCGGCGGCGCGCAGGTGCAAACGGAAATCTGGCGATCGGCGCTGGTGTCCCTGATCTTTGCCGGCTTCGGGATCGGGTTGCTGTTCCTTTGGCAAGCGGGGCACACCCGACTATACCTCACGCTGGAAGGGTGGCAGGATTGGCTCTGGTTAGGTTTGGGACCGGTACTGTTTCTCTTTCTCCAGGAGACCTATTACTATTGGATCCACCGCTGGATGCACCGGCCGGGCATTTACGAACGGGTACACCGCTGGCACCACGAAAGTATCGAGACCACGGCCTGGACGGCCTTCAGCTTTCACCCCATCGAGGCGGTGCTGCAAGCGGTTTTTCTTCCCCTTAGCGTGATGCTGATCCCCATGCACGCCCTGGCCTTTTTAAGCTTACTGGCGGTGATGACGCTATCGGCAACCATTAACCACGCGGGCATCGAGGTCTTTCCGTCGAGCTGGGTCCGGGTACCGCTGCTGCGCGGACTGATCGGGGCCACCCACCACGACCTTCACCACAAGCAGGCGCGCTATAATTTCGGGCTCTACTTCACCTTCTGGGACGACTGGATGGGGACCGAAAGCCCCCGCTTTAAGCAACGCTTCCACCGCCATACCACACCGGCGGCGGCGCGAGAGGACGACGACAGACCCAGGCCCGGTAGTTAAATATTAGCTCGCTGCGCATAAGTACCTCGCATTCAACCTCCCAACCGCGCTTTTTTAGCGCTTCGGTATACGCCGTGGCTGTATGCTGTTGGGGATGGAGCAGATCGCCCGGCAGCGTGTGAAAGAGGGGCTGCAGCCAACCGTGACGGTGTACGTCGCTGGAGAGGATGAGGCGCCCGCCGGGCTTGGTCAGACGGGTGAGTACGTCCAGGCACTTTTCCCAGTCGGCTACGTGATTGACGGCATTAAAGCAGTAGACGGTATCGAAGGGGGGCAATCCGCCCGCCATTTCAAGTCGGCCCTCGATAAACTCCACGTTGGGGTAATCCGAGCGATTGAATACGGGGAGTCGATCGTAGGACGATAGCAGGGGATCGAGGGCGGTGACGTGTTGCGTTCGGTGGAGATGTATGAATATGCCGGCCGGTCCGCAACCGGCGTCCAATACCCGCTCTTCCGGTCGGACAGGAAGCTTAAGCTCCCGCAGCACCCGCGCCCAGTACTCCTGCTTTCGCTCAAGGTAGTCCTCCGGCGAACGGTCGCTGAGGTAGCGTTGCCACCAGCGGAATTCAAGAAACTGTGCCAGTCGCCAGCGTATGGTTGTAGGCTGTTGCATTCGCCGCAAGGTATTGCAACATCGGCGGGGGGCAATCCTTTACATCAGGAACATAAAGATCGAACGATGTATAAAGTAGGCGACCCCGTAACCCTGACCACCACCGGCAAGACCGGCGTAATTTCCGAGCGCCTGGACGGTGACCGCTACCGCATAAGACTGGACGGTGGACTCGGGTATCTACCAGCTCCGGCCGAAGTGCTTTCCCCGAATGCACCAGTTCCCTCCGCAACCGCCCAGATTGCTATCGGGGCGCCCGGATCAGCCAGCCGGAAGCCGAACTCAGAAGGTGGTATTCAACTCGCTTTCGATCCGCTGTTTGACAATGAGGGAATTCCGGAAGCGTACCAGTTGTATTTGCTAAATGACAGTCCCCACCGCATCCTGTACGAGATCAAGGTATTGACCGGGGAGCAACGGCAGTTTTCGAAGTTCGGTCCCCTCGACAGCGGGCAGAAGCTTGCCGCGACCCGCGTGGCATACGGTTGGCTCAACGAACGGCTAAGCGTGAGCCTGGACGTGCGCGCTGCCGTGGAGGGTGGTACCGGGCCCCGTCACTTTCAACAACTGAAGATTCGGCCGAAGCAGTTTTTCTCCGCCCTGCGTGAAGTTCCCGCCCTCAGCCGGGCCGCTCACGTGTACCTGGTATTCCCCCGGGTCGATGATCGATCGGTAGCCGACCGTAAGCCCGAGAAAAGTCTGCGGGACCTCACCCGCGCGCAACTGAGCAAGCCGGCTCCGCCGCCGCCCGAACCGAAGACGGCACTTACGGAACGCCGCGATTTCCCCGATAGCCTGGACCTGCACCTGAACGCCATCACCGACGAGCCGGCCGCGGTGCCGAAGGACAAGGTCCTGGAGTTGCAGATGCAGACCTTCGAGCGGTATATGGACCGGGCGCTTCGACTTGATGTTCCCCAGGTTTTCCTCATCCACGGCGTCGGGGAGGGCAAGTTAAAGAAGGCCTTGCACCAGCGGCTGGAGAACTTCCCCTTCGTTCGCACCTTTCACAACCGCTACCACCCGAAATACGGGTATGGGGCCACGGAGGTACTCTTTGAGGCCTGAATGCCGTTATTGCCGTTCCAAATACTGACTACTATGCGCTTTCTACCCTACTGCCTGCTCGTGTTCCTGCTTACGGGATGCAACAAGGCCAAAATCACCGAGCTCGAAACCAAGCTGACCAGTGCCGAGCGGGAAAACGAGCTATTGAAGGGGCAGATTGAAAGCGTGCAGCGAACGAACGGTGACCTGCTCAACCGGATGGAGGACCTGTCCGTGATCTCCAAGGAGGGGGCCACCAGTATCCGGGAGAGCCTGCAGAGCATCAGCGGACAAACCAGCTACATCAACGAGCTCAACCGGAGCATCCAGCGCAAAGACAGCGTCAACCTCGCCCTGGTCATGAACCTGAAGCGGAGCCTGGACAACATCAACGACGACGACGTACAGGTGGAGGTACGCGGCGGCAAGGTGCACGTGAGCATCTCGGATAACCTGCTCTTCGCCAGTGGCTCGGCCCGGCTGAATCCGGCCAGCCAGACGGTGCTCGACAAGGTCAGCCGTGTGCTGAATGATCACGCCAACCTGAACATCATCGTCGAGGGCCACACCGACAACGTTCCCATCCGGAGCGCATCGATCAAGGATAACTGGGAACTGAGCACCATGCGGGCCGCCAGCGTCGTCCGCCAGCTGGTCAGCGACTTCGGCGTGGACCCCTACCGCCTGACCGCCGCCGGCCGGGCCGATAACGATCCCCGCGCCGACAATGACACCGAACGGGGACGAGCCATGAACCGCCGTACCGAGATCGTGATCACCCCCGCCCTGGACGAATTCTTTAACCTGGCCCGCGATCAGGGGCTGGATGGCTGATATTATCGCCTACCGGCGCTTGAGCCGAATGGCGTTTCCAATCACCACCACGTCGGAAAAGGCCATGAAGAGGGCCGCCCAGAGGGGGTTAAGATAGCCGAGCGCGGCCAGGGGAATGGCCACCACATTGTAGCTGAACGCCCAAAACAGGCTCTCGCGGATCGTGCGCACGGTGAGGCGGGCGATGCGCCGGGCTTCGGTCAGTAGCGAGAGGTCGTCGCGCATCAACACCACCCGGGCGGCGTCAAGGGCGGCGGCGCTGGCTCCCCCGAGGCTGACACCGACACCGGCGCGGCTCAGGGCGGCGGCATCGTTGATGCCATCACCAACCATAGCGGTGGGACGCTCGTCGCTGAGGGCGGTGATGCGTTCCAGTTTTTCCGAGGGAGTATGGGAAGCATAGACGCGATCAATGTCCAGTTGCCGGGCGACTGACTGAGCTTTAACCTCGCGGTCGCCGGTCAGCAGCACCGTTTCGATGCCTGCTTGTCTCAGATCGCGCAGGGTGGCGGTCGCGGACGGCCGAAGCTCATCGCCCAGGGTCAGCCAGGCCAGCGCGTCACCGCCCCGGTAGAGAACGACGTCGGCGGCGATCTCACCGGAACGTGGCTTGCCCAGATAGAAATTACCGCGGTGCAGGCCTAGCCCGGCAGTTTCCACGACCGGCTCCTCTCCGCTAAACTGAAGGTAAGCATTCGCCTTCGCCTCGGCCATTTGCCCCGAATCCTCCAGGTAGGCACGCACCGAACGGGCGATCGGGTGGGAACTGTGGCTTTCCATCTCGTAGATCAACCGGTTCACCAGCCGGGGGTCGGCGTCGGGGTGATACTGGATGGTGGCGACGGAT
Organism: uncultured Lewinella sp.; assembly: GCA_964554545.1. Classification (GTDB taxonomy): domain Bacteria; phylum Bacteroidota; class Bacteroidia; order Chitinophagales; family Saprospiraceae; genus Neolewinella. Next base: position 12,249 of record CAZKPE010000021.1, read on the forward strand.
AGGTCCCCCGTGGTAAGTGTTCCCGTTTTGTCGAAGACCACCCGTTCCACGGCGGCCAGCTCCTCAACCGTACTGCCGCCACGGATCAGGATACCCGCACGGGCCAGCCGGCCGACCCCGACCATGACGGCCGTGGGGGTGGCCAGGCCCATAGCGCAGGGACAGGAGATCAGCAGTACGGCGATGGCGTTCATCAGCGCCTGGGTCGCCGAGGCGTAGCCCGTCAACCAGCCAATCAGGAAAGTCAGCATACTAATCACCACCACGACGGGCACGAAGACCGCGCTGATGCGATCGGCCAGTCGCTGCACCTCCGGTTTGTCGGCCTGGGCGGTCTTGACCAGCTCGATGATACGTGACAGGGTGCCGGCATCGTGGGGCCGGCTGACGCTGTACACCATACTACCGGATACCACGCTACTGCCGCCGAGCACCTCGTCACCACTCTGCTTTTCAACGGGCAGGCTCTCGCCCGTGAGCATGGCCTCATTAACGGTGATACTTCCTTTTTCTACGGTTCCGTCGAGCGGAATGCGGTCGCCGGTGTTGGCGCGGACGCGGGTGCCGATCTTAACCTGATCGACGGGCAAAGAAACTACCGTACCACTCGGCATCACGACCTGGGCGGTAGGTTCCTGCAGATCGCTCAGGGCGGCAATGGCGGTAGTCGTGCGTTCTACGGCTCGGGCCTCCAACCAATTACCCACCAGTACGAGGGTGATGATGGTGGCTGCGGTTTCGAAGAAATAGTAGCGGGGTTCCACCAGCACCAATCCGACACAACTATACACGAATGCGGCCGTGGCCCCCAGGAAGATCAGCACGTCCATATTGAGCATGCCGGTGCGCAGCCCGGAAATTGCCGAGCGACCGAAGTGCAGGCCCCCGATCAGGTAGACCGGCAAGGCCAGGGCGAACTGCACCCAGCCGAGGTGCATACCGGGCACATGAATACCCACCATCATGAGCAGGTGGCCGAGTAGCAGCGGCAGCGTGAAGGCCGTACAAATGAGCAACCGCCGTTTGGGATTCATCCAGGCGTTGGTTGCTGATGAATCAGTACCGGACTCCTCGCCCACCACGGTATAGCCGAGCTTTTCAATTCCGGTTCGGATGGCACCTGCGTCCGCGCCCCCCTGCCCCCGTGCCGGCTGGCGGTAACGGACCTCCCGGGTCTGGAAGTTGACCAGGACGTCCTCCAGCCCCTGCCGTTCCAGGTAGCGGTGGATGGACTGAGCGCAGTTGTTGCAGTCCATACCCTCCACCTGTAATTCCACGAAGTCGGGTCGTTTCGTCACGAACTTAATGCTTAAATTCTCTTTCTACCACTAACATCCCACTCTCCAAAACAGTTACCGACCGATGAAAATCCTACCGTATTTCACCTTCCTGCTCCTGCTCACGATGATGGCCTGTACGGGCGACCGCAAGGAGGGCGTCGTGGACCAGGGCGGCGTCGAGGAAGAAGAAGGCGCCGACCTGATCGGTACCGGAACCCCCGGCATTGACGATATCACCCTGACGGACATGCCCCCGACCACCGGCTTCCCGAACGCCAGTATCGATAACTGGAGCTACGAAGGCGGCACCTTTACTTACGAAACGAGCAACTACGAGTTCGGGGAGCAGACCCCCGACGCTGAAAGCCTGATGTGCGCCAATTCCGCCAAGGGGCAGCACGTCCACCTCATCATCGACAATGAGCCCTACATCGCCAAGTACGAGCCCACCTTCGAACAGGTCGTAAAGGACGGCAAGCACCACATTCTGACCTTCCTGAGCCGCAGCTACCACGAGTCCATCAAGACTGCCGCTGCCCACCGCGCCGTGGTCGCGAACGTGGCCAATATGAACGCAACGGATATGCAGGAGATCACCGAGCCGATGCTCTTTTATAGCCGGCCGAAGGGAACGTACGTAGGCGCGGCCGAGACCGAGAACGTCATGCTGGATTTCTACCCCGTCAATGCTGAAATCGGCGATGAATACCAGGTACTGGCCAACATCAACGGCAAGGAATTCACCATCACCGACTGGAAGCCCTACTACATCAAGGGGCTCCCGATGGGTGAAAACACCGTTACCCTGACGCTAATGAAGGGCGATGAAATAGTGGACGCCCCGCTGAACCCCGTACGCCGCACCTTCGTGTTGGAAGCCGACCCGATGGAATCCAGCCGGTAGGATTAGTCCTCGAATCGTCGGATCTCGCCGCTCTTCACCCGTGCCATGTAGCTGCTGAGCGCCCGGCGAACGTTCGGCATCAGCAGATAGAGACCGGCCACGTTCGGGAAACACATCGCGAAGATCATCGCATCCCCGAAGTCGAAGACGGCGCTGGCCGAGATGGCCGAGCCGATGACGACGAAGAGGCAGAATATGATCTTGTACACGGCCTCGTTGACCTTCGATTCCCCGAAGAGGTAGGTCCAGCACTTCAGGCCGTAGTAGGACCAACTGATCATGGTGGAAAGCGCGAAGAGGATAACGGCGATACCGAGCACGACGGGGAACCAGCTGATAACGCTTTCGAAAGCGGCGGAGGTGAGGGTGATGTCGCCGACCTGTCCACTCGTCTTATTCGCAAAGGCGGCCTCGGCACCGTAGCCCCCGTAGTTGGTGATGATGATAACCAGCGCGGTCATGGTACAGATTACGACGGTATCGATGAAGGGTTCAAGCAAGGCCACCACCCCTTCGCTGACGGGCTCGTCCGTCCGTGCCGCCGAGTGGGCGATGGAGGCCGATCCAACGCCGGCTTCGTTGCTGAAGGCCGCCCGCCGAAAGCCCTGAATGAGTACACCGATGATGCCGCCATAAAGCGCCTTGGCGTTGAAAGCTCCATCAATGATCGCACCGAAAGCGGCAGGTATCTCGGTGAAGTGGTAGCCCAGTACGACCAGCGCCCCCAACACGTAAATGCCCACCATGAAGGGGACAACTTTATCGGTCACCCGCGCGATGCTCTTAATGCCGCCGATGATGATCAGACCTACCGTGATGGCCATCGCGACCCCGAAGATCCACCCACGGCCGTAGAAGAAGCTGTCTGCTCCCCCGGTCACCTCGGTGAGCTGCTGGGTTGCCTGGTTGATCTGGACCATATTGCCGCCCCCGAAGCTGCCGCCGATACAGGCGATGGCGAACATGACGGCCAGCACCTTGCCAACCACACCCCAGGTCGGTCCCCGCTCGCGCAGTCCTTTGTCCAGGTAGTACATCGGTCCGCCCGAAACCGAGCCATCGGCGTGGACATCGCGGTACATCACGCCCAGGGTACACTCGACGAATTTGGAAGTCATGCCCAGCAGTCCGGCCACGATCATCCAGAAGGTAGCCCCCGGGCCGCCCAGTGCCACGGCGTAGGCCACCCCGGCGATGTTACCAACGCCGACCGTACCGGATAGCGCGGCGGTGAGGGCCTGAAAGTGGGAGACCTCCCCCTGGTCATCGGGATCGTCGTACTTGCCCCGCACCACGTCTAGCGCATGTTTGAAGGCCGTAATGTTGACGAAACCCATATAGATGGTAAACACCGTGGCCCCGATGATGAGCCAGGGCAGCACGAAGGGGATCTCGAATCCACCGATCGTGACGGTAAAAAACACGATAGATTCCACCACCTGAGTTATGGGCTCGAAAACGGCCTGCAGGCGTTCGTCGATCGTGGTGCCGGCCGTTTGCACGTCTTCGTTCGGGGTAGCCTCCTGGGCAAAACCAATCAGGGGCAGGAAAGTGGCGGCAAGCAAAAGGTAAACGCGTCGAAACATACCGGTGAGTGTCGGGTGGAAAAAGCGCAAGGTACACCACTTTTCAAAAGGCCGAATTCCGGAATTACCCACATTGGCTACCTTGGGCCTTCCGTATGCCAGGCCCGACCCCCGAATCCGACTCTGAACTCTTCGCCGCCCTACGCACGGGCAGCACCGTGGCGCTGGACGAGCTCTTCCGCCGCCACTACGTTGCCCTCTGCCGGACGGCGGTCCGCTTAATCCAGGACCGGGCGGCCGCCGAAGACATCGTGCAGGACACCTTCGCCAGCCTCTGGAGCAAGCGGTCGACGCTGACCACTACCCCGGATGCCGTGGGGGCCTACCTCGGGCGTGCCGTTCGCAACCGTTGCCTGAACTACCTTAGAGACCGCAAGCGCATCCCGGTCGACGAGGGGGCAGCCCAGCCGCAGGTGGCCTCCGCAAGCCCCTCGCCCGCCGCGGTGCTGGAAATACAGGAACTGCAACACCGCATCAATCAGGCCATCGACCGGCTACCGGAACGCTGCCGGCTGGTCTTCGTAATGAGCCGGATGGAGGACATGAGCCACCGCCAAATCGCCGAAGACCTGAACATCAGCACCAAAACCGTAGAAAACCAAATGACGCGCGCCTACCGCTTCCTCCGGCAGTGGCTGGCGGTGCTATTTTGGGTAATTCCTCACATTTATGGTTAATTTGCTCCATCCCGGTCAGCCAACGGACCAAACCCCGGCAAATGTGTCACGTCCCCTTAGGGGGAGGGCGTACTTTTGGGGTCACTCCGGTGAAGCAGCCACTCACTAACGCCCCCTATGAGCCTAGACTCAAAAGACATCGACCGGATGGTCCTGCAGTACCGGGAGGATTTTTCCCCCGATACCGAAGCGGCACTCCGCCGATTGCACGACCGGATCGCGTCCGATCGGCCGCGCCTGCGCGTTGTCCGTTCCCCATTCACCTATTCGATCGCCGCGGCTGTCTCCCTTCTGATCGTGGCCGTTGCTGCCTTCCTCCTGACCCGGGACAACCTCACCCAGTTGGTCAACGATTCAGAAACCATGGTCGAGTACCGGCTTCCCGATGGATCGCGCGTCGTGCTGCAGTCGGGAAGCGAAATCAGCTACGACGCCGAAACCTACGCGGAGGCGGAGCGGCGGATCATGCTGGATGGGCAGGGCTACTTCGAGATCGAGCCGGATACCGAAAGGCCCTTCCTGGTGGGACAGGGGGAGAGCCTGCTGCGCGTAACGGGTACGGCCTTCAACCTGCGGGTCGACGGCTCGGAAATGGAGGTAGAGGTATCCGAAGGCTCGGTGGTTCTTTCCCGCGAGGGCGAGCAACTGGTGGTCGGTGTTCAGGAGTGCGGACTGGCCCGTTCCGGCAGCCCCCTCGAACACCGCGCCGCCCCGAACCTAAATCATCATGCTTGGCGGACCGGCATCCTGCAGTTCGATCACACGCCGATTGAGGAAGTACTGGATTATTTTCACGATAACTGGGGATACGATATACGCTGGGCTTCCGGCACTCCCTGCCTGTATTCCGTGAGCGGACGCTATTCGGGCGGGGACGCAGGTGCCATCCTGACCGATGTCGCGAAGCTCGGAGGGTTGCAGCTCATTGAGGTAGTCGGAGAGAGCCCATCGTTCGAATTACGGGGAGACTGCGCGCAATAAGCCTGGTAGGATGAAGCGGCCATCCTCCACCCTGGTGTTTCTCCTGATCCTTATCTCTTTTGTCGCGCTTGCCCAGAGCCCGAACGATGAGATGCGGCGGTACCGTTTGCCCGCACGTACCCTGCCCCTGGAAAAGGCCTTGATCAAACTTAGTGAGGCGGGCGCGAACCTGACCTACCGCCCCGAGCAAATTCCGAAGATCGCGCTGAATTTGCCCGGGGGGCAACGGACGCTCGATCGCTGGCTGGACTACCTATTGCGGGATACCGAGCTGGTGTACGAACGCGGTTCGGCCGGCTACCTCATCCTTCCCGATGTGAGCATGCTACGGGAGACTTTCGATCTCTTCGGCACGATAACGGACGGGCGTACGGGGGAGCGACTAATCGGGGCTACCGTGCAGCTCGTCGGGGAGGGAAGGGGGAGTCATACCAATGAGTACGGCTTTTATTCTTTTCCCGTCGCGGGCGGGCGCCACCGGTTGCGGGTCACCTACGTTGGGTACAATCCTATCGACCGGGAGTTCGTCATGCGGGCCGATAGCATGCTTTCGGTAGCCCTGCATCCGAACCGCGAGTTGCCCCAGGTGATCGTGACTTCGGCCGGCAGTGCCCCGCCCTACGGAGGCTACTTTGAAACCGGCACCCGGATCGGCCAAACGGAGGTTTCCCAGCTGGGCGGCGTCGGCGGGCAGGCCGATCCCCTACAACTGGCGCGTTTGCTACCGGGCGTAACCTCGGGAGCGGATGGCGTTGGGGGGGTCTTTATCCGCGGAAGCGAAGCGGGTCATAATCTGATTTTATTTGACGGGGTTCCACTATATAATCTGAGCCATGCCGCCGGCCTTTTTAGCCTATTCAATAATGAGGCCATTCGGCGGATCGATCTCTACAAGGATGCGGTGCCAGCGCGTTTTGGAGGACGCATTGGCGGCGTTCTCGACGTGCATACCCGGGACGGGAATCTATACCAGCATGAATTGTCCGTTGGTTCCAGCCTGCTCGCCACCCAACTAACGGCGGAGGGGCCGCTGCGGTCCGGGGAAAGCAGTTACCTATTCACCGGTCGCTACTTTTGGGCGGGCCCACTCTTGCGCAACTATAGCCGGAAGTACAAGGCTGACCGGGGCCGGATCGGGGAGACGGACTACCACGTCTACGACTTCAACTTCAAGCTCAACCAGAGGGTGGGTGAACGCGGAAGGCTCTATCTCAGCCTGTATTCGGGGGAGGACGATTACCGGAACAGCAGTTGGGAATCCGATACCCTATTGATTCTGAACGAGGCGGGTGCTCTCTTCGTCAATACGACACCGACATCCCGCGACGAAGAAGTGCGGTGGGACAACTCCATCGGATCCTTGCGCTATAACCACGTGTTTTCCGAACGCACTTTCGGTAATTTCCGTCTTTCGTACAGCAACCTTGATACCTGGGCTTCCTTCGAGCACTACGATAGTCTGAAAGAGATCACCAATGAGATCTATAACGGATCGCAGTTCAGCGGTCGGTATTCCACCGCCATTCAGCAGATCGGGATGGCTTTCGACGGACAGCACAGTCTCGGCAATAACCAGTCGCTACGTTTCGGGGTGGAGATCAACCGCCAACGCTTCCGACCCCAGTTGGGTAGCGGTGCCGAGTCCGCCGCGGTTCTGGATAGTATGTCAAGCAACGAACTAGTCCAAACCTACCGACCGCTCCAGACTTCCGCCTACCTCGATTATCGGGGGCAGTTTGGAAGTCTTTACTATCGGGGCGGACTGCGCGCTAGCGTCTGGATGGCGGATGGTGTGCGGTATAATACCCTGTCTCCCCGCCTGCTCCTAGCCGGGCCAATCTCCTCCCGTACCGACTGGCAGCTGAGTTACGACCGGACGGTGCAGCCGGTACACTTACTGAACAGTTTCGTCATTGGCATCCCTTCCGACCTCTGGGTTCCGAGTGTGCGGAACCTGCCTCCGTCGGTGGGAAACCAAGTGAGTGGCAAGGTCACCGTGCGACCTGATGGGGATTGGCGGGTGGAGTCATCGGTTTATTACAAGCATTCAGACCGGTTGATTACCTACGCCGAAGGCGGACAGATTGCCGCCAACTGGATCGACGATTTGGTCACGGGCAGTGGCCGGGCCTATGGCTGGGAAACCATGCTGCAGCGCAATCGGGGAAATTTGCGGGGCTGGATCGGGTATACCCTGGCGCGGAGCGACCGGCGGTTTGGCCCCGAAATTAATCGAGGCGAGCGCTTCCCTTTCCGTTATGACCGCCGCCACTCGGTTAATCTTCTGTTAATCTATCAGCTCGGCGAACGTACAACTCTGACTACCAATTGGCGGTACGAGACGGGGCTGGCGTACAGTCTGAGCCTGGAGACGATCCTCACGCCACTGGGGGTGGATTCCGGCCAGTTACCCATCACGGGGGAACGAAATGGCTTCCGCTTACCAGCCCACCATCGCTTGGACGTCAACCTACACACCACGCTTAGCCGCCCGGAGAGCAAGTTCATCCACACTATTGACGTGGGACTGTACAATTTGTATAACCGCAAAAACCCCCTGTACTACCAGAATCGTCCGGCCTACTACGTCGAGGAGGGAACCCTTAAATCCCGTACGCAATTCTTCCAGACCTACTTCGCGCCCATCCTGCCTTCCCTTTCCTATCGACTGACGATCGGGGCCAGCGACCGGCCGGTTTTTGGCCGCTAGCCGATAAATCCGTAATTTTAGGGTGATGCTGCAGCAATTTCTCCGGCACAGCCCGAAGCTAGGCCTCCTTTTTCCGATGGCCATTCTGATCGTTTCCTGTGAGGAACCGGTAGAGCTGGATATCGAGGTACCCCGTAGCCAATTGGTCATCCACTCCAATTTTTTTCCCGATGAAGCGGTCAGCCTGCAGGTAAGTGCCACTGGAATCCTCGGTTCCCCAGCAATCCCCTTGCCCGACGCGCGGGTCAGCTTGTTCGAAGGAACGGAACTGGCCGAGGAACTGACCTACGAAGAAGGGGATGACATAAGCGGACGAAATGGCCGCCACGTCACGAAAACCTTCGTTCCCCGCGTCGGCCGCAAGTACACGGTACACGTGTCGGCGGATGGCTACGACCCCGTTACCGCGGTCAGCAGTATACCCGAGCCCGTAGATATTCTATCCCTCCAGATCACCGGTCTGTCGCAGTTGACCGACGGCCCCTTCACGACCTATGACTACCATCTGCGGGTGGATTACGACGATCCGCGGCATGAGATCAACTTCTATGACCTCTTGGTCTATCAGGAAGTAATTCCCTACCAGATTGCCTACAATGGGGATACGGTCTTTCAAAAAAGATACCTCGTGCCCGTCGGCACGCCACAGCAAGCTAGTCAGCTCGGTCAGACCCTAAGCGTACTTTTACAGGACAAACTGGGCCGCGAGTACATCGAGGTTCACCTACAGACCCGGCTGAATAACAAGCGGGAGATACTCGGAGAGGTGGTTGCGGAACTGCGCACGGTCTCCCCTGAATACTACCGCTACCGTCGCAGCCTGGATCAAAGTACACGCCCCGGCCTGCCGGGAGTGACCGAGCCCGTTATTCTGTTTGATAATGTGGAGCGGGGATTAGGCGTTTTTGCCGGCTACACTTCCGTCAAACAGCAGCTCTCTTTTTCCAAGTAAGCTGCTTAAGGTTCAGCGGTATTTACGGGTTTAAGGACGTAGGTTTGCGCCCAGCGGTCGTGGAGGGCGCGCCGCCAGGGGTCCATGATCATCCAAACCGCGGAAAAGACCGGGAAATTATTACACAGGTTGACCAAAAAATTTTGGGTAAGCGGATAGGTGGTAATGAAACTGACGTAGGTCTCCAGGTTTTGGACCTCGGCGATCTCGATTGACTGAAAGGCCCGGATCAACACGAACAGGTTGGCGAAGCCCATGACCGCCCACGGCAAATAGCGCACGAAGCTCTGGTTCAGGGTGATCGGCCCGAGATCGTGCTGGCTCACGACGCGAAGCCCCAGAATCGCCTTACCGGCAGTCTGCCCGAATCGGGCCTCCAATAGGGGTTTATACAGATGTTGCAGACCCCAGAAGATCACCACGCCCGCCAGGTTAGACCGCTCGATCATAAACACGTATACTCCGTACATTAGGGGCAGCAGGACCAGCTGATCGACGAAGTAGGCCGCCAATCGTGGCAACAGACCCACCGCGGGGAGGGCCGCCGGATCGGGAAATTCGGAATTAGGAGCGGAATTGATCACGTAACTTGCGGACTTTGAGAATACTTCAGCGGCTCAATACCACCGTACCGAGTTCACTGGCCAGGTCGGCCCGGAGCTTATCTAACAACGTCTGAAGCTTTGCGTGTTTCACCACGGCCGTCCAATCGCCGACCTTTTCCAGATCGGCAATCTTGCGCGCATTCGCATCGCGTTTTCGGGTAATCTTTTCCATGCGTAAAATTCGGATGAAAATCTCTGCCGTCAGTCGGTGGTTGTCCTCCGGCCACTTCTGGTTCAGGTGGAGGTTATACTTTTCTTTCCAGTTCGGACTGTAGGTGTAGGTGCGCTGGTGCGCCTCAGCAGCTAACTCACGAATCGCCGGGTTCTTGTGCAGATTGTACCACTCCCGCCCGGGAGGGGCACCCCGCCGGGTCATTTCATTCTGGATCGATTGGATCGTTTCACGGTATTCCGGGATATCAAAATCATCCAGGATGTCGCTCACGTTGGCCGTCAGGTAAGCGGCAACGGTGATTTGCTGTTCCTCGTCGTACAACTTTTGGCCATCGCGTATGAGTAATTCAAGCAGGTAGCGTTCCTGAAACGCGTGTCCGGTAAGCAGCGCATCAGCGGGCGCTTTGCCAGCATCCGGCTGCGGCATGTCGTCCGGGAAGGCCGCTTCATCATCGGAACTCGTCACCCAACCCGGTTCTTCCAGGTCGCCCCAGTCCGCACCCCCGGCCGGGCGTTGTCGGTTTTCCCGTTCCCGGCGGCGGGCTTCCCGTTGCTCGGCTTTGCGCTGTTCGTTGCGGCGCTCGCCAATGGCGGTATTGACCAGGTTGACCAGCAGGCTTTCCTCGATTCCCAGGCGCTGACTGAACTGCTGGACGTAAGTCGCCCGCTTGATCGGATCGCTAACCAGGGCGAGAGTCGAACCAATGTCCCGGATGGCTTTCGTACGTTCTCCCACCTGCGTCCCCGCCTCGGTCAGTAACAGATCGGCCTTGAAAAACAGGAAGTCCCGGGAAGTCTGGTCCAGGTATTCCTGAAAACGGGTGGAGCCGACCTCCTGCAGGTAGCTGTCGGGGTCTTGCCCCTCGGGAAGAACGACCACGTTCACGTTGAGGTCGGCGGTGAGCAGGACGTCAACCCCACGAAGGGCAGCCTTTATGCCGGCTTTGTCACCATCATAAAGGAGGGTGACATTTTCCGTGAGGCGCTTCAGAAGACGGGCCTGCCCTTCCGTCAGGCTGGTTCCGGAAGTGGCGGCTACGTTTTTGATGCCGTTCTGGTGCAGGCTGATCACGTCGGTATAGCCTTCCACCAGATACACGGCATCCTGCTTACGAATGGACTGACGCGCCTGGTATACGCCGTACAGCACGTCCGACTTATGGTAAATTTCGGTCTCCGGGCTGTTGACGTACTTGGGGGCACGGGCATCCCGCCGAAGGATGCGTCCGGCGAAGGCGATGGGCTTTCCGGAAAGATTGTGGATCGTGAACATGACCCGGTCGTAGAAAAAGTCCCGACCGTTACGGGCCAGGCCCAGTTTTTCCAACTGCTGCTCCCCGTAGCCGGCTGCGGTGGCCGCGCGCAGAAGGCCGTTTCCCCGGGCGGGGGCGTACCCCAGCCCGAAGGTGCGAAGCGTATCCTCCAGAAACCCCCTTTGACGGAAGTAGCTCAGTCCTACGCTTTTCCCCTCGTCGGTCTGGTGTAGTTGTTCTTCAAAGTATTTACGGGCGAAGTCGTTGGTGATCAGCAGGCTTTCCCGCTCCTGCCGTTCCTCTTTCACCTCCTGGCTGAGTTCCTTTTCCTCCAGTTTGAGATTGTACTTCCGGGCGATCCATTTGACGGCATCGACGAAACTGAGTTGCTCGAGCTCCATGAGGAACTTCACCGGATCGCCCCCTACCCCACAACCGAAACACTTGTAGATATTTCGGGCCGGATTGACATTAAAGCTAGGCGTCTTTTCGTTGTGGAACGGACAGAGCCCACTGTAATTATTTCCCCGTCTCCGCAGATTAACGAAGTCGCCCACCACGTCCTCGATGCGGGCCGTGTCGATGGCTTCCCGAACACTATCTTCCGTCAGCATGGGATAAAGATACAAAATGTTTGGGTCGTGGGGGCGTCAAATATTCGGAGCATTAAAATTACAACTGCCTGACAATCAAAGACTTTACGGCTTTTTTAACAGCTGGTAACGCGCTATGTCTGCGACTTTTTTTCCTCCCGTTTGTCTTTACAGTAGAATACAGGTCGCGGCCTGACCGGTCGCTACGAATTAATGGGTGTTCTCATAGTGTGTGGACTGCCCCGCCGCCGGCAACGGATGCGCGGGGCAGTTTTCTTTTACCTTGGGCGCATGAAGTCATTTCTCGCCGGCGCCGGGGCCGGACTGGTTTTTTTTCTGGCCTGGCTGACCCTTGCCGCGGTACGGAACGAGGGGCCGCCACCGCCTCCACTTTCCGTTGCAAGTCGTCCGTCGGCCTGGCGTACTTTCCCCCTGGCCGACACCTTTACTTTTGCCGGAAAAGCACTGGCGATGGATAATTTTGATGTCCGGGAGCGGCTCGATCTCGAGTTGATGCGCAACGCCTACTTCCACCGCAACACCTTCCTGTTGCTGAAACGCGCACCCCGTTTTTTCCCGGTCATCGATAGCATTCTGCGGGAGGAGGGAGTCCCGGCAGACTTCAAATACCTGGCCGCCGCCGAAAGCTCCCTGGAGCATGCCCGCAGCCCTGCGGGTGCACGCGGGGTTTGGCAATTCATGGCCCCCACCGCCCGATCCTACGGACTGCGCATCACCGGCGAGGTGGACGAACGCTACCACCTGGAAAAGTCTACCCGGGCGGCCGCCCGGTACCTGAAGGACTACTACCGGCAGTTCGGTGACTGGCACAAGGTGGCCGCCGCCTATAATATGGGCGGGCCGAACCTCAGAAAGTGGTTGGACCGGCAGCGAGCCGAAGAATTCACGGACCTCGACATCAACGCCGAAACGATGCAGTACCTCTTCCGCATCGTGGCGTTGAAAACCATCCTGAGTGACCCCACCGCTTTCGGCTACGAACTGAGTAGTGATGAAACCTATGCCCCCCTGGATCGCTACCGGACCGTGACGGTAACGAAGACCGTAAATAACCTTGGGGATTTCGCGCGGCGGAACGGAACCACTTACCGGATGCTGAAAGTGTATAACCCCTGGTTGGTGACGGGCAGTTTGCATCTGCGCAAGGGGGAATCGGTTGAACTTCGACTCCCACCGGAGAAAGCTCGCTCGCGCGTACCAGTCGGAAAATGAAGAAAGCGGAAGCGCAGTGAGCATCTACCCGAATAGGTTGTTTAACCAATACGATGCCCGTGCTCACCTACGTGCACTGCTCCGGAAAAATCCTGCTCTTTCGTGTTAGCTACCGCTTTACTTCCCTACGCTCACCTGGTCCGTCGTCGCATCCAATTGCGATCGCGGCTTGCTATCGAGCTACAGGAGGAGATTCGAAAGGAACTGATACAAACAGCCCATGACACCCGCTTCGGGCGCGACCACGGCTTCGAGGAAATATCGACCTATGCCGATTTTAAAAAGCGGGTCCCCATTCGGGATTATGAGGGCTTCCGTCCTTACGCGGACCGCATCGCGGCGGGAGAGGCAAACGTGAGTTGGCCGGGCATCCCTCGCTACCTGGCGAAAACCAGCGGAACTACCAGCGGCGTCAAATACATCCCCATTACCCGAGAAAGCCTTCCGAATCACTTCGGCTCCGCCCGCAACGCCCTGTTCAACTACGTAGCGGAGACCGGCCACCGGCGGTGGCTGAACGGTAAGATGATCTTCCTGAGTGGAAGCCCGGAAATGGAACGGGTGAATGGCATTCCGACCGGCCGGCTGTCCGGAATCGTCAATCACGAAGTGCCGGCTTGGTTGCGCCGGAATCAACTGCCCTCCTACGAGACCAACGCCATCGAGGATTGGGAGGCGAAGTTGGAAGCCATCGTCGATGAAACCATCGGGGCTGACATGCGGCTCATCAGCGGCATCCCGCCCTGGGTGCAGATGTACTACGAACGACTGCTGGCCCGCAGCGGGAAGCGAACGGTGAAGGAGATTTTTCCAAACCTGGAAATGTTCGTCTACGGGGGCGTCAACTTCGAGCCCTACCGTCAATCGCTGGAACGTCTGGTGGGCGATGTGATCCCCAGCGTCGAGACCTATCCGGCCAGCGAGGGCTTTATCGCCTACCAGGACAGCCAGACCGAGGCGGGCCTCCTGTTAAATACGGGTAGCGGAATCTTTTTCGAGTTCGTACCCGCGGAGGAAATATTCGATACGCAACCCACCCGCCTGAGTCTGGGCGAGGTAGAAATCGGCAAAAACTATGCGATCATCCTCAGCACCAGCGCGGGTCTGTGGGCCTACAACATCGGCGACACGGTAGTCTTTACTTCCCTGAATCCATACCGCATCCTGGTCACCGGTCGCATCAAGCACTTCATTTCCGCCTTCGGGGAGCACGTCATCGGCAAGGAAGTCGAACAGGCCATGCGGGAAGTGGCCGACCGCCACCGGGTGGAGGTCACCGAGTTCACCGTAGCTCCCCAGGTGAACCCGACGGCCGGTGAGCCCTACCACGAATGGCTGGTGGAATTCGCCCGCCCCCCCTTGGATGCGGAGGCATTCGCCGCCGATCTCGACCGGGCTATGGTCGGTGAAAACCTGTATTACCGCGACCTGATCGCCGGAAAGGTCCTGCGCCCCCTCCGCCTCACCCCCTTAGCGGTCGGAAGCTTCCGCCGGTACATGAAGGAGAGGGGAAAACTCGGCGGGCAGAACAAGGTGCCCCGACTGGCAAACGATCGTCAGTTGGCCGATGGACTGTTGGACCTGCGCCAGAGCACATCCGGCTAGCTTTTCCCTTTACCAGCCCGGATTGCACCTGCGTCAGCGCCCGCCCCCACCGCAATCGGTGCGTCAATGTCAGGCATCCCAAAGGCTTGGTATCTTGCCGTATGATCGCTCGATACCTTCCGCTTTTCGCCCTGCTCCTGTCGGCCTGTGAGACTACCCGCAGCGTCGTCGCCCCTCCCGCCGAACCTACCGCCAGCACGGTCGTGAAGGATACGATCGCGCCGGCCGAAGAGGAAAAAGAACCCTACGCCGAGCTGACCGAGGGAGCCGAAATCGACGCGGGCCTGATGACCGTGCATCGGAAGGGGGATAACTTTTATTTCGAAATCCCCTTCGATCTGCTGGACCGCGACCTGCTTTTGGTGAGCCGGATCGTGAAAACCCCGGCCGGCCTGGGCGGAGGCTACGTCAATGCCGGCTCGAAAACCAACGAGCAACTGGTGCGCTGGCAGCGGGTGAACGAGAAGCTGCACCTGCGCACCGTATCCTATGAGGCCGTAGCCGACAGCAGTCTCGCCATCAGCCGCTCGGTGCGCGACAACAACTACGCGCCCATCCTGATGGCCTTCGACATCGAGGCGTTCAATCCGGACTCCACCGCGGCGGTGATCGCGGTCGACGACCTCTTCCTGGGTGACGTGCGGGCCCTGAGCGGACT